>NZ_JAMYBV010000022.1:0-73744 GCF_024126635.1 Pseudomonas sp. VA159-2 | reverse complement strand
CAAGAGCAAGAGCAAGAGCAAGAGCAAGAGCAAGAGCAAGAGCAAGAGCAAGAGCAAGAGCAAGAGCAAGAGCAAGAGCGAGAGCAAGAGCAAGAGCAAGAGCAAGAGCAAGAGCAAGAGCAAGAAGTTGATATAGATGGGTATCTAAGGGGAAAGGCTGGCTGCCAAGGTGAATATTTAGTCAGCACGCCCGATAGGATAAAACTCTCCCCGGCTCCATACCCCAAGCCAAACGTCCCCCTCAATCACCCGCGGTACCGCCAACTCCACCAGTTGGTAGAACACATTACGGTGGACCAGCGCCTCGAGGTTGCCACGCATCAACACGTAGGGCGACGGCTCCTGGGTAGCCGGGTCAAGCTCCACGCGCAGTGGATTCCCCGGCCCAGCCTCGATCTGCTCCTCGACGTTGCTGGTAAAGCGCAACACCTGCCCCTCGCCCTGCCCTTCAACATCCAGCAACACGGCCACGAACGGCGCATCATCGACCCGAATACCGACCTTCTCCATCGGCGTCACCAGGAAGTAGTCATCGCCATCACGACGAATGATGCTGGAAAACAGCCGGACCATCGGCTTGCGCCCGATCGGCGTACCCAGGTAGTACCAGGTACCGTCGCGGGCAATACGCATATCGATGTCGCCGCAGAAATCCGGGTTCCATAGATGCACCGGTGGCAGCCCCTTGTGCTGGGGAATCTGCGCCAGAAGATCGTTGGCCTTGCCCGAATCGCTCATCCCACCCTCACTCAGTGACTCATGCCCAGAAGGCTACGAGCGTACTCGCGCATCGGCGCGGCAAGCAAATCCTGCGGGGTATTGTCGTGGAACGTCAACAAACCGCCGCGGCTCTTGATCCGCGCGGTGTCGATCAGGTAACGGGTACTGGTCTCGATCAGCATCATCTGCACTACACCACTGTCCCAGCCCAGACGGTCGACGGCCTGCTCGTCATACCACTCGTCGCCGTTACCAATACGGTCGTCGGTACGGGCAAAGCGGGTATAGAGCACATAGTCAGCCCCCACCGAACGCGCCTCGGCGATGGCATCTTCCAGGCCCAGCGGGCCCTGGGCACGGCGCACCAGCGGGAAGTACTCGACGAAACTCTTGAACGCTTCCTCGGCCACCGCGTTCTGCCGCGGCTGCGGGCCCTTGCTCGGCGGCATGAAGGCGCCCTGGCCGATGAAAATGAACGAGTCCGGCTGCAAGCGGACCGACAGGGTACGGGTGGTGTCGCTATGATCCAGCAGGCCCGCGTCACTCATGTGGTAACGCACGCCCTCGCCCATATCGCTGACATTCATGCAGCCGCCCAACGCCATCAGCGCCAGCAGCAAGACCAGGCTACGCATCTTTCCTCCAGAGGCCGGTGACGAAAAACCGGCGAATAGCCGCCAGGATGCAGCTTTTGCGCCAGAGTCAGCCGCCAATCACCTTCATGACCATCACATCCCCGGAAAACGCCTGCTCCTGCTTGTCCGCCAAGGCTTTCACCAGCAACCGCTGCAAGGCCGGCAACGCCTGGTGGCGCGGCTTGTCGAGCAGGTCGCCGACATAGTGACGGTTGCTCGACGACAGACAGCCATGCAGCCAACCGGTAGAGGACAGACGCAGACGCGAGCAGGTTCGGCAAAACGGCACACTCTCGTTGGCGATCACGCCAAAGTGCCCCTTGCCAGCAATGCGATAACGCAAGGCCGTGGCATCCAAGGGCCGTGGCGCCTGCTCGTAGAGGTGCGCCTGGCCGATCAACGCCAGCAACTGCTCGAGACCGACGAACTGTTGCACGAAGGCATTGCGCTCACGGGCCAGGTGGCCCATGCGCATCAGCTCGATGAATCGCAACTCGTAGCCATGGGCCAGGCAATACTCCAGCATCGGCATGACCTGGTCGAGGTTCTGCCCGCGCATCGGCACCATATTGACCTTGATTGCCATGCCGGCGGCACTGGCCTGCGCCATGCCCGCCAGCACACTGCCCAGGTCGCCGCCGCGGGCGATGCGGCGGAATGCCAATGGGTCAAGGGTATCGAGGGAGACATTGAGCCGGCGAATGCCGGCATCGCGCAGCAGCGGCAACTTGCGCGAGAGCAACTGACCATTGGTGGTCAGGCTGATGTCCTCGAGCCCTAGCTGGCCGACCGCCAGAAGAAACGCCTCCAACCGCGGACTGACCAGCGGCTCGCCGCCGGTGATACGCAGCCGTTCGATGCCGGCCGCCTCCACCAGGTACGCCACGCCACGGGCCAACGCATCCGCCGACAGCTCGTCGTGCGCCGCCACCAGGCGCTTGCCGTCGGGCACGCAATAGGTGCAGGCGTAGTTGCACGCAGCAGTCAGGCTGACGCGCAGGTTGCGAAAGCGCCTGCCTTGACGGTCGACGATCATGGGAACTCCGGCATGGATGGATCGGGCCGGCAAAACCTGACTTATAAATCAGGTTTTTGCAAGCCCTGCCGGTGAACAACACCGCGCTCGCCTGGTTCGCCAGCAAGGCTGGCTACAGGGTGCAAGACGGGACACAGGGTAGGACCCGGCTTGCCGGTGTTACATCGCGGCGTCAGTTGGCAGGTTCCGGATCGCGCTTGCGCTTGTTGCCCATGCGCACGCCGATATCCATGAGGAACTGGAAGAAACCCTCCTGGTCCTCCAGCACATTGCTCCAGAACGGCGAGTGGTACAGCGCCACCGCGCCATGGACCAGGGCCCAGGCCGCGCAGTAGTGGAAGTACGGCGGCACGTCCTCGAGCTTGCCTTCGCTGATCCGGCCCTTGATCAATTGCGTCAGACGGTCGAAGTTGGAGGCACGAATCTTGTGCAACTGCTCGACCATTTCCGGCACCTGGTTGCCCTTGACCACCTTTTCTTCCAGGCGGTCGAACAGCCGGTAGCGCTGCGGGTCGCGCATGCGGAACTCGAAGTAGGCGCGCGACAGGGCTTCCTTGTCGCGGTCGACGTCCGCCGAGTGCAACAGCTCGTTCAGGTCGCGCTCATAGTCGAGCATCAGGCGCAGGTAGATCTCCGCCTTGGACTTGAAATGCTTGTAGATCGTGCCTTTGCCGATGCCCACGGCATCGGCGATCATCTCGACGGTGACACTGTCTTCACCTTGTTCGAGAAACAGCTTGAGCGCCGTGTCGAGGATTTCTTGCTCGCGACGACGAAACTCACGGACCTTACGAGGTTCTTTCTGCATAGGAAGGACTGGGATGACAATCGAAGCGGTTTATTATGCCTAACTTGCGGCAAATTGCACGGATCTTCCAACCATGTCTGTGTTTCATGATGAGTTCGACCAGGCGCCGGGCCTGTGCTACCTGAACCACGCGGCCATTGCGAACATGCTGGGTGCCTGCGCCCTGGAAACCTGCCTATCGCTGCTGGAGGACGTCGGCAGGACGGTGGTCGCCGACCAGCTGATCCCGCTCGTCGGGCCGGGAGCGTCAATTTCAGCCTGGATGGCCATGCCAACGCCGACATTTATCGAACCCTGAGCGCTAAGGGCGTGATCTGCGCCATGCGCGGCCCCGGGGTGCGTTTTTCCCCACACTTCTATACCGATCAGCGCCTGGTCGACGACGCACTGTGACAGGTCCGGCAGATTGCCATGCGTTGAAGGCCCAAGGGCTGGCGGGCGTATTCCAAATTTGTTTAAAAAACGACCAGCACGCGCTGGCGGGGCGCCAATCCTGGCCAATACTTGAAGTGTTGGCGCGGCGCATCCCCCCCAAAGTGGCGCGCCGATAAAGGTGCCCAGGGACCGTGTACCTTTGTTTTACTCCTAATGGTCTTAACCCGGATTCCCCCCCCAGAACCCGGGTTTTTTTTGCCCGGCCCGCAGAGCAGACCAGCCTTGCTGGTGAACCAGGCATCGCAATGGCTGGCCTGAAGGTCGGCCCTCAAGCCACCCGCGCCAAGGGGAACAAGCGCTTGAAGTTCGCCGTGGTCTGCTCGGCCAACTGCGCGTAGCTCACCCCGCGCAGCGACGCGACATACTCGGCCACGTCTCGCACATATTGCGGCAGGTTTGGCTTGCCGCGGTGCGGAATGGGGGCCAGGTACGGCGAATCGGTCTCCACCAGCAGGCGGTCGACCGGCACCTGGCGCGCCACATCGCGCAGCGCGTCGGCATTGCGGAAGGTGACGATGCCCGACAGCGAAATGTAGTAGCCCAGGTCCAGCGCGGCCTTGGCCATGTCCCAGTCCTCGGTGAAACAGTGCAGTACCCCCGCCTGGGGCAGGCTGGCCTCGCGCAGCAGCGCCAGGGTATCGGCGCGGGCGGCACGGGTGTGCACCACCACCGGCTTGCCGGTCTGCCGCGAGGCTTCCAGGTGCAGGCGGAACGACGCCTGCTGCAACTCGGCGGCTTCTGGTTCGTAGTGGTAGTCCAGGCCAGTCTCGCCAATGGCGACCACGTGCGGGTGCGTCAGTTCGCCCAGCAGCCATTCCAAGGCTGGCGTTTCCCCGGGCGCCAGGTCCAGCGGGTGCACCCCCACCGAGCAGTCGACATCGGCGTACTGTTCGCTGAGCGCCTTGACCGCCCCGGCGTTTTCGGCGCTCACGCCGATGCACAGAAAATGCCCAACCCCGCGCGCGCGCGCCGCCTGCAGGGCGGCATCGAGGGAGCCCTGGTGGGCACTCAGGTCAAGACGATCGAGGTGGCAATGGGAATCTACGAGCATGGCAACAGGACACACCTGAATGAACGATAGGAATCAACGCTGGCCGGGCAGCTGCACCCAATGGGCGAGCAAGGCTTCGAGCAGCAGTACACGGTTGAGGTTGGCCTTGCCCAGCACCTTCTGGCGCTGCTCGAGGATCCACGCCTGGAGCTCCAGCACCTTGGCCTGGCGGCTTTTCTGCGCCAGGTACTGCACGACCTTGCGCATGTCGGCCAAGCCTAGTCCGTCTTCATCCTGGGTCAACTGATAGCGCAGGATCAGGTGCGCCCAGTCGCAGAACCAGTCGAACAGCAGCAGCAAGGGCACGCCATTCCAGGCTTCGGCCAGCTGACTGGGCGATTGCTGCTGCTTGAGCAGCTTCTTCACCCCGTCGGTGACCAGCGCCCGCTGCTCGCGCACGCCCTGGGCCTGCAAGCTGAGCGCCATCAGCGGCGAGCCGGCGGCCAGGGTCAGCAGCTCTTCGCGTGCCGGCTCGTCACTGTCCGCCAGCGCGCCGGCCAGCCAGGCGCGGCTCTGGGCCAGGCTCGGCTGTGGACAGGCCACTTGCTGGCAGCGGCTCTTGATGGTCGGCAACAGGCGGCTGGGCTGGTGGCTGACCAACAGCAGCACGGTGTCGCCCGAGGGCTCCTCCAGGCTCTTGAGCAGGGCGTTGGCGGCATTGATGTTCATCGCCTCCACCGGCTCGATCAGCACCACCTTGCGCCCACCCTGCTGGGCAGTCTGCACCACGAAGGATACCAGCTCGCGGACCTGGTCGATCTTGATCGGCTTGTCGGCTTCCTCGGGCTCCAGGATGAAGTTGTCCGGGTGGCTGCCGGCCTTGAGCAACAGGCACGCCTTGCACTGCCCGCAAGCCTCCAGCCCTTGGGGCTGCTGGCACAGCAGGCGGGCCATCAGGCGCTCGGCCAGGGCGCGCTTGCCAATGCCCTGCGGCCCGTGCAACAGGTAGGCATGGGCGTGCTGGCCACGGCCGGCCAACTGCTGCCAGAGCGCCTGCTGCCAGGGGTAGGCTTCAGCCACGGCACCGCTCCAGGATGCCGGGCACCAGGGCATCGATCGCCCGCTGCACCGCGGCCAGCGGCTGCGACGCGTCCAGCAGGCGGTAGCGCTGCGGCTGCTGGCCGGCGCGTTGCAGGTAGGCCTGGCGCACCGCTTCGAAGAAGGCCTGGCCTTCCTGCTCGAAACGGTCCAGCCGGCCACGGGCCGCGGCACGGGCCAGGCCGACTTGCACCGGCAGGTCGAACACCAGGGTCAGGTCGGGACGCAGTTCGCCCTGGACGAAAGACTCAAGGGTGGCGATACGCTCGACTGGCAGCCCGCGCCCCCCGCCCTGGTAGGCGTAGGTGGCGTCGGTGAAGCGGTCGCACAGCACCACCGCGCCGCGGGCCAGCGCCGGACGGATCACCTGTGCCAGGTGCTGGGCGCGGGCGGCGAACATCAGCAGCAGCTCGGTATCGACCGCCATGGCCTCCTCGCTCGGCGCCAGCAGCAGCTCACGAATGCGCTCGGCCAGCGGCGTGCCACCTGGCTCGCGGGTCATGAGCACATCGATGCCCTGCTCGCGCAGGCGCGCCGCCAGGTACTCGCGATTGGTGCTCTTGCCCGCGCCTTCGGGGCCTTCCAGGGTGATAAACAAACCGCTCACGAGCGTTCCTTAGTGTCGTCTGGCGCAGGCTCATCGGCCGGCGCGGATTCATCGGTAGGCGCTGCCGGCTCGCCCTCTGGCGCTGGCGTGGCGCCGTTCTGCGGCGCCGCGGGCTGGCCCTGTGGCGTGGGGCTCGAGCGGTAGTCGGCGCGGCGCTTGAGCTGGAACTCGCGCACGGCGCTGTTGTGGTCGTCCAGGTCGTCGGAGAACACGTGGCTGCCATCGCCACGGGCGACGAAGTACAGGCTCGAGCCGTCGCTGGGGTTGAGCGCGGCATGGATCGCCTCGCGGCCAACCATGGCGATCGGTGTCGGCGGCAGGCCCGTCATGGTGTAGGTGTTGTAAGGGGTCGGTTCGCGCAGGTCGGCGCGGGTGATCTTGCCGTTGTAGCGCTCACCCATGCCGTAGATCACGGTCGGGTCGGTCTGCAGCATCATGCCCAGGCGCATGCGGCGCACGAACACCCCGGCGATCTGCCCGCGCTCCTGGGGAATGCCGGTTTCCTTCTCCACCAGCGAGGCCATGATCAGCGCCTGGTAAGGATCGCGATACGGCAGTTCGGTGCTGCGCTCGGCCCATTCCTTGGCCAGCACTTCCTCCAGGCGCATGTAGGCCTGCTGCAGCAGCTCGACATCGCTCATGCCGCGCACGAAGCGGTAGGTGTCGGGGAAGAAACGGCCCTCGGGGAAGACCCCGGTGTGGCCCAGCTTGTCCATCACCTCGGTATCGGACAGGCCCTCGAGGGTGTGCTTGAGCTTTTCATGCTTGGCCACCGCGGCACGCACCTGGCGGAAGGTCCAGCCCTCGACCAGGGTCAGGTTGTACTGCACCACGTCGCCACGCTTCCAGGCGTCGAACAGCTGGCCCACGGTCATGCCTGGCGTCAGGCGATATTCGCCCGTGTGCAGCGCGGTACCGGCCATGTTGAAGCGCCAGTACAGGCGTAGCCAGACCGGGTCGTCAAGCAGCCCTTCGCCCTGCATGCGGTAGAACATGCGGTTGGGCGTGGTGCCATTGGGCACGTCGAGCAGGCGCTCTTGCGTCACTTGCAGCGGCTGCTCCAGAACCGAGCTGACCTTCCAGGCGGCCCAGCCCAGTGCCAGGCCGGCGAGGATCAAGCTCATTTCCAGCAGCAGCAGGAATTTGCGTCTCACGAATCAGGTATCCAGTAACGTACGGGCAACGGCCTGCAGTTTACGGGTGAGTGGCCCCGCCGGCCAGTTCAGCGCGGCGAATTCGAGCACGGGCCAAATGCCATAGACGCTGTTGCAGACGAACACTTCGTCGGCCTGCTCAAGGTCCGTCAGCGTCAGGTCCCGCACCTGCACGGGCAGGCCAAGGGCCGCGCCCTGCTCCAGCAGCGCCGCGCGCATCACCCCGGCCACGCCGCAACGGCCAAGGTCGGCGGTGAGCAACGCGCCATCGCGCACCAGGAACAGGTTGCTGTACACCCCTTCGATCACCCGCCCCTGGCCGTCACGCATCAGGCCCTCGGCAAACGCGGTGTCCTGCCATTCGGCGCGGGCCAGCACCTGCTCGAGGCGGTTGAGGTGTTTGAGACCCGCCAGCAGCGGTTGTTCCGCAAGGCGTGTCTGGCAAGGGAAAAGGCGCACGCCCTGTTCGGCGTTGGCGGCGGGATACGCCGGCAAAGGGCTGCCCTGGAGGATACGTCGCGCCGGGGACCCGGCCATCGGGGCGTAGCCGCGCTGGCTGTCGCCACGGGTGAGGATCAGCTTGGCGACACCGTCACCGAGCAGCCCGGCAAATTGCAACAGTTCGTTGCGAACCAGTGCCAGGTCGGCCTCGATCGCCAGGCGCCGACAGCCCAGCGCCAGGCGCTCGAGGTGGCGCGCCAGCAGGCTGGGCCTGCCGCCGCGCACGGCGATGGTCTCGAACAGGCCATCGCCGTAGGCCAGGCCGCGGTTCTGCAGGTTGAGCGCAGCCGCGTCCTGGCCGTCGACCCAGCTGAGCATCAGTCGGCGAACCGGCGGAATACCAGCGAGCCGTTGGTGCCACCGAAGCCGAACGAGTTGGACAGCACCACGTCGATTGGCATGCTGCGCGCCTGGTGCGGCACGAAGTCCAGGTCGCAGCCTTCGTCGGGCTCGTCCAGGTTGATGGTCGGCGGCGCCATCTGGCTGTTGATCGCCAGGACGCTGAAGATCGCTTCCACCGCGCCGGCGGCACCCAGCAGGTGGCCGGTCATCGATTTGGTCGAGCTGACCGCCAGTTTGTAGGCGTGCTCGCCGAACACGCGCTTGATCGCAGCCACCTCGGCGACATCGCCGGCCGGCGTCGAGGTGCCGTGGGCGTTGATGTAGCTGACGTCCTCAGGCTGGATGCCAGCATCGCGCAGGGCGTTGGCCATGCAGCGGGCCGCGCCTTCGCCAGAGTCGGGCGGCGAGGTCATGTGGTAGGCGTCACCGCTCATGCCGAAACCGACCAGCTCGGCGTAGATGGTCGCGCCACGGGCCTTGGCATGCTCCAGTTCCTCGAGCACCAGGGCGCCGGCACCGTCGGACAGCACGAAGCCGTCGCGGCCCTTGTCCCACGGACGGCTGGCACGGGCCGGCTCGTCGTTGCGGGTGGACAGCGCGCGGGAGGCACCGAAGCCGCCCATGCCCAGGCCGCAGGCGGCCATTTCGGCACCGCCGGCAATCATCACGTCGGCTTCGCCGTAGGCGATGTTGCGCGCGGCCATGCCGATGCAGTGGGTGCCGGTGGTGCAGGCGGTGGCGATCGCGTAGTTCGGGCCTTGCAGGCCCAGGTGGATCGACAGGAAGCCCGAGATCATGTTGATGATCGAGCCCGGCACGAAGAACGGCGAGATCCGGCGCGGCCCTTGCTCATGCAGGGTGCGGCTGGTCTCTTCGATGTTGGTCAGGCCACCGATGCCCGAGCCCATGGCCACGCCGATGCGCTCGCGGTTGGCGTCGGTAACCTCAAGGCCGGCGTTGCGCACCGCCTGGAAACCGGCCGCCAGGCCGTACTGGATGAACAGGTCGAGCTTGCGGGCCTCTTTGGCCGACAGGTACTGCTCGACTTCGAAGCCTTTCACCGAGCCGCCAAAACGGGTGGAGTAGGCAGACAGATCCGTATGCTCGATCGGACCGATGCCACTGCGGCCAGCCAGAATGCCCTGCCAGGTGCTCGGTACATCGGTACCCAGTGGCGACAGCATACCCATACCAGTGACCACGACGCGTCTACGCGACACAGTACTCTCCTCATTTTCTAGTAACAGAGTCTCTTGCCAGTGCACTGGCAGCGCCAATGGCCTGGCAACAGACTCCGGTGTTCATTGCATAGCTTGCAAAGAAAAAACCGCACGCCGGCGACGGCAGTGCGGTTTTTCCCGACAAGAAGCGT
This sequence comes from Pseudomonas sp. VA159-2, assembly GCF_024126635.1. Taxonomy (NCBI): domain Bacteria; kingdom Pseudomonadati; phylum Pseudomonadota; class Gammaproteobacteria; order Pseudomonadales; family Pseudomonadaceae; genus Pseudomonas; species Pseudomonas sp. VA159-2. Next base: position 64,045 of record NZ_JAMYBV010000022.1, on the reverse strand, counting down.
CGACTGGAACGTCTTAGGCCTGGTGGCTGTTGACGTAGTCGATAGCGGCTTGAACGGTAGTGATCTTCTCGGCTTCTTCGTCAGGGATTTCGGTCTCGAATTCCTCTTCCAGAGCCATCACCAGCTCAACGGTGTCAAGCGAGTCGGCACCCAGGTCCTCAACGAAGGAAGATTCGTTCTTGACTTCCTCTTCCTTGACGCCCAGTTGCTCGGCGACGATTTTCTTGACGCGTTCTTCGATGGTGCTCATACCTAGTTTTCACTCCTAATGGACATATGTCAGGCAGCTGGCCGGTGACCAAGTTTATAGGAAGACGCCTGCTTTTCAAGCGTAACGCGCCTTCCACCAGGTCACCCGGCCCGCTGTCCGGAATCTGGTTGCAGCTTTATAACGGATTTTAGGCTCGGAGTATGACTCTTTTTTGAACCGATCCGTCACATTGAGTTGCGGATTTTACATGTACATCCCGCCGTTCACCGGCACGGTAGCGCCGGTGACGTAGGCTGCACCCTCGGAAGCCAGGAAGGAAACCACCTTGGCGATCTCCTCGGCCTGGCCCAGGCGACCCAGCGGAATTTCCTTCTGCAGGGCCTCGCGCTGCGCTTCTGGCAGCTCGCGGGTCATGTCGGTGTCGATGAAGCCTGGGGTCACCGAGTTGACGGTGATGCCACGCGAGCCCACTTCACGGGCCAGGGCACGGCTGAAGCCCTCCAGGCCAGCCTTGGCGGCGGCATAGTTGGCCTGGCCGGCGTTGCCCATGGCGCCCACCACCGAACCGATGCTGATGATACGACCCCAGCGGGCCTTGGTCATGCCGCGCAGCACGCCCTTGGACAGACGGTACAGGCTGTTGAGGTTGGTATCGATCACGTCGAACCACTCGTCGTCTTTCATCCGCAGCATCAGGTTGTCGCGGGTGATACCGGCGTTGTTGACCAGAATGGCTGGCGCGCCGAACTGCTCGCCGATGGCGCCCAGCACCTTGTCGACGGACTCGGCGCTGGTCACGTTCAGCTCCATGCCGGCGCCCTGGATGCCGTGCTCTTTCAGGGTAGCGGCGATGCGCTCGGCACCCGAGGCCGAGGTGGCGGTACCGATGACGATGGCGCCCTGGCGGCCCAGCTCCAGGGCGATGGCCTGGCCAATACCACGGCTGGCGCCGGTGACCAGTGCAACTTTACCTTGCAGGCTCATGCAAGCTTCTCCGAATTCAGGCCAGCGCCGCGCGGGTGGCGGCGACGGCGTCTGGGGTGTTGAGGTTGTAGGTGGTGACGCCGTCGGCGCAACGCTTGTTCAGGCCGGCCAGAACTTTGCCCGGGCCGCACTCGACCAGGTTGACCGCGCCGCGCGCAGCCAGGGCCTGTACGCATTCAACCCAGCGTACTGGCTGGTACAGCTGGGCCAGCAGGTCCTGCTTCAGGGCATCGAGATCGGCGGCGATGGCGGCGGTGACGTTCTGCACCACCGGGATCTGCGGCGCCTTCCACTCGATGGCGTTGACGAACTCGGCGAAACGCTCGGCGGCCGGCTTCATCAGCGCGCAGTGCGATGGCACGCTGACCGCCAGCGGCAGGGCGCGCTTGGCGCCCGCCTCTTTGCACAGCGCCATGGCGCGATCCACCGCCGCCTTGTTACCGGCGATGACCACCTGGCCCGGCGAGTTGAAATTCACCGCGCTGACCACTTCGTCCTCGGCGGCCTTGGCGCAGATCTCGACCACGACCGCGTCGTCCAGGCCGAGGATGGCGGCCATGGCGCCATGACCGGCCGGCACGGCCTCCTGCATCAACTGGCCACGACGCTCCACCAGGCGCACGGCATCCTTCAGCGACAGGCTGCCGGCCGCGACCAGGGCACTGTATTCACCCAGGCTGTGACCGGAAACGAAGGCTGGCTGCGCGCCGCCCTCTTCCAGCCACAGGCGCCACAGGGCGATCGAGGCGGCAAGGATGGCCGGCTGGGTCTTGTCGGTTTGATTGAGTTGCTCTTCCGGGCCTTCCTGGACCAGTTTCCACAGGTCGTAGCCCAGGGCCTCGGAAGCTTCCTTGAAGGTCTCGACGATTACCGGCTTTTCTGCGCCGAGCTCCTTGAGCATGCCCAGCGACTGGGAGCCTTGACCAGGAAAGACGAATGCGAGGGATGCAGACATTGAACAAGCCCTTATGATCTTGTCGTCGGATAGGGTGCGCCAGGCCGTCGGCCGGGCGCGCAATCTGAAAGCTTGGATGGAACGGCAGACCAAGCGGTCACATTTAAGCACTTCATGGGCGGCATGCCCAAAGGCTTTGTATTTCCAGCAATGGCCTTGTCGCGGGGCAAGCCGCTGCCCCGGCGCTCAGGGCAACAGGTCTTCGAGCCGCCCATGCAAGCGCTGCGGCAGGTTTTCCTGGATCTCGATCAACGCGCGCTGGATGGCGCTCTGCAAGCCCTGCACGCCGGCCGAGCCGTGGCTCTTGATGACGATACCCTGCAAGCCCAGGAAACTCGCGCCGTTGTGCCGGGCCGGCGCCAGATCGGCCTGCAGACGCTTGAGCAGCGGCATGGCCATGGCCCCAGCCGCCCGGGCCAACAGGCCGCCACGGAACAACGCCTCGATGCGCGCACCGATCATGGTGGCCAGGCCTTCGCTGGACTTGAGCAGGATATTGCCGACAAAACCGTCGCACACCACCACATCAGCCTCGCCGCGGTACAGGCCGTCACCCTCGACGAAACCTATATAGTTGAGCCCGCGCGCGCCCTGCAGCAGGCTGGCCGCCAGCTTGACCTGCTGGTTGCCCTTGATGTCCTCGGTACCGATATTGAGCAGCCCCACCCTTGGCCGCTGGACCCCCAGGGCCTGGGCCGCCACCGACCCCATCACGGCGAACTGATAGAGATTCTCCGCGCTGCAATCGACATTGGCGCCCAAATCGAGCAACTGGCAGTAACCGGCCTGGGTCGGGATCGCCGCGACCATCGCTGGCCGATCGATGCCCGGCAGGGTCTTGAGCACGAAGCGCGACAGCGCCATGAGCGCACCGGTGTTGCCGGCGCTCACGCAGGCCTGGGCCTTGCCATCACGCACCAGTTCCAGGGCGATGCGCATCGACGAGTCGGGCTTGCCACGCAACGCCTGCGATGGCCGCTCGTCCATGCCGATCACCTCGCTGGCGGCGACAATCTGCAGGCGCGCGCGATCCGCAGCTGCAAGGCCGCTGACAAGATCTTCAAGGAGGGAGGGTTGACCGACGAGGGTCAAGTGCAGCGAGGGAGTAGCCGAAAGGCAGGCGATGCTAGCCTGGACAATGCTGCGGGGACCGAAGTCCCCGCCCATTGCGTCGATCGCGATGATCTGAGCGGACAAGGATTACTCGTCGGCGCCCTTGTCGATCACTTTGCGACCACGGTATACGCCTTCTGGCGATACGTGGTGACGCAGGTGTACTTCACCGGTGGTTTTCTCAACCGACAGGGCCTCAGCCGACAGGGCGTCGTGCGAACGGCGCATGTCACGGGCAGAGCGGGATTTTTTGTTCTGCTGAACAGCCATAATTGATTAACTCCTAAACGTTTGGGTCACGCTTTAACTGCGCCAATACACTGAACGGGTTGGACCGCGATACCTCGTCCTTGCTCGGTTCGGGCTCATCGAGTCCCGCCGGCTGCTGGCATTCTTCCGGATGATGAGCAGGCACGATCGGCAGGGCGAGCAACAGCTCTTCCTCGATCAGCCCCTGCAGATCCAAAGGATCTTCGCCCAGTTCCAGCACGTCATAGCCTTTCGGCAACGACTGGGTGTTCGCACCCTCCTTCACCACGGCGTAAGTACATTCGCTGTGGATCGGCAGGGTGACCAGCTCAAGACAACGCTGGCAAACCATCTTGACCTCGACATCCAGCTCACTGTGGATAACCACGACGTGCTGTTCATCTCGTTCAAAATCGAACTTCGCCTGCACCGTACCGACATTGTCGGAAAGCGGGTCGCAGAGTCTTTCCAAATCAGCGAGCTGCAGCGAACCTTCGAGGGTTACGCCACGATCAGCCAATTTGCGCGGGTCAACGTGAGGTGGAATCGGGTCATTCAACATAGGCGCAGCATTCTAGGGATGCACCCCCTCCCTGTCAAAGGAAATTAGGTGGCATCTCGCATGTTAGAATTCGGGGTAATTGCCCAGGAGTCTACCATGCTTCCCTTGTTACTGGCTTCCAGCTCTGCGTACCGCCGCGAACTGCTCTCCCGACTGCGCCTGCCCTTCACCTGGGCGAGCCCCGACCTAGACGAACGGCGCCTCGATGGCGAGCCCGCCGTCGAGCTGGTCCGGCGCCTGGCCCGGCAGAAGGCCGAGGCTCTGGTTGCCAGCCACCGCGACCACCTGATCATCGGCTCCGACCAGGTCGCGGTGCTGGGCGAGCAGATCCTCGGCAAGCCGCACACCTTCGAACGCGCCTGCGAGCAATTGCTGGAGTGCAGCGGCCAGCAGGTGACCTTCCTCACCGGCCTGGCGCTGCTCAACAGCGCCAACGACCACTGCCAGGTCGATTGCGTGCCGTTTACCGTGACGCTGCGCGAGCTGGATCGAGCGCGCGTGGAGCGCTACGTGACGGCCGAGCAGCCACTGGACTGCGCCGGCAGCTTCAAGGCGGAGGGGTTGGGGGTGAGCCTGTTCCAGAGCACCCACGGTTGCGACGCCACGAGCCTGATCGGGCTGCCACTGATTCGACTGGTGGACATGCTGCACAAGGAAGGCGTGCAGGTGCCCTGAGCATCAGGTGTCGCGATTTTTGGGATTTAACCGCGCCAATTCAAGCTTGCCGGGGTCGCTTTGCGACCCTTTCGCGACACAAGGCCGCGCCCACAGGGGATCGCGCACCTCTGTAGGAGCGGCCTTGTGTCGCGAAAGGGCTGCAAAGCAGCCCCGGCAAGCTCAACCCGGGCGCCAGTCATCAACACTTTGAAAGTCCAGGGCCTGCCCCGCGATGAATGCCACGCCGATTCAGCTCAGCGCAGCGAAGGCCCCTGCAAGCCCATATACAGCGCCAGACGCTCTGCCACGCTGGCGCCAATACGCTTGGAGAACCGATCGAACGGCGACTCCTGCACGGTGAAGTCCACCAATTCCTTCTCACCAACGATATCGCGAGCGACGTAACTGGCACTGCCCAGCCCGTCCACCAGCCCCAGCGCCTTGGCCTGCTCGCCCGACCAGATCAGCCCGCTGAACAACTCAGGGTGATCCTGGTCTTTCAGGCGCTCGCCACGCCCCTGCTTGACCATGGCGATGAACTGGCGGTGCGTGGTGTCCAGCACACCCTGCCAGAACGCGGTTTCTTCCGGCTTCTGTGGCGAGAACGGATCAAGGAAGGCCTTGTGTTCACCCGCCGTGTAGGTGCGCCGCTCCACGCCCAGCTTGTCCATGGTGCCGACAAAGCCATAGCCCGCCGCCGTGACGCCGATCGAGCCGACCAGGCTGGCCTTGTCGGCATAGATCTCGTCGGCGGCACTGGCGATGTAGTACGCCCCGGAAGCTCCCAGGTCAGCGATCACCGCATACAGCTTGATGGCCGGGTACTCGGCGCGCAGGCGGCGGATCTCATCGTAGATGTAGCCCGCCTGCACCGGGCTGCCGCCCGGGCTGTTGATACGCATCACCACGCCCTTGGTCTTGGGGTCCTTGAACGCTTCGCGCAGGCTCTTGACGATATTGTCGGCGCTGGCCGGCTCCTGGTCGGCGATCACCCCGCGCACCTCCACCAGCGCGGTATGACTGGCGCCGCGCGAGGCAGCCTTGTCGACATCCATCAGCGGCGTGAACAGCGCCAGCAGCCCGAACAGGTAGACGAAGGTCAGCAGCTTGAAGAAGATCCCCCAGCGCCGCGCCCGACGCTGCTCCTGCACGCCCGCCAGCAAGGTTTTCTCGAGCAGTTTCCAGCTCTTGCGCTCCTCGCCACCCTCCTCGGACTCGGGTGCCTTCCATTCGTCAGCCATGTTCACCTACCTTGGAAATTGATATGCGCGGGGCTGGCGAGCCATTCGCGCAGTTGGGAAAAATGCTCGATGCACAGCTGCGGGCCAAACTCGGCCAGCGCCTGCAACGGCATGGCACCGTAGCCGACCGCCACCGAATGCATGCCAGCGTTGCTGGCCATCTGCAGGTCGAAGGCCGAATCTCCGACCATCAGCGCCCGCCCGGGTTCGACCCGACAATGGCCGAGGATCTCCTCGAGCATCAGCGGATGCGGCTTGCCGCGGGTCTCGTCGGCGGCACGGGTGATATCGAAGTAGCCTTCCCAGCCATTGGCCTTGAGCACCCGATCCAGGCCACGCCGAGCCTTGCCGGTGGCCACCGCCAGGCGGTAGCCCTCGGCACGGAAGCCCTCCAGCGACTCGACCACGCCGTCGAACAACGGTGAGGGCTGCTGGTCCAGGGCCATGTAGACGTCAGCGTAATGCTGGCGAAAAACCTGCACTTGCACCTCATCCAGGTGCGGATACAACAGCCCGATCGCCTCGCTCAGCGCCAGGCCGATGATGCCCTTGACCGCCGCATCGCTGCTGGGCGCCTCGCCGGCGCGCTCGGCGGCGGCATGCATGGCCTCGACAATGCGCCCGATGGAATCGGCCAGGGTGCCATCCCAGTCGAAGATCAGCAGGTCATAAGGTTTGCTCATGGTTCAGGACGCCAGCCGCTCGATGGTCTTGGCCCACACCTCGTCCACCGGCGCCTCGAGCTTGAGCTCGCCGCCATCGGGCAGCGGCACGGTGAGCTGATAGGCGTGCAGGAACAGGCGCTTGCCACCCAGCTCGCGGATTTCGCGGCTGAAGTCCTCGTCGCCGTACTTGCTGTCGCCGGCGATCATGTGCCCGGCATGCAGGGTGTGTACCCGAATCTGGTGGGTGCGCCCGGTGATCGGCCGCGCCTCGACGATGGTGGCGAATTCGCCGAAGCGACGCAGCACGCGGAACAGGGTCAGTGCTTCCTTGCCCTCGTCATTGACCTCGACCATGCGCTCGCCGGAGCGCAGGTTGCTCTTGAGCAAAGGCGCGCTGACCTGCTTCTTCGAGGTCGGCCAGTGGCCGCGCACCAGCGCCATGTAGCGCTTGTCCACGCCATCGCCCCGCAGGGCGGCGTGCAGGTGGCGCAGCATGCTGCGCTTCTTGGCGATCATCAGCAGGCCGGAGGTGTCGCGGTCCAGGCGGTGCACCAGTTCCAGTTCCTTGGCGTCCGGGCGCAGCTGGCGCAGCGCCTCGATCACCCCGAAGCTCAGGCCGCTGCCGCCATGCACGGCGATGCCGGCCGGCTTGTTCATCACGATCAGCGCCTTGTCTTCGTAGACGATGGCCGCTTCCAGGCGCTGCAACAGCCCCTGGGCGACCGGCGCCGGCTCGTCGCGCTCCGGCAAGCGGACGGGCGGCACCCGCACGATATCGCCGGCCTGCAGCTTGTACTCAGGCTTGATCCGGCCCTTGTTGACCCGTACCTCGCCCTTGCGCAGGATGCGGTAGACCAGGGTCTTGGGCACGCCCTTGAGGGCCGTGATGAGGAAATTGTCGATGCGTTGGCCGGCAAGCTCCGGCGGGACTTCGATCAGCTGAACGCCGGAAGTCGGGGGGGTATTGGTCGTCATGGCGGGATCATAACAATTTTTTATGGAATTGAAGCACTTAATCATTACTGCTATAGTCGCGAACGCCGCCAAAAGCGGCAGGCCAGCGGCAACAGGCTCTACGCCGGCCCTGACCATCGCAATTCCGAGGACGCGAGGCCGTCCTACGGAGCGTTCGCCAGTTTAATGAATGCCTGGAATCGCCACCAGCGTTGTGTAGAGAAGACCGAAAAAAACGACAAGTGCGGTGTTTCACCTGCTTACCCGCTTCTTTTCGCCGTACCTCTGCCCGCCACCGTCGTCTCCGCGCATTTGGGCGAAGTGCTCCGGAAATACCTGCCTTGGACATGTTATGGCGCCAGCCCGGTATGGGCTGGCGAAAAATGCAACCCGTTGCGGATTCAGCGCGCGGCAGCACCCGAATTTTCAAGGGATACGTGCAGGGTGGAGATGCACAGCCCTCGGACCGTGTGGCACCGCGTCCAGCCAACGCCCCGATGCATGGGCAATGAGCGGACAAGGTCCTGAGCAGACGCCCTCGTGGCGTCCACGGACGACCGGTTGATTCCTCCTCCTGACTGAGTGCACCAGGCCCGCTCGGTTGATTCGGATCACGTTCGAAGAGCTCGACAGGCCTTTTGGCACCATGGAACAGGACGCGTCGTCGCGACAACGGCAGGCTGGGCAACCGGCTGGTGCCGAACGTCGCCAGACACGGGGGTGGCCCGCCACCCTTTGCGCACCTAGGCACCGACCATGAGAAGTCGTGTGTGCCGAACGCCGTTTCCGGCAGCCCGGAAACCGACGGTACAACATGAAAAGAATGCTGATTAACGCAACTCAACCCGAAGAGTTGCGTGTAGCCCTGGTGGACGGCCAACGCCTCTACGACCTGGACATCGAGTCCGGTGCCCGTGAGCAGAAAAAGGCCAACATCTACAAAGGCAAGATCACCCGGATCGAGCCCAGCCTTGAAGCCGCCTTCGTCGACTTCGGCTCCGAACGTCACGGCTTCCTGCCGCTGAAGGAAATCTCCCGCGAATACTTCAAGAAAGCCCCTGAAGGCCGGGTCAACATCAAGGAAGTGCTGAGCGAAGGCCAGGAAGTCATCGTCCAGGTCGAGAAGGAAGAGCGCGGCAACAAAGGCGCCGCCCTGACCACCTTCATCAGCCTGGCCGGCCGCTACCTGGTGCTGATGCCCAACAACCCGCGCGCCGGTGGCATCTCCCGCCGCATCGAAGGCGAAGAACGCAACGAGCTGCGCGAAGCGCTGAACGGCCTCACCGTTCCGGGCGACATGGGCCTGATCGTGCGCACCGCGGGCCTGGGCCGCAGCAGCGAAGAAATGCAGTGGGACCTCGACTACCTGCTGCAGCTGTGGACCGCCATCAAGGAAGCCTCGCAAGACCGCGTCGCGCCGTTCCTGATCTACCAGGAAAGCAACGTCATCATTCGCGCCATCCGCGACTACCTGCGCCAGGACATCGGCGAAGTGCTGATCGACAGCATCGACGCCCAGGAAGAAGCCCTGACCTTCATCCGCCAGGTGATGCCGCAGTACGCCAGCAAGGTCAAGCTGTACGAAGACAGCGTGCCGCTGTTCAACCGCTTCCAGATCGAAAGCCAGATCGAGACCGCCTTCCAGCGCGTCGTCGACCTGCCGTCCGGCGGCTCGATCGTCATCGACCCGACCGAGGCCCTGGTCTCCATCGACATCAACTCGGCGCGCGCCACCAAGGGCAGCGACATCGAGGAAACCGCGCTGCAGACCAACCTGGAAGCGGCCGAGGAAATCGCCCGCCAGCTGCGCCTGCGTGATATCGGCGGCCTGATCGTCATCGACTTCATCGACATGACCCCGGCGAAGAACCAGCGCGCCGTCGAAGAACGCGTGCGCGAATGCCTGGAGGCCGACCGCGCCCGCGTACAGGTAGGCCGCATCTCGCGCTTCGGCCTGCTGGAGATGTCGCGCCAGCGCCTGCGTCCGTCGCTGGGCGAAAGCAGCGGCATCGTCTGCCCACGCTGCTCGGGCACCGGCATCATCCGTGACGTCGAGTCGCTGTCGCTGGCGATCCTGCGCCTGATCGAGGAAGAGGCCCTGAAGGACCGCACCGCCGAGGTTCGCGCCCAGGTGCCGATCCCGGTGGCCGCCTTCCTGCTCAACGAGAAGCGCAACTCGATCACCAAGATCGAACTGCGCACCCGCGCGCGCATCATCATCCTGCCGAACGATCACCTGGAAACCCCGCACTTCGAAGTCCAGCGCCTGCGCGACGACAACCCGGAAGTGCTGAGCAACCAGTCCAGCTACGAGATCGCCGCCGCCGAAACCGAAGAAGCGCCGCAGCCGACCGCCACCCGCACCCTGGTGCGCCAGGAAGCCGCGGTGAAAACCGCGCCGGCTCGCGCCAACGCCCCGGTACCGAGCGCTGCCGAAGAGCAGCCAGCCGCGCCGGTCGCGCCAGCCCAGCACGTTGCCGAGCCAAGCCTGTTCAAGGGCCTGGTCAAGTCGCTGGTCAGCCTGTTCGCCGGCAAGGACGAACCTGCCGCCGCCCCGGCCGTGAGCACCGAGAAGCCGGCCACCGAGCGCCCTGCGCGCAACGAGGAGCGCCGCAACGGTCGCCAGCAGAGCCGCAACCGCAACGGCCGCCGCGACGAAGACCGCAAGCCGCGCGAAGAACGCAGCGAACGTGCTCCGCGTGAAGAGCGCCAGCCCCGTGAAGAACGCGCCCCTCGCGAGGAACGTGCACCACGTGAAGAACGCACCCCACGCGAAGAGCGTCAGCCACGCCAGCCGCGCGAAGACCGTCGTGGCAACCGCGAAGAGCGCGTGCGTGAACTGCGCGAACCGCTGGACGCCACTCCGGCCGTCGCCCGCGAAGAGCGCCAGCCACGTGAAGAACGCGCCCCGCGCGAAGAACGTGTAGCCCGCGAAGAGCGCGCGCCACGTGAAGAACGTGCACCACGTGAAGAGCGTGCACCACGTGAAGAACGCGCACCACGCGAAGAGCGCCAGCCACGCGAAGAACGCGCGCCACGCGAAGAGCGTGCCCCGCGTGAAGAACGCCAGCCGCGTGCGCCGCGCGAAGAGCGCCAGCCGCGCCCTGATGAGCAAGTTGCCGAACAGGCCGCCGAGCTGGTCGAAGAGCAGCTGCCGAACGAAGAGCTGCTGCAGGACGAGCAGGAAGGCGCCGATGGCGAGCGTCCACGCCGCCGCTCCCGTGGCCAGCGTCGTCGTAGCAACCGCCGCGAGCGCCAGCGCAACGCCAATGGCGAACTGATCGATGGCGGCGACGAAGACGCCGGCGAAGAGCAGCAGCCACAGCAGCACCAGGCCACCGAGCTGGGTGCCGAATTGGCCGCCGGCATCGCCGTCACCGCCGCCGTTGCCACCAGCAACATCAGCGCCGAAGCCGACGCCGAAGCCAACCAGCAGGCTGAGCGTGCCACCGCGGTGGTCGAGCAAGCCCAGGTCGAAGCCGTCGAGGTGGTCGCCGAGCAAGCCGAGCAGGTCGAGATCGCCCCAGCGGTCGAGCAGCCTGTCAGCCAGCCGGTCGTCGCCGTCGAGCCGAGCATCGAGCCCGTGGTTGAAGTCGCGCCACAGCCAGTGATCGAACAAGCCGTCGCCGAGCAGCCAGCTGCCGCCGTCCAAGCCCCTGCAGAACCTGCAGTGGTCGAACCAGCCCCTGTGGTTGAAGCCGGTGAGATCGAGCAAGCCCAGGTTGTCGAAGCGGCCGAAGTCGAGGCACCCGTTGCCGCGCAGCCTGCTCCGGTGGCCGAAGCCCAGCCTGAAGTGATCGAAGCGCCAGTCGCCGAGCCTGCTCCAGTGGTTGCCGAGCAGACCCCGGTCGAAGCGCCGGTCGAGCCCGCTACCGTCATGCTGTCCAACGGCCGCGCGCCGAACGACCCACGTGAAGTGCGTCGCCGCAAGCGTGAAGCCGAAGCCGCAGCCGCCGCTGCTGCCCAGGCCGCCGCCGAAGCAGCCCCGGCACAGGCGCTGGAAACCGCCGATGAGCACAAGCCTCATCACGGTTGATAGCAACGGCTGAATGAAAAAGCCCCGCCAGTGCGAACTGGCGGGGCTTTTTCTTTACCGCTGTCGTATCAAGTGTTCGCCAGCAAGGCTGGCTCCTACCTCACCCCCCCGTAGGAGCCGGCCTTGCCGGCGAACCAGGCGGCGCGGTGCTGGCACTGGTCAGTACAGGTTCGGCTCCATCTCAAGCGCCACCCCGAAGCGTTCGAGGATATCCGCCTGGATCCGCTGCGCCAGCCCATGCAACTGCGCCCCGCTCGCCTGGCCATAATTGACCAGTACCAGCGACTGCAAACGGTGAACGCCGGCATCGCCATCGCGATAGCCTTTCCAGCCCGCCTGCTCGATCAGCCAGCCGGCCGCCAGCTTCACCTGGCCATCGGCCTGGGGATAAGCCACAACGCTCGGATACTGTGCGCGAATCCGCTCAACCAGTGCCGCCGGCACCAGCGGATTCTTGAAGAAGCTTCCGGCATTGCCCAGCTCGGCCGGGTCCGGCAGCTTCTCCCGGCGGATGCTGCAGATCGCCTCGCTGATCGCCTGCGCGCTCGGCTGATCGACGCCCTGCTCCGCCAGGCGTTGACGCACCGGGCCATAGTCCAGGTGTGCCTGCAAGGTGCGGCTCAAGGCAAAGCGCACGCGCAGGATCAGCCAGCGCCCGGGAGTGCGCTTGAACAGGCTGTCGCGATAGCCAAAGGCGCACGCCTCCAGCGAGAAATCCCGCAACTCACCGGTCTGGCGATCCAGCGCGGTCAAGCCGGCGAACACATCCTTGATCTCCACGCCATAGGCACCGACGTTCTGCATCGGCGCGGCGCCCACGGTACCGGGGATCAGGCTGAGGTTCTCCAGCCCGCACAAGCCTTGGGCAAGGCTCCACTGCACGAACGGGTGCCACGGCTCACCAGCCTCGGCCTCCACCACCACCCGCTCGCCATCGTCGCTGAGCAAGCGTCGGCCACGGCTGGCCATGTGCAGCACCAGGGCGTCGACATCGCGGGACAGCAACAGGTTGCTGCCGCCGCCGATCACCAGCACGGGCACCTGCCGCTCGGCAGCCAGGGCCAACGCATCACGGGCCTCGTGGTCGTCATGGGCCTGGGTGAAATAGCGGGCACTGACATCGATGCCAAAGGTGTTGTAGGGCTTGAGCGACACCCGCTCCTGCCAGTGCGCCGTCATAGCCGCCCCTTGATTTCCACGACCAGCTCGCGGCAGGCCGCCTCGATCAGGTCAAGCACCTGCTCGAAGCCCTCGGCGCCGCCGTAGTAAGGGTCCGGTACTTCATCCAGGGCCGCGCCATAACGGCGCAGGAACAGGTCGAGCTCGCCACTGGCCGTGTGCGGGCGCAAGGCCTGCAGGTTGCCCAGGTTGCTCTTATCCATGGCCAGGATCAGGTCGTACTCGCCGAAATGCGCCGCCTTGACCTGCTGCGCGCGCTGGCGCGAGAGGTCGTAGCCACGCGCCAGCGCAGCCTTGCAGGTACGGCTGTCGGGGGCCTTGCCCACGTGCCAGTCGCCAGTGCCGGCCGAGGCCACGTGCACCACGTCAGCCAGCCCGGCAGCCTGTAATTGGTGACGCAGCACGCCCTCGGCCGTGGGCGAGCGGCAGATATTGCCGAGGCAGACGAACAAGACGCGCATCAAGCCTCCAGCAAGCGCCGTACGCGCTCCAGGTCTTCGGGGGTATCCACACCCACCGCCGGTGCCTCGATGGCGTCGGCGACATGGATCCGCACGCCATGCCACAGGGCACGCAGTTGCTCCAGCGACTCGGTCTGCTCCAGCCAGCACGGGCCCCAGGCGACGAAGTCCTGCAGGAAGCCCACGCGGTAGGCGTACATGCCGATATGGCGACGGTAAGGCACATCCTGTGGCATGCGCTCGCGATCCGCGGCGAAGGCGTCGCGGGCCCAGGGCAGCGGGGCACGACTGAAGGTCAGGGCCAGGCCGTGCTTATCGCTCACCACCTTCACTGCATTGGGGTTGAAGATGGTTTCCGGGGCGTGGATCGGCTCGGCCAGGGTGGCGATGCCGGCCTCGGGGTGCGCGGCCAGGTTGGCTGCTACCTGGTCGATGATCACCGGCGGAATCAGCGGCTCGTCGCCCTGCACATTGACGATGATGGCATCGGCGGCCAGGCCCAGCTGGGTGGCCACTTCGGCCAGGCGATCGGTGCCCGACTCATGGTCGGCGCGCGTCAACAGCACTTCGGCGCCGAACGCCTGGCAGGCCGCGACGATGCCGGCATCGTCGGTGGCGATGACCACCCGCGCGGCGCCGCTCTTGCGCGCTTGTTCCCACACATGCTGGACCATCGGCTTGCCGGCGATCGGCAGCAATGGCTTGCCCGGCAAGCGCGTGGAGCGCAGCCGGGCGGGGATCACCACGGTGAAGGCCAGGCTCATTTGTCCAGGCGCTCGTCGTCGGTCAGGGTGCGCGCCTCGCTCTCCAGCATCACCGGGATGCCGTCGCGGATCGGGTAGGCCAGGCCCGCGCCCTTGCTGATCAGCTCGCTCTTGTCGGCGCTGAGCTTGAGCGGGCCCTTGGTGATCGGGCAGGCCAGGATATCGAGCAGTTTGGTGTCCATGGAGGTTTCCTTGAGGCCAGTGGCCGGAAAATGAAAAAGGCTCAGGGCCGGGGACGGCCAGGCAACAGGCGGTCGAGCTGGGCATCGAACCAGGCGCGAAACGCCGGTGACGGCACGGCATCGACGGCCAGGTACCACCAGTCTTCGGCGGCGAAGGGCCGGCATTTCACCGCATCCTTCTCGGTCATCACCAGCGGCAGCGGGGGGCTGAACGACAGCACCTCGCGGCTGTACGGCGCATGGTCGGCGAAGGGGTGCGGCACCGGCTGCCAGTTTAGCCCCAGCAGGGTGTTGAAGAAACGTTGCGGGTTGCCGATGCCGGCCACGGCGTGCAGCGCCTGGCCGGCGGGGAACAGGTCGAGGCCACGGTGCTCGCCACTGCGCAGGTTGATCAGCGCCGAGGGCCGCAGGCCGAAGGCGAAGCCGTCGTCGCGGTCGGCCTCGGCGCCATTGAACAGCACCGCGTCCGCCTCGCCCAGGCGTTCGGCGGGTTCGCGCAGAGGGCCGGCAGGCAGGCAGCGGCGGTTGCCCAGGCCACGGGCGGCATCGATCAGCACCAGTTCCAGGTCGCGGGCCAGGCGGTAGTGCTGCATGCCGTCGTCGCAGAGAATCAGGTCTGGCGCGTCACTGGCCAGCAACGCCTGGACCGCACGCGAGCGGTCAGGGTCGATCATCAGCGGCACACCGCTGCGCTGGACGATCAGCAAAGGCTCGTCACCGGCCTGCCCGGCCGGCTGATCGGCGCTGACGCGCCAAGGGTACTGGGGTGGCTTGGCCCCGTAGCCACGGCTGACCACGCCAACCTTGAGCCCCTGCCGGCGGCAGTGCTCGATCAGCCAGAGGATCATCGGCGTCTTGCCGGTGCCGCCCACGGTGATGTTGCCCACCACGATCACCGGCACCGGGGCGCGATAGCTGGCGCTCTGGCCACTGAGGAAGCGCGCGCGCCTGCGCGTCACCACCCGCCGGTACAGGGCCTCCAGCGGGCGCAGCAAGGCCAGTGCCGGGTGCCCGGCGTACCAGGCGGCAAGCAGACGGTCGGCGAAGGCCATCAGGGGTTGCCCTGCGCGGCCTCGACGGTGGTCATGCGCAACTTGCTGAAGCCGAGCTTGCCGGCCGCATCCATTGCGGTGACCACGGCCTGGTGCGGGGTCTTGCCATCGGCGCTGATCGCCAGCGGCAGGGTGATGTCGCCAGCGGACTCCTTCTCGATCGCCTCGGTCAGGGTCGCCAGGTCGCTCTTGGGCAGCAGGTGGTTGTTCACCGAGTACACGCCATCGGCGCTGATGGTGACCTCGATCAGCTTGCCGTCATCGGGCTGCGCGGGCGCGGCGCTGCTGGCCTCGGGCAGCTCGACGCGCAACTGGGTCTCGCGGGTGAAGGTGGTGGTAACCACGAAGAACAGCAGCAGCACGAACACCACGTCGATCAGCGACGCCAGGTTGATATCGACGTTCTCGCGCTGTCGGTTGCGCCGGAACTTCACGCCTTGCCTCCGGCCACTTCCACTTCACGATCGCCCTGCAGCACTTCCACCAGCTTGATCGCTTCCTGTTCCATGCCCACCACCAGCTCGTCGATGCGGCGCAGCAGGAAACGGTGGAAGAACACCGCCGGGATACCGACCATCAGGCCAGCCGCGGTGGTGACCAGGGCCTTGGAAATACCGCCGGCCAGCACCGCGGCGTTGGCGGTCATCTGCGAGCCCATGAAGGCGCTGAAGATGTCGATCATGCCCAGCACGGTGCCCAGCAAGCCCAGCAACGGGGCCATGGCGGCGATGGTGCCGAGGGTGCTGATGTAGCGCTCGAGCTCATGGATGACCCGCGAAGCGGCTTCCTCGATGCACTCTTTCATGATTTCGCGGCCATGGCGCGAGTTGGCCAGGCCTGCGGCGAGGATCTCACCCAGCGGCGAATCGGCGCGCAAGGCCTTGAGCTTGTCACTGGTCAGTTGCTTGTCCTTGATCCACATCCACACCTGGCCCAGCAGGTGCGGCGGGGTGACACGGCTGGCGCGCAGGGTCCACAGGCGCTCGACGACGATCGCCATGGCGGCGATGGAGCTCAGGATGATCGGCAGCATCATCCAGCCACCAGACTTGACCAATTCCCACACAGTAAGCATCCCCTCGGAAAAAGGCCGCCACTCTACCATAGGCGCGCAGGGGGCTCATCTGCCGGAGGTCAGGGAACATGCAATCGCAAGCCATACGGCTTTTGTAGGAGCGGCCTTGTGTCGCGAACGGGCGCGCAGCGGCCCCAGGATCTTTGTCCTATCCAAGAATGCCGGGGCCGCTTTGCGGCCCATCGCGACACAAGGCCGCTCCTACAGGAATCGCGCCCGCTGCCGCTTCATCAACTGCCTCCACCATCCCGCCAAAACCTGCGCCCGGCGCGCTCCCCCACCACCCCACCCTGGCTGCCCAACCGCAACCCCAGCGCCCCCTCCAGGGCGGTGTCATGCACCCGCACCCCGTGCCGCCGATAGCGCTCGAGCACCTGCGGATGCGGATGCCCGAAGCCATTGCTACGCCCCCGCGAGATCATCACCCCACGCGGCGCCAGCGCCGCGATGAACGGTGCTGTGGACGACGTACGGCTGCCATGGTGCGGCGCCTGCAACCAGTCGATGCGCAGGTCCCCGCCTGCCGCCAGCCAGGCCCGCTCCGCCCCGGCCTCGATGTCGCCCGCCAACAGCAAGCGCTCGCCATTGGCGACCACCCGCAGCACACAAGATCGATCATTGCTCGACGCCCCCTGCGCCCACTGCCACAGCTCGAAATCGACGCCATCCCATTGCCAGCGCTGGCCACTGGCACAACGTTGCGCGGGTTCCAGCCCGGCGACCTCGCCGGCCATCACCCGCTTGACCGGCAGGCCTCGCCTCACCGCCGCCGCCCCACCGGCATGATCGGCGTGGCCATGGCTGATCAGCATCAGGTCCAGCTGCTTCACCCCCAACCGGCGCAAGGTCGGCAGCACCACGCTCTCACCCAGGTCGCTGTCGCCCAGGGCCGGGCCGGCGTCATACAGCAGGGCGTGCTGGCGGGTGCGCAGCAGCACCGCCAGCCCCTGGCCCACATCCAGTTGCCATACCTGCACCTGGCCATGGGGCACCTGCTCGCGCGGCGCCCACAACGCCAGCAACAGCACCATGCCCGGGATGCGCAGGGGCACGCCGCGTGGCAGCAGGACCAACAGCGCACCCAGCGCGACCAGCAACCAGGCCCACAGTGGCAACGGCTCGGGCACCCAGGCGGGCACCTGCCGCGCGCCCCAGGCCAGGCAACGGAACAGGCCGTCCAGGGCCAGCCCGGCCAACCCTAGCAGCCCCTCCCCCAGCCCAGGCAGCCACAGCAACGCGGTGCCCAGCAGCGCCAGCGGCAAGACCGCCAGGCTGATCCACGGCACCGCCAGCAGGTTGGCCAGTGGCGCCGTCAGGCTGATCGGCAGCCCCAGGGCCAGCAGCACTGGCAGCAGCCCCACGGCGATTACCCACTGGGCGCGGGTCCAGGCCTGCCACGGCCGCCAGCCGCCCAGACGCGCCGAAAAGCACAGCACCAGCACCGCCACCGCCGCGAACGACAGCCAGAAGCCGGGCAGCAAGCTGGCCAAGGGTTCGACCAGCAACACCCCCAGCAGCGCCAGCAACAGCGGCAACCCCGCGCCAAGGTGGCGAAAGCGCAGGCGCCAGAGCAGCACCACCGCCAGCATCAGGCAGGCGCGCTGCACTGGCACGCCGAACCCGGCCAGCCAGGCGTAGCCCAGCGCCGCGGCCAGCGCCAGGGCACAAGCCCAAGGTAGCCAGGGCAGGCGCGAGGGCCAGGCGCCCAGGCGGGCGAGCCCCGCCACCAGGCCATACACCAGGCCGGCCAGCAAACCGATGTGTTGCCCGGAAATCACCAACAGATGCACGCTGCCGGTGGCTTGCAAGACCTGCCAGTCCTGGCGCGCCAGGCCACCGCCATCGCCCAGCAGCAACGCCACCAGCGCCGCCTCGCGGCCATGGGCATCCACCGCCAGCACCCGCTCACGCAGGGCATCGCGCCAACCGGGCGACGCCGCGTCCAGGCGCTCGCCCGCCTTGACCGTGCCGGTGGCGCCGATACGCCGCGCCAGCAGCAGGGCCTCGCGGTCCGGGCCATGGGGGTTGAGCAGGCCGGCGGGGCGGCGCAGGTTGACTGCCAGGCGCCAGCGCTGGCCGGCGCGCAACTCGGGGCCGGCAAACCAGCTCAGTTGCAAGCGCTGAGGTAATGCCGCCCGGCGCGAACGGGGCTGTTCCAGCTCGAAACGCACACCCCCCTCGGTACGCGTCGGCAACCCCACCACCTGCCCTTGCAGCCACAGGGTGCGCCCCTCCAGTGCCGGAGCCAGGCGCCCATCCAGCGCCTGCTGCGCCGACCAGCACGCCCAGCACAGCCCCAGCAGCCACCAGCCCAGCACCCTGCCCCGGCTGCACAGGCACGCCAGGGCCAGCACCAGCAAAGGCCACAACCATCCGTCCGGCGGCAACGCCGGGAGAAAACCCAGGCTAGTCAGCCCGAGCGCGAGCGCCAGCATCCCTGTACGCATGAGATAGAGCTCCAGAAGCGAAAACGGCCCCTGAGGCTTAGTCGATTGGCAGGGAAATCCTGCTAATCAATTGTCACAAACTCTGAACGAGGCTGCGCTTCAATCAAGGCATACTGACGCCCATCAACCCGCCGGGAGCCCACATGCCGCGCCGTCTGTTCAAACGCTACATGCCGGACCCGACCAGCATCCGGGAACACAAGTCCTTACGCTTTTTCGGCACGCTGCTGCACGACCCCAACCTCTGGCACCTGAATCGACATTCGGTGGCGCGGGCCATGGGCGTCGGCCTGTTCGCCGCACTCATCCCCATCCCCATGCAGATGCTGCTGGCCGCGGCGCTGGCCATCCCGGTACGGGGCAACCTGCCCATCGCGGTGAGCCTGGTGTGGCTGACCAACCCGCTGACCATGCCACCGGTGTTCTTCGTGACCTACATGACCGGCGCCTGGCTGATGCAGGTACCACCGCGCACCCTGCCGGAGGAAATCACCGTCGACTGGGTCACCGACCAGCTGGCGACGATCTGGCAACCGTTCCTGCTGGGCTCGGTGGTGTGCGGGGTGGTGCTCGGCGTGCTGGCCTACTTCACCACCATGCTGTACTGGCGCTGGTGGGTGGGCCGGCAATGGCGCCGGCGCCAGTGTCGCTGCTCGGCCGCCCAGGGCTCAGGCGCGCATGCCACGGCCGCTGACCAGCAGGCGCACGCACAGCGCATAGAGCACGGCGGTAGCCACCAGCATGAAGCTGATCGCGGTGCCAATGCTGATATCCGACACCCCTAGGATGCCGTAGCGGAACGAGTTGACCATGTGCAGTACCGGGTTGGCCAGCGACACGGTCTGCCAGAACGGCGGCAGCAGGTTGATCGAGTAGAACACCCCGCCCAGGTAGGTCAGCGGCGTCAGCACGAAGGTCGGGATGATCGAGATATCGTCGAAGTTCCGCGCGAACACGGCATTGACGAAGCCCAGCAACGAGAAGATGGTCGCAGTCAACAGCACCACGACGACGGTCACCCCCAGATGGTGCACCTGCAGGTGGGTGAAGAACATCGACAGGATGGTCACGATCACCCCCACCGCCAACCCGCGCAGCACGCCGCCCAGCACATAGCCGACGAGGATGGTGTGCGGCGACACCGGCGAGACCATCAGTTCCTCGATGGAGCGCTGGAACTTGCTGCCGAAGAAGCTCGACACCACGTTGCCGTAGGAGTTGGTGATCACCGACATCATGATCAGCCCCGGCACGATGTACTCCATGTAGGTAAAGCCGCCCATGGCGCCGATCTGCCGGCCGATCAGGTTACCGAAGATCACGAAGTACAGGACCATGGTGATCGCTGGCGGCAGCAGGGTCTGCGGCCAGATACGCAGGAAACGCCGCACCTCGCGGTAGACGATGGTATTCAGGGCGACCCAGTTGGTGCGCAGTTCCACGCTCATACGGCCACCTTCGACAGGTTCTTTTCCACCAGGGACACGAACAGCTCCTCGAGTCGATTGGTCTTGTTGCGCAGGCTCTGCACCTCGATGTTCTTCAGTGCCAGCTGGCCGAACAGCGCGGTGATGCCGATGTCCTTGTCCACCTGCACCTCGAGGGTGTGCGGGGTGATCAACCGGCACGGATAGCCTTGCAGCTCGGGGGCGGCGGGCAGGTCGCGCTTGAGGTCGAGCACGAAGGTCTCGACGTGCAGCTTGCCCAGCAGCTGGCGCATGCTGGTGTTCTCGACGATGGTGCCGTGGTCGATGATGCCGATGTTGCGGCACAGCTGCTCGGCCTCTTCGAGGTAATGGGTGGTGAGGATGATGGTGATGCCCTTCTGGTTGAGCTCGGTGAGGAAGCTCCACATCGAGCGGCGCAGCTCGATGTCCACCCCGGCGGTCGGCTCGTCGAGGATCAACAGGCGTGGCTCGTGGATCAGCGCCCGGGCAATCATCAACCGGCGCTTCATGCCGCCGGACAACGACCGCGACTGCACGTCGCGCTTGTCCCACAGGCCGAGCTGGGTCAAGTACTGTTCGGCGCGCTCCTTGGCCAGCTTGGGCGGGATGCCGTAGTAGCCGGCCTGGGTCACGACGATGTCGAAGGTCTTCTCGAACTGGTTGAAGTTGAACTCCTGGGGCACCACGCCCAGGCAGCGCTTGAGCGCCGCGGGCGCGCGGTCCAGGTCATGGCCGAACACGTTGACCGTGCCGCTGGTCTTGTTCACCAGGGTCGAAAGGATGCCGATGGTGGTGGATTTGCCCGCGCCGTTGGGGCCGAGCAAGGCGAAGAAGTCGCCTTCGGAGACGTCCAGGTCGATGCCCTTGAGGGCCTGGAAACCGTTGCCGTAGGTCTTGGTCAGCTGTCGGATGGACAGGGCGGAACTCATAGCGGGTCAGGTACCGATAAAAAGGTTCAGGACACGCCAGGCAAAGTCACTGGCGCAGTGCGTGCGGCCATGGTGCAAGGGCTGGCCGCACAAGTACAGTCACATCTATTGATAATGACTATCGAAGCACCCTCAGGTCAGCGCGGTCATCACCGCCGCCTGGTAGGCGGGGCGCTGTTTCAGGCGCTCGTACCAGGCCTCGAGGTGATACATGGCCGGACGCTCGATGGGCATTTCGAACCAGGCGTAGATGAAGCTGCCCAGGGGGATGTCGCCCATGCCGATCCGCTCGCCGGACAGGTACGGCTGCTTGGCCAGGGTGGCGTCGGCGATGCTCAGCAGCTCGGCGCACTGCTTGTGCGCGGCGTTGATCGCCACCCAGTCGCGCTGCTCTTCAGGGGTGCGCAGCAGGCCCCAGAACAGCGGACGGAAAGGGCCGGCGAGGGACGAGGTGGTCCAGTCCATCCATTTGTCGGCCAGGGCGCGCTGGCGAGGATCGTCGAGGTACCAGCCCTGCTCGGCGCCATATTCGGCGCACAGGTAGCGAACGATGGCGTTCGACTCCCACAGCACCAGGTCGCCGTCTTCGAGCATGGGCACCAGGCCGTTGGGGTTGCGCGCGCGGTAGTCGGGGTCGTTGACCACGCCAAAGGCGCCGCCGGCGTCGATGGCTTCGAAGTCCAGGCCCAGTTCGTGGGCGATCCACAGCGCCTTGCGCACATTGCTTGAGTTCTTGCGGCCCCAGATCTTCAGCATGGCAACGTCCTTAATGGAATGCGGGAGGTGGGACAGTCTACTCCACGCGCTGAAGGCTGCCAGTGAAACCGGGAACTGCGGCGCAGCCCGTTCGCCGTGGGAATGTACGTGGCCCTGAAGCAGCGGCATTGCCTGGCGCAAGGGCCGCAAGGCAGCCTCCGGCCCCATCGACAGCCACCGAACGAACTCCCAGCGCCGCGCCCTGTCATTTCCTAGGCAGGCCATCGGCCCCGGTGCGTCTAAGCTCTGTGGGTTGGCCATACGCCCCCGCTTCCAAGGAGGAAGGATTATGTTGCTGTTGTGGTTGGTGGTGCTGGTGCTCGGCGCCGCGTATCTCATGCACCGGCGCCTGGCGCCGCTGCAGATCCTCGCGGCACTGGCCGCCTACACCCTGCTCATGGGCATCTTCAGCAACGCGCCCGGCTGGCTGCTGGCGCTGATCTGGCTGGTGATCGCCGTCAAGGTGGCCTTCTTCGCCCTGCCCGACCTGCGCCGCCAGCTCTTCAGCGCCCCGGTGTTCGGCTGGTTCCAGCGTACCCTGCCGCCAATGTCGCAGACCGAACGCGAAGCCATCGACGCCGGCACCGTCTGGTGGGACGGCCAGCTGTTCAGCGGCCGCCCGGCCTGGAACACCCTGCTCGATTACCCCGCCGCCAAGCTCACCGAGGAAGAACAGGCATTCATCGACGGCCCTACCGAGCAGCTCTGCGCCATGGTCAGCGACTGGCAGATCGGCCAGGACCTCGACCTGCCAGGCGCCGCCTGGGACTTCATCAAGCAGCACGGTTTTTTCGCCCTGATCATCCCCAAGCAATACGGTGGCAAGGGCTTTTCGGCCTATGCCCACTCCCAGGTGGCGATGAAGCTGGCCACCCGCAGCGGCGACCTGGCCTCCACGGTGATGGTGCCCAATTCCCTGGGCCCGGCCGAGCTGCTGCTGCATTACGGCACCGATGAACAGCGCAACCACTACCTGCCGCGCCTGGCCCGCGGCGAAGAGATCC
Source organism: Pseudomonas sp. VA159-2 (assembly GCF_024126635.1). Taxonomy (NCBI): domain Bacteria; kingdom Pseudomonadati; phylum Pseudomonadota; class Gammaproteobacteria; order Pseudomonadales; family Pseudomonadaceae; genus Pseudomonas; species Pseudomonas sp. VA159-2. Next base: position 41,121 of record NZ_JAMYBV010000022.1, on the reverse strand, counting down.
CCTGCTTCGCCCTCACCGGCCCGCTGGCCGGCTCCGACGCAGGCGCCATGCCCGACACCGGCATCGTCTGCAAGGGCCAGTGGCAGGGCGAGGAAGTCATCGGCCTGCGCCTGAACTGGGAAAAGCGCTACATCACCCTCGGCCCGGTCGCCACCCTGCTCGGCCTGGCCTTCAAGGCCTACGACCCGGACCACCTGCTGGGCGACCAGCAAGACCTGGGCATCAGCCTGGCGCTGATCCCCACCGACACCCCCGGCGTCGAGATCGGCAAGCGCCACCTGCCGCTGGGCGCAGCCTTCATGAACGGCCCCAACAGCGGCAAGGACGTGTTCGTGCCGCTGGACCTGCTGATCGGCGGCCAGGCCATGCTTGGCAAGGGCTGGATGATGCTGATGAACTGCCTGTCGGTGGGCCGCTCGATCTCGCTGCCAGCGGTGGGCACTGGCGCGGCCAAGTACACCAGCCTGGTCACCGGCCAGTACGCGCGTATCCGCGAACAGTTCAACGTGCCGTTGGCGGCCTTCGAAGGCATCCAGGAATCCCTGGCGCGCATCGGCGGCAACGCCTGGCTGATGGACAGCGCGCGCCTGCTCACCGCCAACGCGGTGGACCTGGGCGAAAAGCCCTCGGTGCTGTCGGCGATCCTCAAGTACCACCTCACCGAACGTGGCCGCGAATGCATCCAGCACGCCATGGACGTGCACGGCGGCAAGGGCATCATCATGGGCCCGAACAACTACCTGGGGCGCAACTGGCAAGGGGCGCCGATCTTCATCACCGTCGAGGGCGCGAACATCCTCTCGCGCAACCTGATGATCTTCGGCCAGGGCGCGATCCGCTGGCACCCGTTCGTGCTCAAGGAAATGGCCCTGGCCGGGCGCGAGGACCGCGACCAGGCACTCAAGGAGTTCGACGACCTGTTGCTGCAGCACATCCTGTTCGCTGCCGGCAACGCCGCCAGCACCTTGGTGCTGGGCCTGGGCCTGGGGCATTTCGAGAAGGTGCCCGGCGATGCCCTGAGCCAGGGCTATTTCCGCGCCCTTAACCGCCAGGCGGCGGCCTTCGCCCTGCTGGCCGACCTGTCGATGATGCTGCTCGGCGGCGCGCTCAAGCGCCGCGAGCGCCTGAGCGCACGCCTGGGCGACGTGCTCAGCTACCTGTACCTGGCCAGCGCGGCGCTCAAGCGCTACCACGACCTCGGCTCGCCGGAGCACATGCGCCCGCTGCTGCGCTGGGCGCTGGAGGAAAGCCTGGGCCAGGCAGAGAATGCCCTCGCCACCCTGCTCGACAATTTCCCCAACCGCTTCATCGGCTGCGCCCTGCGTGTGCTGGTGTTCCCGTTCGGGCGCCGCCACACCGGCCCGAGCGACGCCCTGGATGCCGAGGTCGCCGAGCTGATCGGCCGACGCCAGGGCGACCCGGCGCTGGAAGAACTGCTCACCGGCTGCTTCCGCCCACAGGCCGACGGCGACCCGGTGGCGGCACTGCAACGGGCCAGCGATCTGCTGGACGATGCGGCATCGCTGCACAAGGCGCTGCATCAGGCGGTCAAGGAAGGCAAGGTGCGCGTAGCAGCGGAGCAATCGCCGATCGACGCGGCGGTGGCCGCCGGCGTGTTGCAGGCCGACGAGGGCCAACGCCTGCACGCCGCCGAGCGGGCACGCCGGGTGGTGATCGATGTCGATGCGTTCGACAAGGCACAACTGGCTGGCGCGCAAGGCATCATCCGCTGATGATCGGGGCAGCTCTTGAGTGGTGGCAGCGGGCCGGCATCGCCGGCGCCGCTGCCAGCTCAGGTAAAACCGGCGTATACTCCGCGCCCGTTTCAACCATCCCGAGGAGCGCCCCATGGCCAATCCCCACCTGGAATACCACCTGCAGCTGCTGCACCACCTGCGCACCATCCTGGCCGCGCTGGGTGAGGCCGAACAGGTACCGGAGGAAAGCCACGCCCTGTTTCTCGAGCGCTTCGACGAGCTGCTGACCCTGCTGCCGCAAGACCCGCTGCAAAGCCAGTACCTGGGCCAGGACCTGATCTGCCAGGTGATCCAGCGCTACCCACAGATCGCCCACCTGGTCCCCCGTGACCTGCTGTGGTTCTTTGGCGGCGACTGCCTGCACTTCATGCCAGACGAGGAACTGGACCTGTACCAGACCCTGGAAGAACGCCGCTACGAAGCAGAGCAAAACGACGAGCCGTTCGACTGGAATCTGGAAAAGCAGCTGCTGACCCAGCCGGGCGCCGGCACCCAGCACTGAGGCCAGGCGGGCGGGCCTGGCCCCGCCCTCTCGCTGCCGTTGGCAAAACCGAAGCAAAAAAAAACGCCACTTCAATGAAGTGGCGTTTTCGATTTGGAGCGGGAAACGAGACTCGAACTCGCGACCCCGACCTTGGCAAGGTCGTGCTCTACCAACTGAGCTATTCCCGCAGGGTGAAGCGCTGCTACCTGTGGCGTGAAGCGCCTTGAAGACCTTCACCACCGGCACCGCCTGAAACGATGCCTTGAAACTGGAGCGGGAAACGAGACTCGAACTCGCGACCCCGACCTTGGCAAGGTCGTGCTCTACCAACTGAGCTATTCCCGCAATATGGCGTCCCCTAGGGGACTCGAACCCCTGTTACCGCCGTGAAAGGGCGGTGTCCTAGGCCACTAGACGAAGGGGACTAAGCCGACGCTTTGCAGCGCACCAGCGCATGAACCTCACGATTCAGACTGGATTTTCTTTTCCTGCCCTGCCGTTAAACAGTGCCGGAGAAACTGGAGCGGGAAACGAGACTCGAACTCGCGACCCCGACCTTGGCAAGGTCGTGCTCTACCAACTGAGCTATTCCCGCAATGTGGCGTCCCCTAGGGGACTCGAACCCCTGTTACCGCCGTGAAAGGGCGGTGTCCTAGGCCACTAGACGAAGGGGACACGCTGCTCGCACTACCTGTTTAAAGTACTGCTTGCTTTCACTCCCTGCCGCGTTTCGCTGTGTGCTTTACGCTGCAAGTGGCGCGCATTCTATGGATGCCTTGCAGGGTCGTCAACCCCTTTGTAGAAATTTATTTAAATCAATGACTTCCCGTTGCCACTGGGGGTGGTGCAGGATGTGTCCGGGGCTTGGCGTTGATTTTCTGACACGGCCTCGGCAAGCTCATAGCCATGTGCCATCAACTGTAGATTCGCGCAGCCCTGCCGACATAGAAGCAAGGCGCGAGCGCGCGGGTTCCGCCGGGCTGCACTGTTCGCCCCCGGGCGAACTCACTACACTCTTTACCAGATGCAAAACTTCTTCATGAGGCGTTAACGGTGACACCACTTCTGATCACCCTGCTTATCGTGGCGGGCATCGCACTACTGATCGTGATCGGCTACCTCAACAACGTGGTCGAGAACAGCAAGCTCGAGCGCGCACGCTTGAAAGTCGAACTCGCCGATCGCCTGCGCCGCTGTGGCGAGATCACCGAAACCTTCCCGGGCCAGTTCATGACGCCGGCCCTCAAGTTGCTGCTGACCCGCCTGGAGTTGAACCTCAACCAGCGCCAGCTGGCACTGGACAAGCACAGCGGCGACCTCAAGGCACGCATCGCCGAGCTCGAGGGGCTGATCAGCCAGGCCGAGCGCATCCCGGTGAACAACCCGCCCTCGCCAATCCATACCGAAGCCAAGGCCAAGGATGTGCGCTTCCTGCTGGAGCTGCTGCACAACCAGATCGTGCGCGCTACCCAGGAAGGCTTCCTGGCCACCAACGAAGGCAAGTATTGGGTCAAGGAGATCCGCCATATCCTGGTGCTGTTGCACATCGAGTTCTTCAACAACCTGGGCCAGCAGGCCCTGCAGCAGAACCAGCCGGGCCAGGCACGCCTGGCCTTCGAGCGGGGCGTGCAATACCTGCGCAAGCAGCCCGAGCCCAAGCAGTATGAAGAGCAGCTGACTTACCTGGAAAAACTGCTGAACCGCGCCAACGCCCAGGTGCTGGACCAGATGGAGCCGGCGGAGAACGACCAGAACGCGCTGACCCAGGGTTTGAAGACCGACGAGGACGAGACCTGGAAGAAGAAGGTCATCTACGATTGATCGATCCAGGCCAAGGCCTGTTCGCCGGCAAGCCGGCGAACAGGCGCAAACAAAAGAAAGGGGCCTGTGCAGGCCCCTTCTTCATTTTCAGCAGTCGCTCAACGCGAGGAACACCTCGACCAACCGCTCCAGCCCGGCCTGGTCGACCTCGCTGAAACGCGCCAGTTTCGGGCTGTCCAGATCAAGCACGCCAATCAGCCTGCCGGCCTTCACCAGCGGGATCACCAGTTCGCTGTTGGACGCGCTGTCGCAGGCGATGTGCCCGGGGAAGGCATGCACATCCTCGACCCGCTGGGTTTGCCGGGTGGCCGCCGCGGCACCGCACACGCCCCGGCCGAACGGAATGCGCACGCATGCCACCTGGCCCTGGAACGGGCCGAGCACCAGCTCCTCGTTGCGATTGAGGTAGAACCCCGCCCAGTTCAGGTCCTCGACCTGGCTGAACAGCAACGCCGAGAACTGCGCGGCATTGGCGATGAAGTCGCGCTCGTCGGCAAACAACGCCCGCACTTGCGCAGCCAGCAGGTCGTAGCCATCGAGGCCCTGGCCACTGGCATTGAGGTCGATCATTTATTTTTGCTCCAGCAATTGCAGCCCGACCCAATAGCGGGCGAACTGATAGGCACAACGGCCATTACGGTTACCGCGGCCGGTCGCCCAGCGCACGGCGAGGATGTCCAGCGCCTCGTCACGCTGCCAGCGCAGCCCGGCCGGGCGCGCCAGTTGGCCGATCCAGTGCTCGACCACATTGAGGAAGTGCTCCTGGGAGAACGGATAGAACGACAGCCACAGGCCGAAGCGGTCGGACAGGGCGATCTTGTCCTCCACCGCCTCGTTGGGGTGCAGCTCGCCGTCGACCATCTTCCAGTTTTCGTTGTCGCTCTGCTTCTCCGGCACCAGGTGGCGACGGTTGGAGGTGGCATACAGCAGCACGTTGTCCGGGGCCTGCTCCAGCGAGCCGTCGAGCACGCTTTTGAGCACCCGGTAGTCGCCCTCCCCGGCCTCGAACGACAGGTCGTCGCAGAACAGGATGAAACGCTGCTCGAGCTTTTGCAGCTGCTCGACCACCCGCGGCAGGTCGGCCAGGTGGTCGCGCTCGATCTCGATCAGGCGCAGGCCCTGGCCTGCGTGTTCGGCCAGCAGCGCGCGCACCAGCGACGACTTGCCGGTGCCGCGCGAGCCCCACAGCAAGGCGTGGTTGGCCGGCAGGCCATTGATGAACTGGTGGGTGTTGCGGCCCAGTTGGTCGCGCTGCTGGTCGACGCCGATCAGGTCGGACAGGCGAATATCCAGGCTGACCTCCAGCGGCATCAGGTAGCCACTGCGGCCATCGCGCTGCCAGCGGGCAGCCAGGGTATGGCCCCAGTCGATGTTCGGGCGTGGCGCGGGCAACAAGGGTTCGAGACGCGCAAGCACGGATTCGGCGCGGTCGAGAAAAGCGATAAGTCGGGCGTCCATGACGACTCCTAGTGGTTTGTCTGGGCGCGCGCGGCGCCCCTAGATTCATGCTCAACTGAAATGAACAGACAGACCCGCCAGCAGCCAGGGCTGATCGGCTATGCTTGCGCAGCGCACGGAGCAAGTAACCGGCTTGGGACCCATGGATATCAAGTTCACCAATCGCCTGTCATACAAGCAAGCCCGGTTGACAGTCCTGGTCGGCTTCATCCTGGGAACATTGCTCAGTCTCATCCAGATCGGCATCGATTATGCCAGCGAAGACGCGTCCATCAACCGTGAAATTCAGGCGTTGATGAAGATCAGCCACGACACGGCCTCGCGCATCGCCTACAACATCGACACCGAGCTCGCCCAGGAGCTCACCGGCGGCCTGCTGCAATCGCCGGCGGTGATCCGCGCGCAGCTGATCGACAACAACGACACGGTGCTGGCCGATGTCCAGCGGCCACGCCTGGAAAGCCGCTACCGGCCGCTATCGGACTTCCTGTTCGGCGAGCAACGCCAGTTCCGCGACCGCCTGTTCCTCGCCCACATGCCCAAGGAATACCTCGGCACCCTGTACCTTGACGTCGACACCTATGCCTTCGGCGGGCGCTTTCTCGACCGCGCCGGGGTCACCCTGGTCAACGGTTTTGCCCGCAGCCTGGTGCTCACCGGCATTCTCCTGGCGTTGTTCTACCTGATGCTGACCAAACCCCTGGTCACGGTGATCGGCGCACTGAGCGGCAACGACGCGCGCACCCCGCGGCAAACCCGCGTCGACTGTCCCAAGGGCCACGAGAACGACGAAATCGGCGTGCTGGTGCGGGTCGCCAACCAACAGTTCGTCAGCATGGCCACCGAGATCCAGCAACGGCGCACCGCCGAGAACCGCCTGACCCAGTACCTCAACGAGCTGGAGGACATCGTCTCGGCACGCACCGACGAACTCAAGGCCAGCAACAGCCGCCTGAGCCTGTCCAACCAGGAGCTGGACGAGGCCCGCCAGCGCGCCCTGGACATGGCCCAGGCCCGCGCGGCGTTCCTGGCCAACATGAGCCACGAGATCCGCACCCCGCTCAACGGCATGCTCGGCATGATCGCCCTGGCCCTGGACAGCGGCCTGGCCGCCGAACAGCGCCAGCAGCTGTCGATCGCCCACGACTCGGGCAAGGTGCTGGTGGAATTGCTCAACGATATCCTCGACCTGTCCAAGTTCGACGCCGGGCAACTGGAGCTCGAGCGCATTGCCTTCGACCTCGGGGCGATGGTCGAGGACACCGCCAACCTGCTGTCGCAAAATGCCGCGCCCAGCGTCGAGCTGACCTGCCTGATCGCCCCGGATTTCCCCAGCACGGTGCTCGGCGACCCGACCCGGGTCCGCCAGATCGTCAGCAACCTGCTGTCCAACGCCCTCAAGTTCACCCGCTTCGGCCGCGTCGACCTGCGCCTGTCGTGCATTGTCGGCGGTGTGCGCCTGGAGGTCTGCGACACCGGCATCGGCATCCCCGAAGAGGCCCAGGCGCGGATCTTCCAGCCGTTCACCCAGGCCGGCGCCGGCATCACCCGCCAATACGGCGGCACCGGCCTGGGCCTGGCCTTGACGCGCAACCTGTGCAAGGCCATGCAGGGCCACCTGACCATCCATTCCGAAACCGGTTTTGGCAGCCGCTTCAGCGCCGACCTGCCCCTGCCCGCCCACACCGAGGCCATCCCGCCGGCACCACTGGCCGGGCGCGTGGTGGCCCTGGGCAACGCCGGCAGCGGCCTGGCCGAGCTGCTCGGGCAACTGCTGCCGCGCTGGGGGCTGGACTACACCCGCCATGACAAGGCCACCGAACTGGCCGGCAGCACGGTCGACCTGCTGATCACCGACGACCTCGACCATGTGCTTGACCTGCGCTCGACCATCCTCGCGCCAATCCTGCTGGTGACCGCCTACGGCAACTTCCTGCCCAGCGAGCAGGCCACGCAACTGGCGCCGCTGCACCAGCTGGCCCGGCCCCTGGCGCGCAACGCCCTGTACCAGACGCTGCGCCGCACCCTGCTGGGCGAGCCCAGCGCGCCCCTGCCCCACGAGGTGCCGGCGACCCTCGAGCGCCGCGCGCGGGTGCTGCTGGTGGAAGACAACCCGGTGAACCAGCTGGTGGCCAAGGGCATGCTCGGCAAGCTCGGCTGCCAGGTGCAGGTCGCCGCCCATGGCGGCGAGGCCCTGGAGCGCCTGGAAGAGGAAGATTTCGACCTGGTGCTGATGGACTGCAACATGCCGGTGATGGACGGCTACGAGGCCAGCCGGCGCATCCGCCAGGGCGGGCGCTGGCCAGAGCTGCCGATCGTCGCGCTGACCGCCAATGCCATGCCCGAGGAGCGCGAACGCTGCCGCGCCGCGGGCATGAACGACTACCTGGCCAAGCCGTTTCGCCGCGAGGAGCTACTGGCGCTGATCGACCACTGGGTGCCGCTCAGCGGCTGAGCAGAGGCTCGATCGCCGACTTCAGCGCTTCGGGCTTGGTGGTCGGGGCGAAGCGGGTGACCTGGCCGCTGGCCGGGTCGAGCAGGAACTTGGTGAAGTTCCACTTGATCTTCTGCGTGCCCAGCAGCCCCGGGGCGCGGCGCTTGAGCTCGGCGAACAGCGGGTGAGCCCCGGGGCCGTTGACCTCGACCTTGCGAAACAGCGGGAAGCTCACGCCGAACTTGGCCTCGCAGAACTGCGCAATCTCGCGGGCATCGCCCGGCTCCTGCTGGCCGAACTGGTTGCAGGGAAAACCCAGCACCACCAGGCCCTGCTCGCGGTAGGCCTGCCACAGGCGTTCCAGGCCCTTGTACTGGGGGGTGAAGCCGCACTGGCTGGCAGTGTTGACCACCAGCAGCGCCTTGCCGGGGAAATCGCCGAGCTTCTTGTGCTCGCCGCCCAGGGTGACACAGGGGATGTCCAGCAGTGCATCGGCCATGGTTGGCGCTCCGTCAGTCGCGGGGTTTGAGATCCAGGCACACCGAGTTGATGCAGTAGCGCAGCCCGGTCGGCGGCGGGCCGTCGGGGAACACATGGCCGAGGTGGGCGTCGCACTGGGCGCAGGTGACTTCGGTGCGGATCATGCCGTGGGAGGTGTCGCGGATCTCGATCATCGCGGCGGCCTCGATGGGCTCGTAGAAGCTCGGCCAGCCGCAGCCGGAATCGAACTTGGCCTTGGCGTCGAACAGCGCCAGGTCGCAGCAGATGCAATGGTAGATGCCGTCGCCGCGCTCGCTGTTGTACTTGCCGCTGAACGGCCGCTCGGTGCCCTTGAGCCGGCACACCTGGTACTGGGCCGGGTCGAGCATGGCGCGCCATTCGTCCAGGGTTTTGTCGATCTTTTGCATGATGGGACCTCGGCAGGCTGAATTTCACCTCGCGCTGGCTTTTCCCTGGCGCGGGTGGCACGTATATTAGTTGGCTTCGTGTGCAAGGCAGCAAGTCTGGCACCCGCTTCCCGCCCTTTCAAACCTTTCGATAAAGGGCGGCGCGTATTCTCACTCGGGATCTCATCATGCAGTTCAGCAAATCGAACAAGCTCGCCAATGTCTGCTATGACATTCGCGGCCCCGTGCTCAAGCACGCCAAACGCCTGGAGGAGGAAGGCCACCGCATCCTCAAGCTGAACATCGGCAACCCGGCGCCGTTTGGTTTCGAGGCGCCGGACGAGATCCTCCAGGACGTCATCCGCAACCTGCCGACCGCCCAGGGCTACAGCGACTCCAAGGGCCTGTTCAGCGCGCGCAAGGCAGTGATGCAGTACTGCCAGCAAAAGGAAATCGAAGGCGTCACCATCGAGGACATCTACCTGGGCAACGGCGTGTCCGAGCTGATCGTGATGTCGATGCAGGCGCTGCTCAACAACGGCGACGAAGTGCTGATCCCGGCGCCCGACTACCCGCTGTGGACCGCCGCGGTGAGCCTGGCCGGCGGCAAGCCGGTGCACTACCTGTGCGACGAGCAGGCCGACTGGTTCCCCGACCTTGACGACATCAAGGCCAAGATCACCCCGAACACCAAGGCCCTGGTGATCATCAACCCGAACAACCCGACCGGCGCGGTGTACTCCCGCGAACTGCTGCAAGGCATGCTGGAACTGGCGCGCCAGCACAACCTGGTGGTGTTCTCCGACGAGATCTACGACAAGATCCTCTACGACGAGGCCGTGCACATCAGCACCGCGTCGCTGGCTCCGGACCTGCTGTGCCTGACCTTCAACGGCCTGTCCAAGTCGTACCGGGTGGCCGGCTTCCGCTCCGGCTGGCTGATCATCTCCGGGCCCAAGCACCATGCCCAGAGCTACATCGAAGGCATCGACATGCTGGCCAACATGCGCCTGTGCGCCAACGTGCCGGCCCAGCACGCGATCCAGACCGCCCTGGGCGGCTACCAGAGCATCAACGACCTGGTGCTGCCGCCGGGCCGCCTGCTGGAGCAGCGCAACCGCACCTACGAACTGCTCAACGATATCCCCGGGGTCAGCTGCGTGAAGCCGATGGGCGCGCTGTATGCCTTCCCGCGTATCGACCCGAAGGTCTGCCCGATTCTCAACGACGAGAAGTTCGCCCTCGACCTGCTGCTGTCGGAGAAGCTGCTGATCGTCCAGGGCACGGCGTTCAACTGGCCATGGCCGGACCACTTCCGCGTGGTCACCCTGCCGCGGGTGGATGACCTGGAACAGGCCATTGGCCGGATCGGCAACTTCCTGCGCACCTATTCGCAGTAAGCGCCAGGGTCAGCTGTAGGCGCCTTGCTGGCGAACCAGGCGGCACGGTGTGGAGGCACCGGCTCAGCCGGTGTTCGCCGGCAAGGCCGGCTCCTACAACGCCCGTCACCTGCCCCCGTAGGAGTCAGCCTTGCTCGCGAACCAAGCGCCGCGGTGCAAGGCACCGGCGACGCCGGTGTTCGCCGACGCCGCTCACCCAACGAGACCTTTACATCCTGCAACGCTCTGCCCTACAGCCCCTGCGCCATCCTCTGCCATACTTCCCCGCGTACACAGTTTGAAATAGTCGCCCGGTTGAATCGGCGTGGCCTCCCCCTTATATACCCCGCAGTACGCAACGAACTCATCCGTCAGGAGAACGTAACAACCATGATGCGCATTCTGTTGTTTGTAGCCACCAACCTCGCGGTGGTGCTGGTTGCAAGCATTACCCTGAGCCTGTTCGGCTTCAACGGGTTCATGGCAGCCAACGGGGTTGACCTCAACCTCAGCCAGCTGCTGGTCTTCTGCGCCGTGTTCGGTTTTGCGGGTTCGCTGGTCTCGCTGTTCATCTCCAAGTGGATGGCGAAGATGACCACTGGCACCCAGATCATCAGCCAGCCCCGCACCCGTCACGAGCAGTGGCTGCTGCAGACCGTCGAGGAATTGTCCCGCGAAGCCGGCATCAAGATGCCCGAGGTGGGTATCTTCCCGGCCTACGAGGCCAACGCCTTCGCCACCGGCTGGAACCGTAACGATGCCCTGGTGGCCGTGTCCCAGGGCCTGCTCGAGCGCTTCTCGCCCGACGAGGTGCGCGCGGTGCTGGCCCACGAGATCGGCCACGTGGCCAACGGTGACATGGTCACCATGGCCCTGGTGCAAGGCGTGGTGAACACCTTCGTGATGTTCTTCGCCCGCATCATCGGCAACTTCGTCGACCGGGTGATCTTCAAGAACGAAGAAGGCCACGGCATCGCCTATTTCGTCGCGACCATCGTCGCCGAGCTGGTGCTGGGCATCCTCGCCAGCATCATCGTCATGTGGTACTCGCGCCGCCGCGAGTTCCGCGCCGACGAAGCCGGCGCCCACCTGGCCGGTACTGGCGCGATGATCGGCGCCCTGCAGCGCCTGCGCTCGGAGCAAGGCCTGCCGGTGCACATGCCCGACACCATGAAGGCCTTCGGCATCAATGGCGGCCTCAAGCACGGCTTGGCCGGCCTGCTGATGAGCCACCCGCCGCTGGAAGACCGCATCGACGCGCTGCGTCGCCGCGGCTGATCCAGGCAGCAACACGAAAGGGCGACTTCGGTCGCCCTTTTTTTCGCCCGGCCTGCAATACCTGCAGGAGCCAGCTTGCTGGCGAACCAGGCGTCGCGGAGGATGGCACCGGCCATGCCGGTGTTCGCCGGCAAGCCGGTTCCTACAGGGTCGAAGCCAGCTCAGCGTCGTAGCCGATAGACGCGCTCAACCAGGCTTTCAACGCCTGCTTGCAGAAACTTCGGGCTCTGATCGAGAATCTCCCGCCCTTCGACCTCGTCGACCTGCCATCCGGCAAAGCCTACCCGCACTTGGGCATCCGCCACCGAGAACGGTGGCCCGTCGATCAGTGCCTGGTCGTAATCCAGGGTCACCAGCAGCCCGCGACAGGCCATCGGCAATTTCTCGCCCAGCAGCGCCATGTACCGCTCGCGCATTCCAGCCGGCAGCGCAATCAAGGCCGCGCGGTCATAGACCCCCGTGCAATCGGCAAGGTCCTCGGCACCCAAGGCGAATACATCCCCGCACCAGATCTCCAGCTCATCGCTGCGCCAGATCTCGAACGCGCCGCGCTGCGCCAGCTGCACCTGCAGACCATGCTCGTTGAAGAAATCCGCCACCGCGCGCCGCGACAGCTCCACCCCCAATACCCGATACCCCTGCGCGGCCAACCAGAGCATGTCCAGGCTCTTGCCGCACAAAGGCACCAGCACCCGCGCGCCGGGGGCGAGCCCCAATGCCGGCCAGTGCGCCTGCAGATACGGGTTCACCTGGGGTTGGTGAAAGCCAATCTGGTTGTCCGCCCACCGTTTGTGCCAGAACGCTGGCTCCATGCTTCCTCCTGGTTTTTCGATAAAAGCCTGTGAAAACTTATATTGGATCTCGATCGTTGCCTGACCGAAGATGAAGCATCTTACCGCTCAGGATCCCACCATGCTGCCCAGCCTGTTCATTTCCCACGGCTCGCCCATGCTCGCCCTGCAACCTGGCGCCAGTGGCCCGGCCCTGGCCGGGCTGGCCCGCGACCTGCCGCGCCCGAAAGCGATCGTGGTGGTGTCGGCGCATTGGGAGAGTCGCGAGCTACTGGTGATGAGCAATCCGCAGCCGCAGACCTGGCACGACTTCCATGGTTTTCCAGCGACCCTGTACGCCGTGCACTACCCCGCCCCCGGCGCGCCGGAACTGGCCCGGCGGGTCGTCGAACGCCTGGGCGCGCGGCTGGATGCGCAGCGGCCATTCGACCACGGCGCCTGGGTACCGCTATCGCTGATGTATCCAGCGGCCGATATCCCGGTCGTCCAGGTGTCGCTGCCCAGCCACGCGGGCCCTGCCCTGCAATTGAAGGTTGGCCAGGCGCTGTCGGCGCTGCGCGAGGAAGGCATCCTGCTGGTCGGCTCGGGCAGCATCACCCACAACCTGGGCGAGCTGGACTGGCATGCCGGGCCGGATGCCGTCGAACCCTGGGCGCTGGCGTTTCGCGACTGGGTGGTGGAGCGGCTAAAGGCGGGGGATGGGCAAGCGCTGCTGGACTATCGCCGGCAGGCACCGTTCGCCACGCGTAACCACCCCAGTGACGAGCACCTGTTGCCGCTGTACTTCGCCATGGGGGCGGGTGAGCGGTTTGGGATCGTGCACCAGGGATTCACGCTGGGGGCGCTGGGGATGGATATCTATCGGTTCGACTGAAGATTGCCAGGGCGCGTTGCGCCCCTTTGCCACCGGTTCGACGCCTCGGCCGCTCCTACAGGGATCGCGGTCAGCTGATAGACAGACAAAAAAAATCCCCGACCAAGGTCGGGGATTTTTCAGTGCCGCGTAAGGATCAGTCCTCGCGGTAGCGGCGCAGCTTGAGCTGCTTGCCGGCCACGCGGGTGTCCTTGAGCTTGGACAGCAGACGCTCCAGGCCTTCTTCCGGCAGCTCGATCAGGCTGAAGCTGTCGCGCACCTGGATGCGACCGATGGCGTCACGGGCCAGGCCACCTTCGTTGAGGATCGCCCCCAGCAGGTTCTTGGCCGCGATGCCGTCACGGGCACCCAGGGCGGTACGGCAACGCACGCGGCCTTCGGCCAGCGGCATCGGCGCACGACGCTCGCGATCACCACGGTCTGGACGCTCGGCGCGCTCGGTACGCTCGCCACGCTCACGCGGGGTGTAGGTCGGCACCAGCGGCTGCTCACGCTCAACCGAGGCCAAGTCCAGCGCCTGGCCGTTGGTGGCCTTGCGCAGCAGGGCCGAGGCCAGGGCGCGCGGGCTGCAACCCAGGGCTTCGGTCAGACGGTCGAGCAGATCGCCATGGCTGGCCTCTGCATCGGCCACCAGCGGGGCCAGGCTGTTGGTCAGCTTCTTGATGCGCGCGTCCAGCACGGCCTGGGCGTTCGGCAAGCGGGCTTCGGCGACCTTCTGCCCAGTCACACGCTCGATGACCTGCAGCATGCGGCGCTCACGCGGAGTGACCAGCAGCAGTGCACGGCCTTCGCGACCGGCACGGCCAGTACGGCCGATACGGTGCACGTAGGACTCTGGGTCGTACGGCATGTCGACGTTGAACACGTGGGTGATACGCGGCACGTCCAGGCCACGGGCAGCGACGTCGGTGGCGACGACGATGTCCAGGCGGCCATCCTTGAGCGAGTCGATCACCCGCTCACGCTGGTTCTGGGCGATGTCGCCATTCAGCGCGGCAGCCTTGTAGCCCTTGGCTTCCAGGGCGGCGGCCAGGTCCAGGGTGGCTTGCTTGGTGCGCACGAAGGCGATCAGCGCGTCGAACTCTTCGACTTCCAGCAGGCGCAGCACGGCCGGGATCTTCTGGTCGGCGTGGACCATCAGGTGAGCCTGGTCGATCGCGGTGACGGTCTGGGTCTTGCTCTGGATCTTGACGTGCTTGGGCTCGCGCAGGTGACGCTCGGCGATCGAACGGATCGACGACGGCAGGGTGGCGGAGAACAGCACGGTCTGGCGCGACTCGGGGATGGCCTTGAAGATGACTTCCAGGTCGTCCATGAAGCCGAGTTTGAGCATTTCGTCCGCTTCGTCGAGTACCAGGTACTGAACGGTGGACAGGACTTTCTCGTCACGGCGCAGGTGGTCGCACAGGCGGCCTGGGGTAGCGACGACGATCTGTGCACCATTGCGAATGGCACGCAGCTGTGGGCCCATCGGGGCGCCACCGTACACGGCCACCACGTTCACGCCGGGCATCTGCTTGGCGTAGGTTTCGAATGCGGTGGCTACTTGCAGCGCCAACTCACGGGTTGGCGCCAGGATCAGGGCTTGCGGTTCGCGCTTGCTCACGTCGATCTTGTTGAGGATCGGCAGGGCGAAGGCAGCGGTCTTGCCGGTGCCAGTCTGCGCCTGGCCGATCATGTCGTGACCGGCGAGGATGATCGGGATCGACTGTTGCTGGATGGCCGACGGCTCTTCATAGCCGGTAGCCAGGACGGCAGCAACGATGTTCGGGTTGAGATCGAGAGCGGCGAATCCGCCGGTTTCCTGGGTCATGGGTCTGCCTCTAGGTGCATCCGCAAAGACCCATGCTCCAAAGCTGCACATGCCTTGAAAGACCCGAAGGTCACCCAGGCAGCTTTGGCGGCGGGGATTTGCGAAAACGATTGAAAAAGAAACGTGTGAGAGGGTCCGCCTAGCGGACATGCAGCCGAAGCTGGATTCGGAGGATTTGCACCACCTGATTTTGAGGTCCGCTAAAAGACCGGCGCGTACTATACCCGAATTCGCTATTAACCGTGAGAAATATTTCACTACCGCTGGGCAGTATTGGATCCAGGCTGAATCGTTTCCCCGTAGGAGCGGCCTTGTGTCGCGAAAGGGCCGCAAAGCGGCCCCGGCGACCGTGAGGTGGGCACGCATCCCGGGGCCCGCGTCAGCCGCCGGCTCATCAGGTCGCCGGGCGGATGGCCTTGATCAGGTACTCCAGCGCATACCCCAACTGCGGCGCCAGCGCTGCGGCCCGCGCCCGCACGGCATCGATATCCAGCGTCTGCTCCAGGTCCGCCGGCACCAGCAGGATCACATTGCCCTCCTTCACCGGCAATTCCCAGTAATGCCGGTGGTACAGGCCTCGCAGCAACGCCGCCCCCAGCGGCCGGCCATCGTCGCCGGCCCACTGGTTGATCACCAGCCAGCCACCGGGGTTGAGCTGCTGCTGGCAGCGCTCCAGGAACCCCCAGGCCAGGTGCCCGACCCCAGGGCCATGGTCGGTGTACAGGTCGACGAACAGCAAATCGGCCTTTTCGGCCGTGGGCAGCAGTTCCAGGGCATCGCCCACCCGCACGTACAGCCGAGGGTCGTCGTCCAGGCCCATGAACTCCATGGCCAGGCGCGGCACATCCGGGCGCAGCTCGATGGCCTCGACGTCCTCCAGCGCCAGGAACTTCAGGCACGCCTGGGTCAGGGTGCCGGCGCCAAGGCCCAGGAACAGCGCGCTCTCCGGCTGCGCATGGCACAATGCGCCGACCAGCATGGCGCGGGTATAGTCGTACTCCAGCCAGCTGGGGTCGGCCGTGAAGGTGCAGCTCTGCTCGATGGCGTCGCCGAACTCGAGGAAGCGATAGTCCTCCACCTCGTACACGCTGATGACGCCAAAGGCATCCTCGACCCGTGCCAGCAGCCGCTCTTCCCGCTCCGTCGCCATCCCGCCACCTGCCCGCGCAAAACGCGCATTGTCCGTCAATGCCGGTGGTGCAACAAGCACGTCGCCAGCGTTACCATGGCAGGCACGCCCGAACCGACACTATGGATAGAGCCCGTGATGACCCGACCCTGGAGCCCTGACAGCTGGCGCGCCCTGCCGATCCAGCAGCAACCGACCTACCCCGACGCCGCGCACCTGCTCAAGGTCGAGCAGACCCTGGCCGGCTATCCGCCGCTGGTATTCGCCGGCGAAGCCCGCGAGCTGCGCCGACAGTTCGCCGAGGTCACCCAGGGCCGGGCCTTCCTGCTGCAAGGCGGCGACTGCGCCGAGAGCTTCGCCGAGTTTTCCGCAGCGAAGATCCGCGACACCTTCAAGGTGCTGCTGCAGATGGCCATCGTCATGACCTTCGCCGCCGGATGCCCGGTGGTCAAGGTCGGGCGCATGGCCGGCCAGTTCGCCAAGCCGCGCTCGGCCAACGACGAAACCATCGGCGACATCACCCTGCCCGCCTACCGTGGCGACATCGTCAACGGCATCGGCTTCGACGCCGCCAGCCGCGTGCCCGACCCCGAGCGCCTGCTGCAGGCCTACCACCAGGCCACCGCCAGCCTCAACCTGCTGCGCGCCTTCGCCCAGGGCGGCTTCGCCGACCTGCACCAGGTGCACAAGTGGAACCTGGACTTCATCGCCAACTCAGCCCTGGCCGACAAGTACCAGCAACTGGCCAACCGCATCGACGAAACCCTGGCGTTCATGCGCGCCTGCGGCCTGGACAGCGCGCCGCAATTGCGCGAAACCAGCTTCTTCACCGCCCACGAAGCCTTGCTGCTCAACTACGAAGAAGCCTTCGTGCGCCGCGACAGCCTCACCGGCGACTACTACGACTGCTCGGCGCACATGCTGTGGATCGGCGACCGCACTCGCCAGCTGGACGGCGCTCATGTCGAGTTCCTGCGCGGCGTGCACAACCCGATCGGGGTCAAGGTCGGCCCGAGCATGGACCCTGAGGCGCTGATCCGCCTGATCGACGTGCTCAACCCGGACAACGACCCCGGCCGCCTCAACCTGATCGTGCGCATGGGCGCCAGCAAGGTCAGCGAGCACCTGCCGGGGCTGATCCGCACCGTCGAACGCGAGGGCCGCCAGGTGCTGTGGAGCTCCGACCCGATGCACGGCAACACCATCAAGGCCAGCAGCGGCTACAAGACCCGCGACTTCGCGCAGATCCTCGACGAGGTGAAGCAGTTCTTCCAGGTGCACCAGGCCGAGGGCAGCCATGCCGGCGGTATCCATATCGAGATGACCGGGCAGAACGTCACCGAATGCATCGGCGGTGCGCGGCCGATCACCGAGGACGGCCTGTCCGACCGCTACCACACCCATTGCGACCCACGCATGAATGCCGATCAGTCGCTGGAGCTGGCGTTCCTGATCGCCGAAACCCTCAAGCAGGTGCGCCGCTGAGCAAGGCCTGACGCAGCTGGCTGCCCTCGGCCCGCGGGCAGTTGAGCTGCACCTGCGCCAGCCCCAGCCAGCCGGCCAGGCGCCACAGGTTCAGCGCCAGCGCCTGGTAACCGGCCTCGTCCAGCCCCGGGGCCTGAGCATGGACCGCATGCACCGCCAGCCTGCCCTGGGCGCGTTCGGCGCGCAGGTCCAGGCGCGCGGCAATGCGCTCCTGGTACAGGAAAGGCAGCACGTAGTAGCCGTACACCCGCTTGTGGGCCGGGGTATAGATCTCCAGGCGGTAGCGAAAGTCGAACAAACGCTCGGTGCGGCTGCGTTCCCAGACCAGCGAATCGAACGGCGAAAGCAAGGCACTGGCCGCGATGCGCCGGGGGATGCGCGGCGTGCCTGGCAGGTACGCCGGCTGTTTCCAGCCCTGTACCGTGCAGGGCTGCAGGCGCCCATCGGCGAGCAGCGCGGCCAGGGCGGCCTTGCTCTGTGGCGGCGTCAGGCGGAAGTAGTCGCGCAGGTCAGATTCGGTAGCCACCCCCAGCGCCTGGGCGGCATGCAACAGCAGACCCTGCTGCGCCTCGGCCGCGCCCGGCACGGGTTGCCCGAGCAGTTCGGCGGGCAACACCCGCTCGGGCAAGTCGTAGAGCCGCTCGAAGCCGCGACGCCCGGCCACCGTGACCTGGCCTGCGGCAAACAGCCATTCCAGCGCGTGTTTTTCTTCGCTCCAGTCCCACCAGGGGCCGGCGCGCTCTGCGCGGGTCGACAGGCTGCCGGCAGCCAACGCGCCACGCTCGCGCACGGCGGCCAGGACCCGCTCGATGACCGCGCGGCGCTCGCGGCCGAATGTCGCCAATTGCCGGTAGATCCCCTTGCCTTCGGCCGCCTGGGCCATGCGCCAGCGCATCAAGGGGTAGAGCGCCAGTGGCAGTAGCGAGGCCTCGTGGCCCCAGTATTCGAACAGTTGGCGCTGGCGGCGCGTGCCCCAGGCCAGTTGATCGAGCATGGCTGGTGAATAGTGTCCCAGGCGCGAGAACAGCGGCAGGTAATGGGAGCGGACCAGCGCGTTAACCGAATCGATCTGCACGACGCCCAATAGATTGAGCGTGCGGCGTAGACTGGCGAGGCTGGGTTCGGCAGCGGCGGGCTTGCCGAAGCCCTGGGCGGACAAGGCCAGGCGCCGGGCCTGGTGGATGGACAAGCTCGAAGACACTGCATGACCTCCCTGTGGATACTGCAGAGTCTGCGCCTTGGCGAGCGCAGGAGCCAGCTTGCCGGCGAACCAGACACCGGGCTACCTGGCACCGGCCATGCCGGTGTTCGCCGGCAAGCCGGCTCCTACGGGGTTTGTGATCGGCCTGGCCGGTAGCCAGCCTTGCTGGCGAACCAGGCGTCTACTTGCGCAGCGGATCGTCCCAGAAATGCCGCTCGGCCTCCTGCTGGATATCGGCCCGGGACAAGCCCAGGTCATGCAGCGTGGCATCGCTCAGGCGCGCCAGCTCCTCGCGCTGGCGGTGCAGTTCGTACCAGCGCAACAAGTGGCCCAGGGGTGATGCCGTGTGGTGAGCTACGTTGAAATGACCTTTCATCATGACGCCCTCCTTGTGGATGGCTCCAGTCTCTGCCCAGGCCTAAGATCAATCCAACGAATGTTTCTGATGCCGTGCATCTAGGAGATTGATGCCATGTCCCAGTATCAGAGTCTCGATGCCGACGTGCTGCGCACCTTCGTCGCCATCGCCGAGCAAGGCGGCTTCACCCGTGCCGGCGAGGTGGTCAACCGTACCCAGTCGGCGGTCAGCATGCAGATGAAACGCCTGGAGGAAGACATCCTCCAACGCCAGCTGTTCGAGCGTGATGGCCGCCAGGTACGCCTGACCGCCGAGGGCCAGGTGCTGCTGGGTTATGCCCGGCGCATCCTCAAGCTGCATGGCGAGGTGTTCAACACCCTGCGCATGCCGCACATGGTCGGGGTGGTACGCATCGGCACGCCGGACGACTATGCCATGCGCTACCTGCCCAGCATCCTCACCCGCTTCGCCCAGGCCTACCCGTTGATTCATGTCGAGGTGCACTGCGACTCATCCAAGCAATTGATGCTGCGCCAGGACCTGGACCTGACCATCGTCACCCGCGAGCCGGGCAATGAAGTTGGCCAGCTGCTGCGCCAGGAGCGCCTGGTATGGGCCGCCGCCGAGGGTTTCTGCCCCCAGGAGCAGCGGCCGATGCCGTTGGCGCTGTTCAACACCGACTGTTTCTGCCGGGCCTGGACCTGCAACGCCCTGGAGCGCCAGGGCATCGAGTACCGCATCGCCTACACCAGCCCCAGCCTGGCGGCGATCTTCGCCATCGTCAGCGCGGGGCTGGCGGTGACCGCGCAATTGCAGAGCCTGGTCGGCGGGCAACTGCGCATTCTCGGCGAAGAAGACGGCTTGCCACAGTTGCACATGGCCAATGTGATGCTGCTGCGCAACGACCAGCAGCACTCGCCCATCACCGACTGCATGGCCGAATACATCGTCGAAGGGTTCAAATGACAGGTGGGCGTGACCTCTGTGGGAGCGGCCTTGTGTCGCGAAAGGGCTGCGCAGCAGCCCCTGCACACTACAGCTCGAACCCGAGCATCAGCGCACACACCACCAGGAACCCGCAGAACATTGCCCGCAGCACCTTCTCCGGCAACGCATGGGCCAGCTTCACGCCCCAGCTGATGCTGAGCAAACCACCGATCGCCAGGGGGATACCGACGCTCCAGACGACACTCTGGTGCAGGCCATAGGTCAATAGCGTCACCAGGGTGCTCGGCGCCGCCAGCGCCAGCGACAGGCCCTGGGCCACGACCTGGGTCGTGCCGAACACCGAAGTCAATATCGGCGTGGCCACCACCGCCCCACCCACGCCGAACAGCCCGCCCATGGTCCCGGCAAAGCTGCCCAACACGCCCAGCCACGGCCACCGATAGCGCAGCTGGTTGCTCGGCGGCCTCACCGGCAGGAACATCCGCGCCACGTTCCACACCGCCAGGACCACCAGAAAACCGACGAAGTACAGGCGCATTGACTGGGCATCGATCCCGACGGCCCAGATCGCCCCCAGCCAGGCGAACACGAAACTGCACAACGACAACGGCACGGCATGGCGCAGCTCGATGCGGTTGCGCTGGTGATAGCGCCACAACGCCAACAGCACGTTGGGCACCACCATCACCAGCGCCGTGCCCTGGGCCAGCTGCTGGTCGAGGCCGAACAACACCCCCAGCGCCGGAATCGCGATCAACCCGCCACCAATACCAAACAAGCCGCCCAAGGTACCCAGCGCCGCCCCCAACACGATATACATCAACCACTCGATCATCCGGGCCTCTTGCGCCTGTTTCAGAGAATGAGCAGCATGCTACCCAGTCGCGGCTAGCGGGGAAACGCACAGCAGCGCACAATGGCTGTGCGTATCTTGCATAAGCACACCCTCTATGAGCCCCGATATTCTCACCGAACAACTGAGCCTGTTTCTCGACGTGCTGGAAACCGGCAGTTTCTCCGCCGCCGCCCGTCGCCACCCCTTGACCCCCTCCGCCGTGGCCCGGCGCATCGACAATCTGGAAAGCGCCGTGGGCAGCCGCCTGTTCTCGCGCAGCACCCATGCCGTGCGCCCCACTCCGGCAGGCAACGCGTTCGCCGAGCGGGCCCGGCGTATCATCGAAGAGCTGCGCCTGGCGCGGGCCGAGGCGGTGTCGCTGAGCAATGCCCCCGAAGGCTTGATTCGCATCGACGCCCCGGCCGCCTTTGGCCGACGCCACCTGGCCCCGGCCATTGCCGACTTCCTGGTGGCCTACCCCGGGCTCGACGTGCAACTACGCCTGATCGACAGCTTCGTCGACCTGCACGGCAGCCACCTGGGCGAAGTCGACCTGGTGCTGCGCGCCGGCCCCCTGGCCGACACCCGCCTGGTGGCCACGCCCCTGGCCTACATGGTGCGCATCGCCTGCGCCAGCCCCGCCTACCTGGCCAGCCGCGGGGTGCCGGCTTGCCCCAGCGAGCTGCCCGGCCACGATGGCCTGGACTGGGATGGCCTGGCACCGCCGTTCGCCTGGCGCTTCAACGTCGACGGCCAGACCCGGCTGTACCGCCCCGCCCGCATGCGCATGGCCGCCAACAACGCCGAGACCCTGCTGTTCGGTGCCCTCGCAGGATTGGGCGTGGCCCACCTGCCCACCTGGTTGATCAGCGACTACCTGCTGCGTGGCGAATTGCTCCCGCTGTTTTGCCAAAGCGGCCTGCCCGAGCCCGAAACCAGCGGCATTTATGCCCTGCGCCTGGAACACGAAACGAACTCTCGCAGCCGTTTGCTGCTCGAATTCCTCAAGAGCCGATTCAGTCCGCTACCACCTTGGGACCTGGCCCTGAGAAGCGAGCTGCGCTGGTAATGAGCGCACCAAGCTTTGGCGTGCTAGATTTCCATCCTCATCGATACCAAGGACCTGCATGAACGCCGACACCCAAGCTCCCTGCAACGAGCTATTGCTGGACAACCAGGTGTGCTTCGCCCTGCACTCCACCTCGTTGCTGATGACCAAGGTCTACAAACCGCTGCTGCAGGCCCTGGGCCTGACCTACCCGCAATACCTGGCCATGCTCGTGCTGTGGGAACGGGACGGCATGACCGTGGGCGAGATCAGCCAGCGCCTGCTCACCGACCCCGGCTCCCTGACCCCCTTGCTCAAGCGCCTGGAAAGCGAAGGCCTGCTCAAGCGCAGTCGCAGCCGCGAGGACGAGCGCGTGGTGCTGGTGCAACTGACCGACAAGGGCCGCGCCTTGCAAGGCGAAGCCCGCCGCGTGCCCCACTGCATCCTCCAGGCCAGCGGCCACAGCGCCGAACAGCTGCAAAAACTGCAAGCCGACCTGCTGGCACTGCGCGCGCAACTGCAAGATCACCTCTGACGGCTATGCTGTGCGCGAGCTGTTCGATGAATGGTCGAATATTTAACTTGCGCGCAAAATAACTGCACGCTAATTTAAGTCCATGCCCACTCAGCGCCGACGGCGCGCAGCACACAAGCGAGGCTCAAGATGCAAAAGGTCACTCCGCTGTACATCGCAGAAGCCACCTCCACCGGCGGTCGCGACGGCAAATCGCGCTCCAGCGACGGCAAGCTGGAGGTCAAGCTGAGTACCCCCAAGGAGCTGGGTGGTGCCGGTGGCGAGGGCACCAACCCCGAGCAGATGTTCGCCGCCGGTTACTCGGCCTGCTTCATCGGCGCGCTGAAGTTCGTTGCCGGGCAGGAGAAAAAGGCCCTGCCGGCCGATGCCTCGATTACCGCCAAGGTCGGTATTGGCCAGATCCCGGGTGGTTTCGGCCTGGACATCGACCTGCACATCAACCTGCCGGGCCTGGCCCAGGCCGACGCCCAAGGGCTGGTGGAGAAGGCGCATAAGGTCTGCCCTTATTCCAACGCCACCCGTGGCAATGTGGATGTGCGCTTGCATGTGACTGTCTGACCGCAGCGGTGGCTATTCCTGTAGGAGCGGCCTTGTGTCGCGAAAGGACCGCAAAGCGGTCCCAGAATTCGCAAGGCCGAATCTGCTATTTGCCTGTTCCACTGTCGGGGGCGCTTTGCGCCCCTTTCCGACCGGTCCGACGCCTCGGCAAGGCCGCTCCTACAGGGGGTGAGGAAAGCCGCCAGAGACAGGCACAAAAAAACCCGGCCAAGGCCGGGTTTTTGTGCTCGTCGCGAGAAGATTACTTCTTCGAACGGCCCTTGAAGCTGTTGTCGCGGGTGTCGATGTCGATCCACTCGTCGATCTGGATGAAGTCGGCAACCGAGATCTCGGTACCGTTCTTCAGCTTGGCAGGCTTCATGACCTTGCCCGAGGTGTCGCCACGTGCAGCGTTCTCGGTGTAGACGACCTGACGGCTGATGGTGGTCGGCAGTTCTACCGATACCAGGCGGCCTTCGAAGAACACCGCTTCGCAGATGTCTTCCATGCCTTCTTCGATGTACGGCAGAACGGCGTCGATGTCTTCGGCGTTCAGTTCGTACATGGTGTAGTCGGTGGTGTCCATGAAGGTGTACGAGTCACCGCTGATGAACGACAGGGTCGCTTCTTTGCGATCCAGGATCACGTCGTCCAGCTTGTCGTCCGCACCGTATACGGTTTCGGTCTTGTAGCCGGTCAGCAGGTTCTTCAGCTTGGTCTTCATGATCGCGCTGTTACGGCCCGACTTGGTGAACTCAGCTTTCTGAACCAGCCACGGGTCGTTGTCGATCCGCAGGACGGTACCGGGTTTCAGTTCTTTACCAGTTTTCATTACGAAGTATCCGAATCTGGATGGATTTATAAAAATCGAGGCCGCGTATCATAGCGAATTTCGGTAAAACTGTACCAGCCTCGTGGCAAGGTCCGGCCGAGCGGCCTGCGCGGCCTGCCACTGCCGGGCATGTGCGCGCACTTCGTCCCAGTGCGGCTGCAGCGCCGCCCAGGCCTGCCCCATCGGCCGATCCATGTTCCAGGCCCGCCACAGCTCGACCAGCGCCTGCCCGGCAGCCGGCGACAGCCCTTCACGGTAGAGGGCGAGGAACGCCTCGAGCTTGTCCCAGTGGGCGTTCTCATCTTGGATGTAGATGTGCCACAGCATCGGCACGCCGGCCCATTGCGCGCGGACGAAGGAATCCTCGCCGCGCACGGCGTTGAAGTCGCAGCTCCACAGCAGCCGGTCGTAGTCGTCCTGGCTGACGAAAGGCAGCACCTGCACCGTCAGCCCGCCACGCCGATGCAGCGCGCCCACGGGCAACTGCGCCGTGCCCAGCCATGCGCCCAGGTCCCCGAGGATGCGCCCCTGCGGCACCAGCAGGTGGGTGGGCTGGGCATCCGCAGCCAGCACATCGAGCCAATTGCCCAACTGCGGGTTCTCATAGGCGAACAGCGAGATCAGCCGCGCGCCTTCCTGAGGCTGCACGCCCAGCCCACCAAGGAACCTCTCCCGCTCACCGAGCGTCTGGCGCAAGGCCTGGCAACGCGGCAGCAGGCTGGCTTCACGCAGCAGGCCGCCGGTCTGCTCGGTGAAGCCTGGGAAGAAGAAGTACTTGCGCAGCCCATTGGCCTGGGGCGACGGCAAACCATGACAGCCTTGCACCCAGTCTTCGGCGCTCAGGTAGTCCAGGTTCAACCACAAGGGGGGCGTGGGCTGCTGGGCCATGGCCTGGACGTAGCCGTCCGGCAGTTGGCAGGCGAAGGCGCCGATCACCACCTGGGCCGGCTCCGCGCCTGGCCAGGTGGCGGGCCAGTGGCGAATCTCCACCCCTTGCTGCCATTGCTGCGCCGCCCCAGGGTCAAGCTGCGGGCATAGCCGCAGGAAAGCTTGCCGGTCATCGACCCACAGGCGCACGGCCATGCCGTGCTCGGCCACCAACTGCCGGGCCAGGCGCCAGGTCACGCCGATATCGCCATAGTTGTCAACGACCGTACAGAAGATGTCCCAGGTGGGTTTCATGGCCAGGTTCCGATGCCTGCGAAAAAAAGACCGCGGATTGTGCGGGCAAATGCCCGCGGACAAAAGCATGGCACTGAAAATAACCGCCGGGCCATGCGACAATGGCGCCCTCGACCCGCCTGCCAGGAGGCCGCCATGCCCCGCCCCCGCGAACTTAAGATTACCTTGAAGCCCGTGCAGTTGATCCTGTGCGTGGCCTTCGGCCTGTGGCTCGGCGCCGTGGCCATCGCCCTGAGCCTGTGGCTGGCCCAGCGCCTGTGGCCCGGGCAGGCGCAACCGCTGCTCGAGGCCGCAGCCCCTGCCTTGCTGCAACCTGCGCCGGCCCACGCGCCAGCACCGAGCGAAGACGCCCAGGCGCAGATGTTCGAACGCTACCAGCAGATCCTTCACCAGCAAGAGCTGCAGCAGGCCGCCGAGGCCGCCCAGGGCAACCCGCGCAACCTGAACAGCCCCAAGTGCCAGTTCTGGCTGCAACAGAACCGCACCGCGCCGACCGACAAGAGCCAGGCCAACGTCCTGGAGTTCTGCTACTGACCATGGACAAACCCGCCCTGCTGCAACGCATCGTCGCCACCCTCGAACAGGACATGGAGGTGCTGCGCCGCGCCGCCCAGACCGCCTACGAGGCCGCCACCGCCGAAGAAAACATCGCCGAGAACAAGTACGACACCCTGGGGCTGGAGGCGTCGTACCTGGCCACCGGGCAGGCGCGGCGCACCGCCGAGATCCGCCAGGCGCTGGTCACCTATCAGCAATTGCTGTTGCGCGATTACGACCCGGCACGGGGAATCCAGATCGGTTGCCGGGTGACCCTCGAAGATGAGGCGGGCCAGCAACGCCAGCTGTTCCTCGGGCCCGAGGGCGCCGGATTGAAGATTGGTGAAGGCGCCGAGCAGGTGACTGTGATCACCCCGCGTGCGCCGCTGGGCCAGCAACTGCTCGGCAAGCGGGTGGATGACGAGATCAGCCTGGTGGTCAATGGGCTGGCGCAGGTTCAATTCATCATCGACGTCAGCTGACGCCTACAAGGCATTGAACTGCTTGGCCAACCCCTGCTCGGCGAAACGCTCCACGACATAGTCGATGAACGCCCGAGTCTTGCCCGGCAGCAACTTGTGCTCGGCGTAGTACAGGCTGATGTGCCCATCATCCACGTACCAGTCCGGCAACACCCGGGCCAAACGCCCCGTGTTCAAATACGGCAGTGCGAACGGCAGGCTCACCAGGGCGATGCCCAGCGCTTGCTCGGCCACTGCGCAGGCGGCGTCGGAATCGCTCATGGTCATGGTCTGCGGCAGTTGCAACGGGCACTGCTCCTGCCAGCGACTGGTCAACGGCCAGGCCCGCACCCGTCCGGTCTGTGGCGAACGGATCAGGATACCGGCATGACGCTGCAGCCCCTGCGGATGTTCGATCGGCGGGCACCGCTGCAGGTAGGCTGGGGCGGCCACCAGCACCCGGTGCGCCGGGGTCAGCTTGCGCGCCACCACCCCCGGCGGCAACTCGAAACCACCACCGATGGCGGCGTCGAAGCCCTGGCCGATCAGGTCCACCTGGCGATTGTCGAAGTGCCAGTCGGGGGTGATCGCCGGGTAACGGCGCAGGAACTCGGCCAACAGCGGCAGCACGTAGAGGCGCCCGAACACCATCCCCATGCTCACCCGCAGCAAACCGGCCGGCTGGCCTTCGGCACTGGCCAGGTTGGCCATGGCGTACTGGATGGTGCGCAAGCTGTCGCTGACCTCACCCAGGAATCGCTGCCCGGCCTCGGTCAGGGTCAGCTTGCGCGTGCTGCGCTGGAACAGCCGTACCCCCAGGCGGGCCTCCAACTGAGCGACGTTCTTGCCCACTGCCGCCGGGGTCAGGGACAGGCGCCGGGCCGCTTCGGCAAAGCTGCCGACCTCGGCGCTACGGACGAAACATTCGAGGCTGCTGAACGATTCCATAGGGCCATTACCAACCAAAGGTTTACTCTGCATATCGTGATTGCCATCTTATCAGCAGGTAATCCAAGGTCGATACTGCGTCCATCCAAGGCATCCGGCCTGGCTTGAACGCAGGAGATCAGCATGTCCCAGCAACTTCCCCTCACCGGCAAGGTGGCCCTGGTCCAGGGCGGCTCCCGTGGTATCGGCGCGGCCATCGTCCGCCGTCTGGCCCGCGACGGCGCCAAGGTCGCCTTCACCTATGTCAGCTCCGCCACCGTGGCCCAGGCCCTGGCCGCGCAGATCAACGACAACGGCGGCCAGGCCCTGGCCCTGCGCGCCGACAGCGCCGATGCCAGCGCCGTGCAACAAGCCGTGGCCGACACCGTCCAGGCCTTCGGTGGCCTGGATATCCTGGTCAACAACGCCGGTGTGCTGGCGGTGGCGCCGGTGGCAGAGTTCGACCTTGGCGAGTTCGATCGTCTGCTGGCGGTCAACGTGCGCAGCGTGTTCGTCGCCACCCAAGCCGCGGTGAAGCACATGGGCCAGGGCGGGCGCATCATCAATATCGGCAGCACCAACGCCGAGCGCATGCCGTTCGCCGGCGGCGCCCCCTACGCCATGAGCAAGTCGGCGCTGGTCGGCCTGACCAAGGGCCTGGCGCGCGACCTGGGGCCGCAGGGGATCACCGTCAACAACGTGCAACCGGGGCCGGTGGACACCGACATGAACCCGGCCAGCGGCGAGTTCGCCGACAGCCTGATCCCGTTGATGGCGATCGGCCGCTATGGGCAGGTGGAAGAGATCGCCAGTTTCGTCGCCTACCTGGCTGGGCCCGAGGCGGGGTACATCACCGGGGCGAGCCTGCTGGCCGATGGTGGGTTCGCGGCCTGATTCACCACAGCCCTTGTAGGAGCGGCCTCGGCAAGGCGTCGGACCGGTCGGAAAGGGCTGCGCAGCGGCCCCGGCAATCCATGCGTCGATGCTGAAATCCTGGGGCTGCTATGCAGCCCTTTCGCGACACAAGGCCGCTCCTACAGGGCAGCATCAGGTCGATGGAAGGCTCTGTTCCATTACGTCGAGAAACGCCCGCGCCGCCGGCGTGGGGCTCGGCGACCAGACTGCATACAGATGCCGCACCGGCGCCTCCACCAGCGGCACCATGACGACATCCTTGAAGCCCCGAGCGATACGCTCGGGGACCAGGCCAACGGCCATGCTCCGCTGGACGAACTTTTCCACCAGGCGAATATGGCCGATTTCGAATTGCACCCGATGCCGCAACCCTGCCGCCTGGAACGCCTCGTCGGTCTGCCGACGCGCCCCGGTGCCCTCGGGAAAGTCCACCAGCACCTCGTCGGCCAGCTCGGCCAGGGCCAGCTGCGCCTTGCCCGCCAAACGATGGCCAGGCGGCAGCACCGCCAGCAACTCCTCCCGCGCCAGCAGGCGATGCTGCACACCGTGCAGCACTTCGCCCTGCCACAAACCGATGAAGCCGACGTCCAGGCGCCGCTCGCACACATCGGCCAGCAGCAGCTCGCTCTTGGCGGTCAACCAGCGCACCTCGACATCCGGATAACGCTGGTGGAACACCGCCAGCAGGTCGACCAAATCCAGCGCCGTGAGCGAGCTGATTTCGCCGATCGACAGGCGCCCACGCACCTGTCCGCAGGCGGCCGCGACATCCTCGGCCACCCGCCTGGCCGCCGCCACCGCCGGCCGGGCGCTGAGCACGAAGGCCTCGCCGGCCGGGGTCAGGCGCACGCGCCGCGAGCTGCGCTCGAACAGGCTCACCCCCAACTGCGCCTCCAGGCGCGCCACCTGGTGGCTGAGCGCCGACTGCACCACATGGCAACGCTCGGCGGCGCGGGTGAAGCTGCCACTGTCGGCCACAGCCAGGGCATATTCGAGCTGCTTGAGGTTCATCGATCTATCTGCTTTCAAGATGGATAAGTTGAAAACTATACATTGGTGTCATGCCAGACACTTCCTGATACTTGCCACCACACAACCTTGCCTGCAACGAGACTGCCCATGAACTCCCCGACTCTCGGTCGCGCCCTGATCCTGCTGATGGCCACCGCCACCGGCCTGGCCGTGGCCAGCAACTACTACGCCCAGCCGCTGCTGCACAGCATCGCCCAACAGTTTGGCCTGAGCACCGCCAGCGCCGGCACCATCGTCATCGCCGCCCAGCTCAGCTACGGCGCCGGACTGTTGCTGCTGGCGCCGCTGGGCGACCTGTTCGAACAGCGCCGGCTGATCGTGACCATGGTACTGATCGCCACCGCCGGCCTGGTGATCAGCGCTTGCGCGCCGAGCCTGCCGTGGCTGCTGTTCGGCACAGCGCTGACCGGGTTGTTCTCGGTGGTGGCGCAAGTGCTGGTGCCCATGGCCGCCGCCCTCAGTGTCCCGCAGCAACGCGGCCGCGCCGTGGGCACATTGATGAGCGGGTTGCTGCTGGGCATCCTGCTGGCGCGCACCGCCGCCGGCTTCATGGCCGAGCTGGGCGGCTGGCGCAGCATCTATGTGCTGGCGGCGCTGCTGATGGCGCTCAGCGCCCTGGCCCTGTACCGCAGCCTGCCGCAGCACCACAGCCACGCCGGGCTGAAGTACCCGGCGCTGATCGGCTCGGTGTTTCGCCTGTTCCTCGAAGAGCCGGTGCTGCGCCTGCGTTCGTTGCTCGGGCTGCTGGCGTTCAGCCTGTTCGCCTTGTTCTGGACGCCCCTGGCATTCCTGCTGAGCGATGCGCCCTACCACTATTCGGACGCGGTAATCGGCCTGTTCGGCCTGGCTGGCGCGGTCGGTGCGCTGGCGGCCAACTGGGCCGGGCGCCTGGCCGACCGCGGCAAGGGCCCGCTGGGCACTACCGTTGGCCTGGTGGCGCTGTTGCTGTCGTGGGTGCCGCTGGGCTTCGCGCAAAGTTCGCTGGCGGCGTTGCTGGTGGGGGTGTTGCTGCTCGACCTGGCGGTGCAGCTGGTGCATGTGAGCAACCAGAACGCGGTGATCGTGCTGCGCCCCGAGGCCCGCACACGGCTCAATGCCGGTTACATCACCTGCTACTTCATCGGCGGGGCGTTGGGGTCGCTGCTGGGGACGCAGCTGTTCGAGGTGCATGGGTGGGATGGGATCGTGGTAGCGGGGCTGGTGATCGGGGCGCTTGCGCTGGTGGTGTGGGGGCTGGCTGAGCGCAAGCGAGGGAAACGCCTGAGCGTCGGGATATCCCCCCTGTAGGAGCGGCCTTGTGTCGCGAAAGGGCCGCGTAGCGGCCCCGGCGATATCAGCTTGATGCACGAATCCTGGGGGCGCTTCGCACCCCTTTCCGACCGGTCCGACGCCTCGGCAAGGCCGCTCCTGCAGGGATTTGTGCATGCCTGGTCAGCCTGACTTGCCCTCGATGAACGCTTCGTCCACCCGCGCCAGTTGCGTTTCGCTGAGCATCCCCGCCTGGTAGTGCAGCTTGATCCACGCCAACAGGTAGTCGTAGCGCGCCTGGGCCAGGTCGCGGCGAGTGGTGGCCAACTGCTGCTCGGCGTTGAGCACATCGAGGTTGACCCGCTCGCCCCCTTGCACGCTCTTGCGCGTGGACACCACCAGCGCCTCGGCCGCCACCAGCGCCCGCTCATAGGCACGCAGGCGGCTGGCGCCGGACTGGCAGGCGTTGTACTGCTTGCGCAGTTCGATCAGCGCGCTGCGGGTGTTGCCGTCCAGCTCGTACTCGGCCTGCTCCAGGTGCCGGCTGGCCTGGCGGGTCGAGGCCATCACCCCGCCGCCGGCGAAGATCGGCACGCTGACCTCGATGCCCACGGTATTGGTGTCGTAGCGCTGGTTGTAGGTGTTGCCGCTGTCCGACTCCTGGCGCCGCGAGGTGGCGAAGGCGGTGACCTTGGGCAGGTGCCCGGCGCGGTTACGCTCCACTTCGTAACGCGCCACATCCAGCGCCTGGCGCGATGAGGCCAGCTGCGGGTTGTTGGCCAGCGCGCGCGCCTGCCAGGCCTCGTAGCCGCTCGGGTCGACCACCGGCAAGGCGAAGCCGACGCGCAGCGGCGCCAGGTCCTCGACCCGTACCGCCGGCTCGCCGATCAGCGCGCCCAGCTCGCGCAGGGCGGCGTCCTGGTCGTTGCGCGCCTGGATCTCTTCGGCATCGGCCAGTTCATAGCGGGCCTGGGCTTCGAGAATGTCGGTGCGCGTGCCTTCGCCGGCATCGAACAGCCGCTGGTTCTGCTGGAACTGCTGGCGGTAGGCCTGCTTGCTGGCAACGCTGATGGCGATCTGGTCCTGGGCGAACAGCGCCTGGGTGTAGCTGGTCATCACCCGCACCAGCAGTTGCTGGCTCTGGTCGCGGAAGCTCTCGTCGGCGTACAGCGCCTGGGCCACGCCCTTGCGGTAGCTGGCATAGGCCTCGTAGTCGAACAGCGGCTGCTGGAGGATGAAGGTCGAACCCATGCTGTTGTAGTTGCGGTCTTCCTTTTGCCGCCGCGAATCCCCCAGGTAGCGCACCTCGGAGTCGTTGCGCCCTTTGTTGTAGCTGTACGAGATGTTCGGCAGCAGGCCGGCGCGGCCGATGGCGCGGTATTCCTGGCCCGCCTCGCGGGCCTTGAAGGCGGCAAGGTAGGTCGGGTCGCGGCGCAGGGCCTGCTCGTAGACCTGGAACGGCCCCATGGCCGCCTGGGTGGCTGCCGGCAGCCAGGCACAGGCGACCAGCAGCCCGATCAGTGGGTACTTCTTCACTGGGCGTCCTTATTGTTCGGTCAAGGCGGTACCTGCGCGATCGAGCAGGGGTTTGAACAGGTAGTTGAGCAGCGAGCGCTCACCGGTACGCACGAACAGCTCGGCCGGCATGCCCGGGCGGATCGCCAGGCCCTGCAGGCGCGCCAGCGCCTCTTCGCTGACGGTGCTGCGCAGCACGTAGTACGGCTGGCCGCTGCGTTCGTCGATCAACTGGTCGGCGGAAACCAGCGCCACCTCCCCGCTGACCCGCGGCGTGCGGTTCTGGTTGAAGGCGGTGAACAGGATGTCCACCGGCAGCTGCAGGGCGACCTTGTCCACCAGGTTCACCGGCAGGCGCCCTTCCACTTCCAGCGCGGTGCCCTGGGGCACGATCTCCAGCAAGGTATCGCCGGCGCGCACCACCGCGCCTTCAGTGTGCACGCCAAGGTTGACCGCGATACCGTCGGCCGGCGCCAGGATCTCGCTGTGCTGCAATTCGAAGTGCGCGGAATTGAGCTGCTGCTCCAGGGTCGCGGCCTTGACCTGGGCCTCGGCCAGTTGGCTGCGCACCTCCTTCTGGTACTCCTCGCGGCGCTGTTGCAGGTTGAGCCGCGCCTCGACGATCACCTGCTCCAGGCGCGCGCTTTCGCCGGCGTTCTGCGCCAGGTCGCGCTGCACCTGCGACAACTGGCGCTGGTACTCGAGCACGCGGTTGCGCGGGATGTAGCCATCGCCGGCCAACGGGCGCAGGCTGTCCAGTTGCTCGCGCAGCGAGTCGGCCTGGGCCTGCAGGTCGCCACGGGCGCGGCGCATGCCGCCCAACTGGGCCTGGGAGCCATCGATGCTCGCCGCCAGCGCGCCCTGCTCGCGGGCCTGGGCCTGGCGACGGCTGTCGAACAGCTGCCGCTGGCCTTCGAGGATCAACGCCAGGCGGGCGTCGGTGTCTTCCAGCAGCTCGGCGGGAAACTGCACCTGGGCCAGGTTGTCGCGCTCGCTCTGCCAGCGTGCCAGGCTGGCGCGGGTCATGCGGTACTGGGCCTGCAAGGCATCGACATCGGCCTGCGCCTGGGTGCCGTCAAGGCGAAACAGCGGCTCGCCCTGGTGCACCGCCTGGCCCTCGCTGACCAGGATCCGGCTGACCACGCCCGCCGCCATCGACTGCACCGCCTTGCGCTTGCCCGAGACCACCACGGTGCCTTGCACCGGCACCCCCTGGTCGAGCGGCGCCAGGCTGGCCCAGGCCATGAAGCCGCCAAAGCCAAGCAGCGTCAGCGCCCAGCCCAGGCGCACATGGAAACGGGCATCGCGTTCGTGTCGGCTCATGCGCCACCTCCGGCCTGCAGCGGTCGTTGCGCCTGGGCCTGGCCCATGGCATGGAGAATGTCGCGGGCAGGCCCGAAGCCCTGCATGCGGCCTTCGTTCATCACCAGCAACTTGTCGGCCTGGGCCAGCGCCGCGCTGCGATGGGTCACCAGCACCACGGTACGGCCCTGGGCCTTGAGCTGCACCAGCGCGCTGGCCAGGGCCGATTCGCCGTGGCTGTCGAGGTTGGAGTTGGGCTCGTCGAGCACCACCAGGCTGGGGTTGCCGTACAAGGCGCGGGCCAGGGCGATGCGCTGCTTCTGCCCACCGGACAGGTCGACGCCCTCCTCGCCCAGGCGCGTGTCGTAGCCCTGGGGCAGGCGCAGGATCAGCTCGTGGACCCCGGCCAGGCGCGCGGCCTCGACCACCTTGTGGCTGTCCAGCTCGCCGAAGCGGGCGATATTCTCGGCGATGCTGCCGCGCAGCAGCTCGATAGTCTGGGGCAGATAGCCAATGTGCGGGCCGAGGGCCTCGCGGTCCCACTGGCTGAGCTCGGCGCCATCCAGGCGGACATGGCCGCCAAGGGTCGGCCACACGCCAACCAGGACCTTGGCCAGGGTCGACTTGCCCGAACCCGAGGCCCCCAGCACCCCCAGCAACTCCCCCGCCGCCAGGGCGAAGTGCACCTGCTGCAAGGTGGCCTGGTTACGCCCGGGCGGGCCGGCACTGATCTGCTCCACGCTCAGTTGCCCGGTCGGCGCCGGCAACGGCATCGGTGCCGGTGGCTCCGGGTGCTCGCGCAGCAGGCTGTCCAGGCGCTGGTAGGCCAGCTGGGCGCCGCTCCATTGCTTCCATACCGCGATCAGCTGGTCGATCGGCGCCAGCACCCGGCCCATGAGGATGGACCCGGCGATCATCATGCCCGGGGTCATCTGCCCCTCGATCACCAGCAGCGCCCCCAGCCCCAGCACCAGCGATTGCAGGCACAGGCGCAGGCCCTTGCTGGTGGCGGTGATCACCGCCGAGGTGTCGCTGGCCTTGTTCTGCAGGTCGAGGAACCGCCCGTGCAGGCTGAACCAGCGCTGGCGCAACGCGCCGAGCATGCCCATGGCCTGGATGCTCTCGGCGCTCTGCAACTGGCTGCCGGCCAGTTGCGTCGATTGCTGCTGGAAGCCGCTGGCCTCGGCCAGGGTGGCGTGGGTCATGCGCTCGTTGAGCACGGCCAGGGCGATCAGCAGCAACGCGCCGACCGTGGCCATCACCCCGAGCCAGACGTTGAAGACGAAGATCACCGCCAGGTACAGGGGGAACCAAGGTGCGTCGAAGAAGGCGAACAACGCCGGGCCGGTGATGAACTGGCGCAGTTGGGTGAGGTCGCCCAAGGCCTGTCCGGCGGCACCATCACGCTGGCGCAAGTTGCGCTCGAAGGCCGCGCGATAGACCTTGAGGTTGAAACTTTTTTCCAGCTGGTTACCCACCCGGATGACAATGAAACTGCGCACCGCTTCCAGCGCGCCTATATACACGAAGAAACCGACCACCATCAGGGTCAGCATCCACAAAGTTGTGGTGTTCTGCGAACTCAGTACACGGTCGTACACTTGAAGCATATAAATAGACGGCACCAGCATGAGCAAGTTGATCAAGGCGGTGAAACAGCCCACGCTGATCAAGGTCGATTTATATTCGCCGAGTGCCGCCCACAAAGGCGCCCCGGGCTTTTTGCTCGGTAGTTTCATGTTTCGCCCTTGTTTACCTGAAACTTTTCAAGTTTCAGGGCGGGGTTATTTGGCCTGGCGCTGGAGCACCAGTTGGGTACCGTCCGGACGGGTCCAGGCATAGTGCCCGCCGTCACGGCTGAAGTGCACCACGCTGCTGCCATCCCCGCCCACCAGGGCCAGGGTGTCGGGCGTTACCAACCAGCTGCCGGGGCGCAGGCCGAGCAAGTCCCTGGCGCAGTCCAGGTCGCCTTCGATCTCGCCTTCGCTGGCGCCCAGGTGCAGGTTGCACGCCTGCGCCTGCTGCGCATCGGGATAAAGCGTCCAATCACCGGCCAGTTGCGCGGGATTGGGGAGTAACAGGCTGCTCGCCATAGCTACCTCGGTCATTGCCATCAGGGTCATCGCGCCCAGCGCGATCGTTCGCACAATCATGTTCATTCACCGGCCTCGTCGGCAAAAGGGGCAGCGCAAGCGCCGCCCCCTGTTGCATCAGACCACGATGTCGGTGACAGCGGCCTGGCCAACGGTGGTCACCAGGAAGTCAGCCGAGCTGTTTCCGGTGAAGTCGATGGACAGGCTGCCCAGGTTGGTGGCCTGGTCGTAGGTCAGCAGCGCCTCGCCGGCATGGCCGGTGAAGGCGTTGACGAACTGCAGCGGCAGCTTGTTCGCGGCAAAGGCCGAGATGGCCGACAGGTCGATCTTGTCCACACCCGAGGTGAAGTCCATGATCCGGTCCGGCGCCGCCTTGGTCGAGTCGCTGATGGCGGCGTAGACGAAGGTGTCCGCGCCAGTGCCGCCCCACAGTTGGTCGGCACCGCCACCGCCGTAGATGATGTCGTTGCCGGCACCACCCTTGAGCACGTTGGCCAGCGCGTTGCCGATCAGCAGGTCGTTGCCCGAGCCGCCGATGGCGTTCTCGATGGTCACGCCCTTGGCGATGGACACGTTACCGACCATGCCGCCGACGTCGGAGAACGACGCTTCGTTGAGGTTGATCTTCTGGTTCTGGGTGAACCCGGAGAAGTCGAAGGTGTCGTTGCCGCCACCGTCCCACACCGAGAACACCAGCTTCGACGAGGCCGAAGTGGCCGAGTAGAAGTCGCGGTCAGCGGTGGAGTTGAAGCCATAGGTGGTGTCGCTGGCACGGGTGGCGTAGTTGGCGCCGTAGAGCTTCTGGATCGCCAGGATGTCGTCCATCAGCGGGGCCGAGGCGTAGTACTGACCGCCGCCCTTGACGAAGCTCTGGCCGTTGTTGCTTTCGCTCCAGTAGCTCATGACGCTGTAGCCGCGGGTGTCCTGGGCGTAGTCGGCGTCACGGTAGGTCGGGTTGCCCTGGCCGGCGTTGTAGTCGCCGGGGTGGGACAGGCCGAGCACGTGGCCGATTTCGTGGGTCAGGGTCTGGCGGCCGTAGTTGCCGGTGCCTGGGGTGATGTTGACCTGGTAGCCGCTGTTGATCAGGTACCAGGACTCGCCCTTGTGCGAACCCGGGCCGTCGAACGGCAGGTAGGCGAACGCCGCGCCGCCGTTGCTGGCGCTGAAGTTGCCGAAGGTCATGTGGCCGTCGCCACCCGAGGCCGCCTCGGTGAAGGTGACCTTGGCCACGTCCGCCCAGGACTGCATGGACAGCTTGGCCTGCTCTTTCTGCAGGTCGCTGAACTGGCTGAAGGTGCCCAGTCCGCGGCTGTAGAAATCGCCCGGTGCCTTGGTCAGGAAGGTGTAGGTCAGGCTGATCGTGCCGTCCTTGTTCAGGTCTTTCCAGGACGCGCCGTCACGCAGGATGTGATCGGCGGCCTGGTCGGCCGTGAAGGACTTCTTGCCGTTGATGTTCGCGCCGCCGCGATCGTACTGGTGGGCAAAACTATTGATCAGCCCATAGGAAGCACTCGGGCCTTTCGGCTGCAGTGCGGAGACGGCCGATGCAATAGCGTTTTCTTTGACTTTCGACATGCAGGTTACTTCCTTGTTTAACAAAAAAGCCATTGATGTCAGACAGGCGTTCTTGCACCTGGCGAGAACGTCCTGTCACTCGCCCTTATGAGGCGCAAAAAAACTGACACAAAATGAAACTTGATGTCCAGCCTTTTTTGACGTCATTTTTTCGTTTTCGAAGATTCATCTGCGCCGCACTAATTTGCACAAACTGCGATGGATCAGCCGCAACACCTGAAAGCATGAGTTCCAGTCATGCACGATGACTTATTTATATAACCAATCGAAGTTTAGTTATGAAAACGCGACTTGTGGCTGATGTTCATTCGCGCTCCTTCGTCTTGGCCCAACGCGTGCGACCACGGGTCACACGACCCTCCGTCGCCTGGCCGTTGACTTGCCAGCGTGCCGGGCGCTCAGTAGGCGTTGGTCAAAAGCCCCTTCCTGACAGGACGACACAATGACAAGACTCACGGTGCAATCCGGCGATTTCTTGCAAGGTGAAGGCGAGTATCGCAATGGAGCGCTCACTCTCAAGACCCCACGCAGCCCCTGGCCCGGCGAGCGCATCTCGCTGACGCGAATCCAGGACCTGAAGCTGGCCAACCTCGAAACCACCCGCAGCCTGGGCAGCGCCCTGGGTTGGGGGGTGGCCGGCGCGCTGGTGGCCGGGCCGGTCGGCCTGCTCGCCGGCCTGCTGCTCGGCGGCAAGGAAGACGAGGTGACCTTCCTCGCTACCTTCAAGGATGGCCGCAAGCTGCTGGCGATCACCGACGGCAAGACCTGGTCGAAGATCGACGACAGCTGGCGCCGCCACCAACGGCCAGTCGCGGCCTGAAGCACGGCCCGCGTCGTTGGTATTCACAGTATTGGCCTTTCGCCGGCACGCCGGCTCCTACAGCGATCGTGCCGACGCCATGATTGCGGGAGCGGGCGTGCGACGGCACTGCCCCAGCCCAGCCCCTGAAAGGTCCGGCAGCCTGCTACCATGGCGCCCTTTTGCCCGCCCGACAGGAGCCCCGCATGACCCCGCTTCGCCCTCGCCTGCCCCTTGGCCTGCTCGGCCTGGGCCTTGCCCTGCACAGCGGCCAGGGCCTGGCCGCCGACAGCGTGACGCTGGCCCCGGTGCGCATCTCTGAAGTGCAGGACAACAGCGGCTACCAGGCACGCGAGGCCCAGGTCGGCGGCCTGCACACCGCGCCGCTGCTCGACACCCCTGCCGCGGTCAGCGTGTTCAACCGCCAACTGCTCGACGACCGCCAGGTGCGCACGCTCAGCGAGGTCCTGCACAGTGATGCCTCGGTGGGCGACAGCTATGCGCCGGTCGGCTACTACGAGAACTTCAACGTGCGCGGCTTCGAGCTCAACGCCGCCAGCAGCTACCGGATCAACGGCCAGACCATCGCTGGCGAGCAGAACGTGGCGCTGGAGAACAAGCAGCAGGTGGAACTGCTCAAGGGTTTGTCCGGGCTGCAAAGCGGCGTGTCGGAGCCTGGCGGGCTGGTCAACTACGTGACCAAGCGCCCGGAAGAGGTGCGCAGCCTCAGTGTGTCGAGCAACGAGCAGGGCGAGCGCTACCTGGCCACCGACCTGGGTGGCTGGTTCGGTGCCGAGCGCCAGTTCGGCCTGCGCCTGAACCTGGCCCATGAAGACATCCGCTCGTATGTCGACCATGCCGACGGCCAGCGCGACTTCGCCGCCCTGGCCTTCGACTGGCAGATCAACCCCAACGCGGTGCTGGAGCTGGACGCCGAGTACCAGCACCGCGAGCAGTTCTCGGTGCCGGGCTACCAACTGCTGGGCGGCACGCAACTGCCCCATGGCGTCGACCCCAAGGATCACCTGGCCTGGCAGCAATGGGCCAAGCCGGTGCAGAACGACTCGCTGAACCTGGGCGGGCGCTTCAAGTACCAGTTCAACGACAGCTGGAACGGGACCCTGAGCGCGTCGCGCAGCAAGGTGGTGATCGATGATTACAGTGCGTTTGCCTGGGGTAGCAATGGCGGCTGGGACGCCCATTTCAGCCCGGAAGGCAACTACGATATCTACGATTTCCGCAGCCCCGACGATACCCGGCGGATCGACGAGGCACAGGCCATGCTCGACGGGCGCCTCGATGCCTTCGGCGTGGGCCACGAGCTGACAGTGGGGGCCAGCGCCCAACGCCGTACGCTCGACCAGAGGCCGGGTTACAACCAGCTACTGGATCCGACTCAACCCGGCAACATCTACACGGGTGCGCCGGGATTGGCACCGTCCGACATACCGATCGGTCACAGCGAACGTCGCCTGGACAGCCGCCAGTACGGCTTGTTCTTCAGTGACCGGATTTCCTTCAACGAGCACTGGCAGACAGTGATCGGTGCCCGGGAAGTGCGCCTGGACGAAAGGACCTGGGACCAGGATGGCGTTGCAGGTCGCCACACCCAGCAATACCAGCTGCTACCCAATGCCGCACTGATCTACAAGCCGCAGCCTGATACCACCCTGTATGCCAGCTATTCGAAGGGCATTTCCGCTGGCGGTACCGCGCCATGGTTCGCCAGCAACAAATTCGAGATTCTCGCCCCCACCCTGTCGCGCCAGCTCGAAGTAGGCATCAAGCGTGACTGGCAAGGCATGAGCTTCACTGCCGCGCTGTTCCAGATCCGCCAGGCCTATCAATACGCCCGCCCCGACGCGGGTGGCGGCTTCACCTATGTGCAGCAAGGCCAGCAGAAAAACACCGGCCTGGAGCTCGGCGCCAGCGGCTGGGTCACCTCCAGGCTGCAGATCCAGGCCAGCGCCGCGGCGATCCGCGCCCGGGTGCAGGACAGCGACACCGAGGCCTACGAAGGCCACCAGGCAATCAACGTGCCGCGCCTGCGCGCCGCGTTGCAGGCCGACTATGCCCTGCCCGTGCCGGGCCTGGCGCTGCTCGGCGGTGCCCGCTACAGCGCCAGCAAGTACGCCAGCCAGGCCGGCAATGTCGAGGTCGGCGGCTACACCGTGTTCGACATCGGCAGCCGCTACCGCACCCAGATCGGCGGCTACGACACCGTGCTGCGCCTGACCGTGGACAACCTGTTCGACAAGCGCTACTGGCGCGACGTAGGCGACTACCTGGGCGACAACTACCTGTTCCAGGGTGCGCCGCGCACGGCCAGGCTGTCGGCCTCGGTCAACTTCTAAGGGCTGTAGGCGCCAGCCTTGCTGGCGAACCAGGCGATGCGGGGTTGGGCACCCGGCCACGCCGGTGTTCGCCGGCAAGGCCGGCTCCTACAAAGGGCGAGGCGCGCCTCAAGGCGTAAAACAAAAAGCCCCCGAACCTTTCGATTCGGGGGCTTCTCGTAGAATGTGGCGGTGAAGAAGGGATTTGAACCCTTGATACGATTTCTCGTATACACACTTTCCAGGCGTGCTCCTTCGACCACTCGGACACTTCACCGTTTTCTCTTCAAGCTGTTCAGCCTGTCGAGGCGCGCTAATTTAGTAGAAGCGCTTTTCTTTGGCAAGCATTTTTTTCAGAATTTTCATGCGCTTAAGCCAATCGCTGGAAAATCCCAGGCAATCAAGGCAATGCTGCCATTGTGCCCAGCGCTTTTCCCCGCGCCCAAGCCCCTGCCCTGTCGGCGCTAGGCATGGCGCCCGGGCGCTGACCGGCCAGTCAGTCTTCGCGCTTTACCTCGCCTCTCGGGCTGGGTAACGTCGTCGCCACGCCATCCAAAGGACTCTGCCATGAGCGAGCTGCTTACCTACCATGCCGAAGACGGCATCGCTACCCTGACCCTGAACAACGGCAAGGTCAACGCCATCTCGCCGGACGTGATCACAGCCTTCAATGCCGCGCTGGACCGCGCGGTGGAAGAACGCGCGGTGGTGATCATCACCGGCCAGCCGGGTATTCTCTCCGGCGGCTACGACCTCAAGGTGATGACCGCCGGGCCCAAGGAGGCCGTCGGCCTGGTTACCGCTGGCTCTACCTTGGCTCGCCGCCTGCTGTCGCACCCGTTCCCGGTGATCGTCGCCTGCCCCGGCAACGCCGTGGCCAAAGGGGCCTTCCTGCTGCTCTCGGCCGACTACCGCATCGGTGTCGAAGGCCCGTACAAGATCTGCCTGAACGAAGTGCAGATCGGCATGACCATGCATCACGCCGGCATCGAACTGGCCCGTGATCGCCTGGGCCGTGCCGCCTTCCAGCGCTCGGTCAACAATGCCGAGATCTTCGACCCGCAGGGCGCCCGCGAAGCCGGCTTCCTCGACAAGGTGGTGCCGGCCGAGCAGTTGCAGGAGGTGGCCCTGGCCGCGGCCCGCGAACTGAAGAAGCTGAACATGCTGGCGCACAAGAACACCAAGTTGAAAGTGCGCAAGGGCCTGCTGGAGGCCCTGGACGAAGCGATCCTGGTCGACCAGAACCACCTGGGCTGAGCCTTTTTGCAAGCTCTTCTGTAGGAGCGGCCTCGTGTCGCGAAAGGGCCGCGCCGCGGCC
>NZ_JAMYBV010000021.1:0-74450 GCF_024126635.1 Pseudomonas sp. VA159-2 | reverse complement strand
AGTGGTTGGGTACATGGCAACCTCCAAGATAGCGATATAAGTATCGCTTCTTGGCGTCCGTTGTCACGGGACAGGCCCAAGATTTATTTTTCCCACTCTAATCTCGACCTACCTACATGATGGCTAGACCTCTTCGCCGCCAGGAACCAACGTTAAAGTAGCAAAAATAAATCTGCCCCCTTTCTCCCGCCTTTTCAATTTTCGGCCATGTACTTTCTCAACATAATTTGAAGCCATACCTGCACAGGAAAACCTCTCCTCACATTTCACACATGGATCTTATATCTTCCAATTTAGCAGCACCT
Organism: Pseudomonas sp. VA159-2; assembly: GCF_024126635.1. NCBI lineage: Bacteria > Pseudomonadati > Pseudomonadota > Gammaproteobacteria > Pseudomonadales > Pseudomonadaceae > Pseudomonas > Pseudomonas sp. VA159-2. The sequence continues at coordinate 74,145 of NZ_JAMYBV010000021.1, read as the reverse complement.
TTCTGATCATCGAAGTACAAACAACCGTCATCATATACAACCCTCCCTCCCCCACCCACACCCACACTATACGAAACTGCAAGAGCGAGATTCCTTCCTTCGCCAACGCCACCTGAAATATGCGCAATAAATGGCATACCAAACTCGTCCTCTTCCAGCAAACAGTCATCTGCACTCAAGAACGTCACCCAGCAACAGACATTTCTTTCATGATCAAAAATATAGATCATGTTCGAGAGCAAGTCAGATGCACCAACCAAATTAACACCAACCGTAACTCTATTAACCACAAACCCTAAAGCAGACAAAGCCTCTTGAAGCCAGTTTTTTAACTCTTCAAATTCAGGTACACGCGTCACAGGGACAAATAAACTTGCTGCCACCACTGCCACCCCTTATGCTGGAAAACCCTACCAGCCGATACATTCAGCCAGCCATCCTGAGCTTTAATATAAACATTTGAGACCGTTCCTTCCCCCACAACATTAGATACCGGAGAGCCAAGCCGGAAATAGTCAATCATTTTCTCCATCGAGACGCCTGTTTTCGAAGCATCAACATAAACAAAAACGAAAAAAAGGGGGCAGATTTATTTCCCCTACTCTAATCCCCGCCCACCTACATGACAGCTAGCTCCCTTCGCTGCCAGGAGCCGGAATTAGAGTAGGAAAAATAAATCCGTCCCCTTTTCCTGGACAACCGATCAAGCAAAACTACCAGCTCGTTATTTTTAACTCTCGAAATAGTCATAACCACTCCCCTTCCCCCTGTAAAAATAAATCCATCCCCTTTCCCCTCTATTAAGTCCATTACTCAACGCCACCAGACCTTAACTTATAAATAATAGATTTTTGATCCACATCTCTAAACACCAATGTGCCGGAAAATAATACGCCATCAAACTAACCGCATCAGAACTATTCGTCCTCGCCCTCATTAGCTCTTTCAAAACCAACGAAGCACTTAGTCGGCGCGAAAATAAACGACCTACAAACTGCCTTATAGTATTACTCCCCCCACATTCCAAAAGCTCCCTCATCAACTGCACCTGCTGCCGCTCTGCCAAATGCACTCGTGCGGCGACAGCAGCAGCGAGGCGAACATTAAAAACTATCAGATCACGAATAATTTGTAATTTTTCATTCTCTGAAATCAATCTAACTTCGCAACACAGCTCATTTTCGTCACACGCATTCCTATTGATCGACAACCTGGCAATCAGCTCTTCAACTTGCTTACTCCTCGACTGCCCATTCATATTCCGTTCACTCATACATTTTCGGAAGAAAAGGGGACAGATTTATTTTCTCTACTCTAATTTTTGCCTACCCTGCCTCCGTCGCTCAATACGTTTTCCAGTGATCTGCGCAATCTCGTCCACGAATCGGCTACTACCCGTCAGTTGTCCTCGCTGAATAGCCTCTCGAATCAGACTAAGCTCTTCTTCCGATATCGCCTCCCTCACAAACTCGGCGTAGCGCTTGTGCCGGAGCTCTTCAGTTACCCCAAATGTTTCAAACAAGGGATTATCATCAAGCCAATTCTGCCGTTTCGCAGCCCCCATTCTGACCGAATAACTCGACCAAGGATAATCCCCAGCCTCAGCCGTCATCCTCGCCCGGACTGGGTTCAATTCGATGTAGCGGCAACAAGCCAACAGGTAGGTGTCAGACTGCACAATGCTGGATTTAAAACGACTTTCCCACAATGTACCGGAACGGCCCTCTAGTCGATTACGATAGCGCGTCGCGCGCGCCGCCAGCGTCTTCATCAGCTGGCTAAGTCCTGCGCAAGCATCATCGGGAACCAACAATAGATGCACATGGTTGGTCATCAAGCAGTACGCATAGACGTTCACTCCAAAGGCATCCTTCAACTCTCGGAGGTCGGCTAAGTAGCGTTGAAAGTCCGTATCTTGCGCAAACACAACCTGTCGATTGTGACCCCGATGGACAATATGATGCGGATAGTGTGGCAGCAGTACTCGTCCAACTCTAGGCATGACGGCATCCTCCTTGGATCACCTTGACGACTGATGAATCAGGAGAATGACATGACTGCTCACCCCCTTCGACCCCACGAGGGCCGATATTAGAGTAGGAAAAATAAACCTGTCCCCTTTTCCCTTTCCCAAGCCTTCTTTCCCTCGCTACTTACCCCTAAACGGATCAAACAAAATACTCTCCCCAAGCACCCTTGCCTCCAAAGCAAGAGTATCCAAAGAACAAAATAACTCATCCGCCCCCTGTTGCTCTTGACATATCTTTCAACTCAAGCCGCAACCGATCCAACTGATCGCCAGAGTACAACCCATAATCATCAAGACACAGCTCCGAGAGCAATGGATAATTTTTAGAATCCGCATTTATAAGCATTGAAATGGCGTCTTTAGGAATTTCAATTACCTTAAGCACTCCATCCCCCCCCGCAGCGGACCTTTCCTTACTCCACAACAGAGCACAGTACATTCAGAATGTTTTCCCTGGAAAAGCGTTCACAAGATTACCTTTATGATCAGTAATTATTGTCATAATGCTCGTTTGCTTACCTCCAGTCTTCGCGTCCACACCAATCACTCTATTCATATCGACAGTCCTGATGTAATTCCCTGTAGTAGGCGACCTATAAGCTGGCGTTTTCACAACCACTGGCTCCTGCAGGACCGCCCTTAGCTCTTCTTCGAAAAAAGGGGACCGAAAAAAGGGGACAGATTTATTTTCCCCACTCTAATCTCGGCCTACCTACATGACAGCTAGATCCCTTCGCTGCCAGGAGCTGGAATTAGAGTAGGAAAAATAAATCTGTCCCCTTTTCGCTTCTTTTCGCTTCTTTTAGCTTGTCCCCTTTTCGGTCCCTTTTCGGTCCCCTTTTCGCTCAAGCATACTCCAAGCCACTACCCTTACTCCCATCACCATTTCTGACGTTAACTCGAGTTGCAATTACACCTTCAGTTGCCTTAACAGTGGATGTAGGTATGGGAGCACAGGGCTCCGTGTTATGAACCCACGTCCTAAGATCCCCCACATAGAACGTATGCCCTACATCTACCGTCAGGTTAAACGTCTTCCCAACCGGCTTATACAACCGCGCCGAGACCACCCGAGTCGACGTCCCTTCGCCCCACGTTCGAGAATCACTTCAGCATTTACTTCCCACCACCCCATTTAAAATATGAAGCAAGGCATATCCCAAACCAGACAGGGACCGCATAGGCTAGAAACCCAGGAAACACGCCGGAAATATCAGTCCAGCCAAAATGCCACGTGTCATATTTAAAATACAGGGCTATAGCCCCTAAAAAATTTGATACGACCCCTCCAAAGAAAAACAAAACAATCAAATAGAATAAAAATAGTACATAAGCTTGAAACCTCGACTTGGGCTTCATTACTTGCTTTCTCCCATTGATCCTATTTTACCACCTGTAGCTTCGGAAATCTGAGAACCCAAAGAGGCACCTACAACTTCGGAATTACTTCCGAGATAGGGCTTCAATTTACCAGTTACGACTTGTCCAGTTTTCAAGCCCACAGCACCGCCAATGGCCGCACCTAAAACTGGATACATTGAACTATCACCTTTAATCAAACCCCCTAAGAATGCCCCTCCCGTGCCTGCACCAATAGTGAATACGACCCCACGACCTTGAGTTGCACCACCCACAGTGGTAGCAATGGCGGCATCCACATAACTAAAAGGTTTATCCGAGGTCAGTTGATAGCTGATGTTAGCACCACCGCCAATGACACCGCCCATCGCTGCGCCGGCAAGTCCTGCTGGAGGCGATATAGCCGTGCCCAACACAGCCGGAGTGTACACCCAACCAGCTACATAATCATGACCTGGGCCTTTGTACCCATCGCTTCTAGCCAAGGACTGGAGCGCATCAGAAATCTGGTGGGGTGTCTTGCCTTGCTCAGCCATATATGTTCCTAAGCTAGCAGCTTCTGCTCCCCAATTTCCCCCTGGATGTAAAAAGTCATTATAGCGCTGAGCGTTTCCAGCCACCCAACTGGCGGTTTCAAGGTTCCCATTACCCAGGGCCCCTGCCAAAACCCCAATAATCTGGGCGGTCGCCACCTTGAACTGGTCGTCCGTAGCAAACCGTGAATCGAGATACTCGCCTAGACCTGCACTTGTAGCCGCCGTGAGACCCTGCGCTGCAGCACCTGCCAGTGCCCCTGTTTTGAAGTTTCCTCCCTTGGCGGATGACAGCGCTCCACCCAAGACTGCGTGCATTAGGATTTTTTGTGCAGAGCCAGGACTGACGTTGAGATAATCAGCTAAATCGCCGACCTGTTTATTACCGAAGGCCGCCGCCAAATCCAGTCCTTCAGACACAGCAGCAGCTCCAAGATTATCTTTGAAGCTGCCTCCATTTATCGCTGTGTTCACACTGCCAGCGACCAAAGCATGTGTGCTGCTACGAAGGATGTTCTGGCTGACTGAATTCCAATCCAACATACCAGAGCTATACCCTGGATTATTAATGCCATTGGCACTCAGAACCAACGGGGCATCAGGATTCCACCCCGCAACTGCTGTGTCTATTCCACTCAAAATTCCGCTTGTCACCATCTGCGTAGCGTATCCCTTTATGGCCTTGCTGCTGGTTGCCGCTGTTAGGCCAGCACCGATGTCTCCACCACCGTTTATGGTTCCTACGGCAAAGTTACTGGCCATGGCACCTGCAAGAGGACCAAGGTAGACGCTCGTGACAATCGAAATAATCAGGGCGGGTGCTGCTCCCAGTCCTGAGTTTTTGTAATCCCAGCTGTCGTGAATTTCTTTTACTACTCGCCAATCCACTTTTCCGCTGGCCTCGGCCTGCTTGATCCACGCCAGTTGGGGTTCTGCTCGGACCATTGCATCAATCGTTTGGCTGACAGTGTTTTGGTCAATTTGCTTAATATCAATATTTATTTTGCCAGCGGCCCGAATCGCCAACTCCCCCTGGGTTACCATCAAGGTCTGGCGCAGCGTCTCATCCGTACTTCCCTTACCTTTGGCGCTGGTCCACGCCAGGTCCGATTTGCTCTTCTCGTGACTCTCCTGATGCATGTCCTTGACTGCTTCGAAGGTCACCGAACCGCCGCTATCAATGGTCAGGTCCGCACCGGAGGCGAGCTTCGCGCCCTGGTACAGCTGGTCACCGCCGCTCTCGAGGGTGAGGTCGCCACCACTGGTGACCTCACTCCCCACCGCCTTGACGTCGGTCACTTCATCACGCTGGGTCTTCTTGCTCCCCCAACCACCCTTCTTGTTCATGTCATACAGCGAGTACTGGCTGTCGTTGGCGGCCAGCAGCTCGAGCTTGTCGCCAGCCACCAGGTAGGCTTCGTCGCCGGCGCTGGCCTTGCTCGCCACCATGCGCAGGTCGCGCCCGGCGTCGATGGTCAGGTCGCCGCCGGCCTTCACTTCGGCCGACTGCTGCTCGACGTCGTCCTCCTGGCGCTCGTACTTGGTCTTGCCTTTCTTGCCCTTGGCGTAGCTGTGCTCCTCGTTCGCCGCGGCGGCCAGGGTCACGTCGCGCCCGGCCTGCAGGGCCAGGTCGCGGCGGGCCTCGATCTCGCTGGCGACGATGCTCAGGTCCTGGCCGGCCGTGGCGGTGAGGTCGCCGCCGGCCTTCACCTCGCTGCCGTACTGGGTGATGCTGGTGTCGTAGCCACTGACGCGGCGGCGCTGGTACTCGTGGCTGTCGACACCCTCCTGGCTGGCGATGATCAGGTCACGGCCGGCATCCATGTCGATGTTGCCACCGGCCTGCACGGCGCCGCCGACAATGCCGATGTCCTGCCCCGCCGTGATCGTCAGGTTGTTCGCCGCCTCGATGCGCGCGGCGGTGTCGACCAGGTCCTTGGTCACGTGCTCACCGCCCGCGCTGCCCTCCAGGCGGGTGACGCTGCGTTCGTTGATCACGTCGCCGGTCAACGCGGTGAGGCTCACTTCACGCCCGGCGATGATCCCGCCCTGGGCGTTGCGGATCGACTCGGTGGCCAGCATGTCCAGGCGCCCGCCCGCTTCCATCAACCCGGCGTTGCCGATGTTGCTGGCGCTGACGGCGAGGTTGTTGCTGGCGCGCAAGGTGCCGACGTTGACCAGCTCGCCACCGCTGATCAGGTTGACGTCGCGGCCCTGGATCAACGCGCCGTTAGGGGCCACGCGGCCGTTGGCGTGGGCCAGGTACAGCACCGGGGCGAGCACCTTCTCGCCGTTGACCTCGACCTGCTCCATCCAGACGATGTCGTGGGTCAGCGCCGCCACCTGCTCGGCGCTGAGCGACACGCCCACGCTCAGCGACAGCTTGTCCTTGCTGGCGATGGCGTTGTCCATCAGGTAGCGGAACAGCGTCTCGTCGCTGGTCATGCCGTCGATGTAGCGCTGGCCGGTACGGGCCACCACGGCCTCGCGGATCAGGCGCTGCTCGTAGAGGCCGTCGCCCAGGCGCTTGATGGCCTGGTCCGGCTTGACGTCGAGCTGGCCGAGCATGTAGTCGGAGCTGAGGAACTGCTTGAGGTCGGTCAGGACCGGATTGGTCTCTACCAGGTACTTGTGCGCGACATTCGGCACGCCGCGCTCAGGCACGCCCTGGACCAGCTTGACGCCGGCGGCCAGGCCGCCCAGCGCCACGCCGGAGCCAGCCACGGCGCCCTGCGCCGCAGCCGCGCCGTTGGCGCCAAGCGTCTGCGCGGCACGGCTGTCGGCGCTGGCCGTGCTGGCCAGCGGTGCGATGAAGGTGCCGCTGCCGGCCTGGGTGCGGTCAGCGGTCGCGCCCAGGGCGTCGCCGCTGACGGCGGCCTGGCCGGCCTGGCTGCTGATGCGGAACAGGCCGTTGCTGCCCTGGGGCAGGCTGAAGCTGGGCAGGGTGACCGGGTTGACCTGGCGCTGGGCCAGGTCCGGCGGCAACTGCGGGTTGAGCGCGCGCACCTGGGTCTGGGCCTGGCGCGCATCGGCGGTGGCATCGCCACGGGTATTGATGGTGCCGGCACCGGCCTGGTTGACGCGCACCACGCTGTTGTCGATGCGCTGGGTGGCGTTGATGGTCACCGCGCCGGCCGACTGCACCACCGCCGGGGCGACCACGGCGCCAGCGATCGGCGTCTTGTTGTCGATGACGTTGTAGATGCTGGCATGCGGGTAGCCAGACGCGGCCATGACCTGATCGAGGGTCAGCGAACCGGGGTTCTGGTTGAACTGGTTCTTGGCGTTGATGAACGCGTTGTACTGGCCGCGATCACGGGTGTACATGCTGGCGGTAAGGTTGCGCTGCTCGCCGCCACCGGCGCCCTTGTTCTCGAACACGGCCGTGTTGATGGCGATATCGCCGGCCGCCGAGACACTGCTGTAGTGGTTGCGGAACGCACCACCGGCAAAGTTCAGCTTGCCGCCGGTGGTGATGAAGGCTGTGGGGCTGTCCTGGTCGATGACATCCTGCCAGCTCTCGGTGGCCGAGAAGTACAGCTCGCAGCCCTTGCCTTTGCAGCGGTCGTCGGAATACACGTTGACGTAGCCGGCGAGCAGCTTCTGCTTGGAGCTCAAGTGTTCCTTGCGGTTGAGCAAGGTATCCACCGCCAGGGTCATGCTGCCGGCGCTTTCCATGCTGGCCGAAATATTGTCCAGCAACACGGCGCGGGCGCTGCCGTTGCCGGCCAGGTCCAGGCCGCCGAGGCTGTAGATATCGCCGTAGTAGTTGCTCAGGCTGCCCACGCGCAGGGTCATGTCGTTGCCACTGAACACCAGGCCGCGCTGGTTGCTCAGGTTGTTGGCGGTCAGTGTCACCGCGGCGGCGCCGCCGAGGGTGCCGCGGTTTTCCAGGCTGGCGGCGTTGACCGTGAGGCCATCGAGGGCGGTCAGGCGACCGTCGTTGCTCAGCAGGTTGCGGGCCGTCACCACGCCGCCGGCGCCAGCGGCCAGGCTGGCGCTATTGGCCAGGCGGATATCGGTGGCGCTCAACCCCAGGGTGCCGAGGCTGGTCAGGCGGCCATTGCCGTCGTAGTTGCCGGTGAGGTCCAACTGCAGGCTGCCGTCACTGGCCAGCAGACCATCGTTGCTCCAGTCGCCACCGCGGCCCTTGAAGCTCTCGACCGCCAGCAGCTTGCCGCTGGCCGTCTGCACGAAACGCCCGATGTCCAGCTCCAGGCGCCGGGCCTGCAGCACGCTGCTGTTGGTCCAGCTGGCGGCGCCGATGCTCAGCAGGCCATCGGTATGCAGCACGCCGCCGGCCTGGGTGACCTTGTCAGAGGCCAGGCCGAAGGTGCCAAGGCCGGTGTGCAGCAGTTGCCCGCCGCTGTTGCTCAGGCCACCGATCTGCAGGTCGAGGTCGTGGTTGGCGGTGGCCAGCACGCCGTTGTCGTTGAGCAGGTTGCCCGCGATGATGAAACGGCTGGTGCCGGTCTTGCCGAGCGCGCGCAGGTTGCCGGTGCGGTTGTCCAGTTCGCTGGCGCGCAGCAGCAGGTCACCTTCGCTTTCCAGTTGGCCTAGGCCGTTGTACAGGGCGCCGTCCAGGCCGAAGTCGATGCGCCCGGCGCCGATCTTGCCGCTCTGGTTGAACAGTTGCTGGCCCTGCAGGTGCAGCAGCCCGGCGGCATACAGGCCGCCACCGCGGTTGTCGAACTCGGCGCTGACGAGCTGGTTGTCGCCACCCAGGGCCGAGAGATAGCCACCCTGGTTGTTCACCCGGGTGTCGGCCTTGATGTCCACCGATTGCGCCTGGGTGGTGCCGCCACCGTTGTCGAACAGGCCGGCGAAGACGCCCTTGAACAGGCCCTTGGCCGCGCTGAGCATGCCGCTGCCGCCGTTGTCGAGGCTCGCGGCGTGCAGCTCGAGGCCGCCTGCCTGGCTCTCCAGGCGCCCGCCGTGGTTGTTCAACGCCTTGTCCAGGCGCACTTCGATAGCGCCCTGGCTTTTCAGCGTACCGGCCTGGTTGTCCAGGGCATTGGCATGGATGTCGAGCTTGCCGTGTTCGCTGAACAGCAGGCCATCCTGGCCGTTGAGCAGGTCGCCGCCCAGGCGCAGTACCAGGTTCTGCTGGCTGGCCAGGTTACCGCCAAGGCTGTTGTCCAGCGTCGTTGCGTCGACGCGCAACAGGCCGTGGCTGATCAGCTTGCCGCCGTTGTTGGCGACACGGCCGGTGTTGAGCAGCAGGTCGGCGCCACTGACCAGGCGCGCGCCGTCGGTGTTGACCAGGGCCTCGGCCAAGGTCAGCTCAAGCAGCGCGCGGCTGGTCAGCTGGCCCTTGGCGTTTTCCAGGCGCTTGCCTGTGACAGTGATCGCCTGGCCGTTGACCTGCCCGCCCTGGTTGTCGATGACGGTGCCGTCCTGGTCGAACGCCAGGTCGCCGGTGGCGGAAATCAGGCCGCCGCCGCTGTTGTCGAGCTGGTCGCTGACACTGAGGGTGATGGCCTGCTCGGAAGAAACGATGCCCTTACTGTTATGCAGGTTGGCCGCGCTGATCTGCTGGCGACCCTTGCTGACCAGGGCACCCAGTTCGCGGTTGTCGAGGGTACCGGCCAGGGTCACGGTGAGGTCGCCGTCCTTGCTGGACAGGGTGCCTTCGCCGCTGTTGTTCAAATCAACACCCTTGGCCAGCAGGCCCTGGGCGCCGGAGATCAGGCCCTTGGCGCTGTTGTCCAGCAGTGGCGCCTCCACCGTCAGCCGGCCATCGCTGAGGATGCGCCCCTGCTGGTTGTCGATGCGCTGGGCGAGCAGCTGGTAGGATTGCTGGCTGGTGACTTCGCCGGCGCTGTTGTCGAGCTTGCGCAGGTTCTGGATGTTCAGTGGGCCATTGGCGCTGATCAGGCCGCCCTGGTTCTGCAGGTCGCCGCCGTTCAGGTCGAGGTCGAGCTTCTGTTCGCCGATCAGCCGCCCCTGGCGCTGGATCAACGCGCTGACCCGCAGCAGCAGGTCGCCCTTGGCGGAAATTTCACCGCCCTGGCTGGAATCGACCTGCGCCGCCTCCAAGGTCAACGCGCCATCGCTGTGGATGCGGCCGCCGCGCAGCAGGGCATCGGCGCCGTTGCGCAGCTCGCCGGTGGTCAGCTTCATGGCCTGCTTGCTGCTCAGGGCACCGCCACGGTTGTCGAGCTCGCTGCTGTCGACGGTCAGCGCCGCCTGGCTGATGAGCTGGCCGCCTTGATGGTTGTCCAACTGGCCGGTAGTGACGGTCACCCCGGTGTTGCCCGACAACAGGCCGCGCTCGCCGTTGAGCAAGCCGGCGCTGGTCACGGTCAGCCCGCCCACGGCGGACAGGATGCCCTCGTCGTGGTTGTCGAGCTGGCCGTCGATCGTTGCCTTGAGCGCCTGGCCGCTGGCCAGGCTGCCGCCGCTGAAGTTGTCGAGGCTGCCGGCCCCGACCTCGAGGTCGTGGCTGGCCGACAACACCCCCTTCAGGCTGTTGTCGAGGATCCCGGCAATGCGCAGGGTCAAGTCCTGGCTGCTGACCACTCGCCCACCGCGGTTGTCGAGGCGGCTGGCGACCAGGCTGAAACCCTGATTGCTGGAAATCTCGCCCGCGTCACGGTTGTCCACCACACCCATCTGGCGCAACAACAGGCTGCCCGGCGAACGCAGCAGGCCACCGTTGCGGTTCACCAGCCGACCGTGCTGCAGGTCGAGGTCGATGCCGGTTTCACTGACCAGTTGCCCGTGGTCGTTCTGGTCGAGGCCGGTCAGGGTGGCATCGATCTGGCCGGCGGCACTGATGCGGCCGTAATCGTTGTTGTCGAGCTGGGTGGCGACCAGCAGCAGGCTGCCGGCACCGATATTGCCCTTGGCGCTGTTGTCGATGGCGCCGCTGCGCAACTCGGCGTGCCGCTGGGCGCTGATCACGCCGAGGTGGCTGTTGTCCAGGCGAGCGGCCTTGAGCAGCAGCCCGGCGTTGGTCACCAGGGTGCCGCCCTGGTTGTCCAGCAGGTCCTGGCTGGTCAGGTCCAGGGCCGCGTTGGCCGAGACCTTGCCGCCCTGGCGGTTGAGCAGCGTGCCGGTATTCAGGGTGACGCTGGCGTCGCTGACGATCAGGCCGGCGTCGCTGTTGTCCAGCTGGCCGTCCAGGGTCACGTCGATGTGCGTGTGGCTGCTCAGCTTGCCGCCGTTGTTGAGCAGCTCGGTACCGTGCAGGCTCAGGCGGTCATAGCCACTGAGCAGGCCCTTGTTCTGGTTGAGCAGGCGCTGCACGGTGAGGGTCAGGCCACGGTCGCCGATGACCTTGCCGCCCTGGTTGTCCAGCAGTTGGCTGGCATTGAGGATGACCTTGCCGGTGCTGGAGATCTCACCCTGCTGGTTGAGGATGCGCGCCGCGCTGATGTCGGCCACGGCGGTCGCGCCAATCTTGCCGCCCTGCTGGTTGTCGAGGGTGTCGGCGGTAAGCAGCAGGCTGCCCAGGCTGGTCAACCTGCCGCCTTGATGGTTCAACGTTCCCAGGTGGGCCTCGAGGTCGCCCTTGGCGGTGATGTTGCCCAGGCGCTCGTTGTCGACCTTGCCGGCGACCAGCTCGAGGCGGCCGTCGCTCTGCAGGTGGCCGGCATCGCTGTTGGCCAGGCTGGCGACGTCGATACGGGCCTTGCCCTGGGTGGTGGCCACGCCCTTGTCACGGTTGTCGAAATGCCCGCCGGTGACGGTCAGCGAGCGGTCGGCGAGGACCAGGCCGCCGCGGTTGTCGAGGCGCTCGCTGCCATGCAGGGTCAGGTCGCCGAGACTCGACAGCAGGCCGTTGTCGCGGTTGTCCAGGGTCGCCACCTTGATGCCCAGGGTGCCGTCGCTGCGCAGGTTGCCCTTGCCGCTGTTGTCCAGGGCCACGGCCTTGAGGTCGAGCAGGCGCTTGGCCGATACCAGGCCGAGGCGGTTGTCGATGTCGGCGCTGGCGTTGACCAGGACATCGCCGCCAAGCAACTGGCCGCCACCGTTGAGCAGGCCGGCGGTGGTGATGTCCAGGCGGTCGGCGCTGAGCTTGCCGCCGCCCTGGTTGTCCAGCAGCGCATGGGTGGTCAGCTTGGCCTGGCGGTCACTGCCGACCAGGCCTTTGTCACGGTTGTCCAACCGGGTGGCGGTGACCTGCAGGCCGCCCTGGCCCACCAGGCGGCCGCCCCGGTTGTCGAGGTTTGCGCTGACATCCACCACGGCCTGGCCCTTGCCTTGCAGCAGGCCCTGGTCACGGTTGTCGAGGGTGCCGGCATTGACCGTCAGGGTGTCGTCGGCCAGTGCCTGGCCTTTGCGGTTGTCCAGCTGGCCTGCCGTCAAGGTGGTGGCTCGGCCCTTGAAGGTGCCGCCCTGGTTGTCGAGGAGGGTGCTGGCGCTAGCCTCCAGGGTGCGGTTGGCCACCACGCTGCCACGGTTGCGCAGGCTCTGGGCAGTGAGGGTCACATCGCCGTGGGCATTGCGGGTGTTGTCCGGCTCCACGCCAGCTTCGATGATGCCCTGGTTGTCGATTTGCGCGCCGGCCACGGTGATGCTGTCCCTGGCGGCGAGGCTCTGGCCGACGCTCACCTCGTCGCGCACCCGCACGGTGGCGCTGCCGGCCGCGTAAGTCTTGCCGGTCAGCTCGGCGCTCGGCGCGGCGATCTTCAGGTTGCCGGCACTGGAAGTCTGCGCCAGAGTCACCTTGCCGTTGGCGTCCACCTGGATGTCACCGGTGGTGGCGGCCATGTTGCCGGCCAGCTTGACGCCCACGCCCTGTTCGGTGCCGACCAGGCGAATGGTGTTGGCATACATGCCGCCCAGCGCCGCGCTGTCGATGGCCAGCAGTGGTTTGGCGCTGCCGTCCTCGGCACGTGGGGTGGCCTGCAAGGTGTCGGCCTGGACATCGTTGCGCCCGGTGACGATGTTCAACTGCCTGGCATGCAGTTCGGTGTTGAGCTTGGCGCTGCGGGTGATCAGGTCGAACTGGTCGAGGTTGCGGGCATTGAGCGCATCGCCTTCGATGGCGATGTCGCCGCCGTCCACCTGGAAGCGGTCGAGGCGCTCGCCGTCCATGATCGGCTTGCCGGTGGTGAGGGTGGCTCGCGGCGTGTTGATGAAGCCACAGCCCTTGCAGGTGATGCCGTGGGGGTTGGCGACGATGACCCGGGCGGCGTGCCCGGCCACCTCGGTATAGCCTTGCAGGGTACTGCGGTTGCCACCGGTGACCTGGTTGAGGATCACCTGGGCGGCCTGGCCGCGCAGGTTGGGGTTGCCGATGATGATGCCGCCCAGCTGGGTCGATTGGGTCTTGCTGGTGGCGTTGTTGAGGATCAACCCGTTGCTGCCGACGTTGTAGTCGCGGAAGGTGTTGGTCGACAGGCCGCTGCCATTGGGTGTGGCGATATTGACGATCGGCACCCCGTTGCCAGCCTGGTTGATGCTGGTATTGGCCTTGGCCGCCGCATCGACGGTCAGCTGCGCGGCCGTGGCGACGATGGGGTTGAGAAACAGCACACCCGCGACGATCAGGGCGATGCATTGGTTCAGGGGGGTGCGAATATCCATGTCGAACGAACTCCAGGCGCTGCTCGGGCCAGTTGCAGGCGCGCCCCTGACGGCGCGGCGGTGTCATGGGTAATGAGGGGGTCGAGGCTCAGAAGAACGCGTCGACCCGGAAGTAGATCGGGTGCTCACGGCGGGTGATGACGTCGGGGCGTTGCAGCGAGCGGGCAAAGGTGGCGCTGGCGGCGAAGTACTGGCCGCGCGCATTGAACTCGAAGGCGTTGCCGCTCAGGCGACCATGGTCCTGGCCATTGCCATGCTGGCCCTTGATCACCCCGGCGTCATAGGCCACGGCCATGCCGTATTCGCGCAACCAGGGCTGCAGTGGCGCCCAGGTGACCGGGCGACGCCAGCGCAACTGGTTGCGCCAGTAGCCGCCGCTATCGCCGGTAAGGGTCTGCTCCTTGAAGCCGCGCACCGAGGTCAGCCCGCCGACGCTGATGCGCTGGCCGCTGTAAAGGGCGTCCTCGCTGCGCTGGCCGGTGGCCAGGCTGTCGAAGCTGAACTGCTCGCCCCACAGCTGGAACGGCTGCAGGTAGCTCAGGGTCAGGGTGTACTTGTTGTAGCGTGCCACCGGCTCGTTGCCGTGGGGGTCACCCGCGCCCTGGGCATCGAGGGCGCCAATGCCCTGCTGCCAGCCGGCGTCCAGGTTGACGAAGGCGTTGCCGATGCGCCGGCCATGGTTGACGCCCAGCTGGCGCTCGGTGATGCGGGTGCTGGAGACATCGATCAGGGTGTCGTCCAGGTAGTTGCGTGCGCGCAGGTGGCTGATGCCCAGGTTCACCGCGGTCTTGCTCAGGCTGTCCCGGTGGATCACCCGTTCGGCCTGGAACTGGTGCACGGCATTGTCGCCGTCGAGCTTGAAGGGGAAACCGCTGGAGGTGTCGCGGGTACGGTAGTAGTTGCGGTTGTAGCTGTAGTTGAAGGTCCACCAGCCCCACGGCAGGTTGTAGTTCAGGCCCTGGCTGTCGCTATGGCGCCACTGGTCGCTGACCACGTCGCGGCCACTGCGCAGGTTGAGCTGGTCAGCCAGGCCCAGCGGGCTGTCCCATTCGAAGCCCAGGTTCATCTGCTGCTCGCCACTGCTGGCATCGCCGTTGTTGTGCCGGCTGGCCGAGACCCGCCAGGGCTTGTCGCGTTCACCCTTGAGCTGCACCCGGCTACCGCCCACGACCTGGCCCGGCACCAGTTCCACCTCGGCCCGGCGCGAGGGCAGGCGGCCCAGTTGGTCGACCATCTGCTCCATCTGGCGCAGGTCGAGCACCTCGCCCACCCTGCCGGGGAAGGTCATGGCCAGCTCCCGAGGGCTGGCCAGGCTCGAGCTGTCCAGGCCTTCGAGGCGCCCCTCGACGACGATGATCTGCAGCACGCCACTGCCCAGGTCCTGCTGCGGCAGGTAGGCGCGGGTGGTCAGGTAGCCACGGTCGAGGTAATGGTCGGTAATCCGCTTGAGCAACGCATTGAACCGGGCAACCGGCAGGCACTGACCTTCATCGTCTGCCAGCAGGGCATGGCGTTGGCCCTCGCTGAGCAGCGTCGCACCCTGCAGGTCGATGCGCTCGATCTGGAAGCAGCGGTCGTCTTCGCTGGGCTGCGTCGGGGCCTGCGGGGCCTGCTTGCCCGGCAACTGTTGCAGCTCCTCGAGGCGCTTGCGCTGCTCTTGCAGCAGGTTCTCCTGGCGATCGCGGATCAAATCCCGATCACCGGGGGACTGGAACGGCGCGGCGCCGGCAAGCAAGGGCAACAGCGCAAGGCCTGTGGCCCCGGCGCGAAAGGAACGGGACATGCAGGGTGATCCATCACTTGGGAATGGGTCGCATCAATGCGACAAAGGCCCGCAGAGTACTAGAGGGTCAGCGCGCCATCAACTAGCCATTACCGACAAAAACTGTCGGATGATTTACCCGCCCAGCACTCAAGCCTGCTGCGTGCCCCGCGCCCCTCGCAACCACCAGCCCTGCTGCATTCCCGCTGCCGCCAGCAGGATCAAGCCCACCCCCAGCCATTGCAACGGCGCCAGGCGATGGCCGAAGGCGAACCAGTCGACCAGAATCGCCGCGATCGGGTAGATGAACGACAAGGCCCCGGTCAGCGCAGTGGGCAGGCGCTGGATAGCGCTGTACAACAGCACGTACATCACCCCGGTGTGGACCATGCCCAGGGTCAGCAGGCTGCCCAGCGCCGGCCACTCGCCCGGCAGGCCGCCCAGCTTGACCCAGGGAGCCAACAGCAGCACGCCGGTGCTGACCTGCACCAGGGCGATCAGGTGCGGCGGGGTGCCGGTCAGGCGCTTGATGATCAACGCCGCCAGCGCATACAGAAACGCCGCGCCCAACGCCAGGGCGATCCCCAGCAAGTACGCCTCGCCACTGGCCTGGCCGCTGCCATGGGCACCGACGATGGCCAGCATGCCGACGAAGGCCACGCTCAGCCAGGTCAGCTTGGCCAGGGTGATCTTTTCGCCGAGAAACAACGCCGCCAGCCCCACCAGCATGAACGGCTGGACGTTGTACACCGCCGTGCCGATGGCGATCGACGCCCGGGAGTAGGAAGCGAACAGCAACACCCAGTTGCCGACGATGGCCACGCCACTGACCACCGCCAGCAGGAAGGTGGCGCGGGTCAGCACGCCGGGCTTGAACAAGCCCATGGCCGCGCAGATCGCCAGCAAGGTCAGGGCGCCGAACACGCAGCGCCAGAACACCACGTCCAGCACCGGTTGGCCGGACACCAGCACGAACCAGCCAATGGTCCCGGAGATCAGCATGGCGGCGATCATTTCCAGGGAACCACGACGCAACCCATTGTCCATCTCACACCTCCTGTCGACGATGGCCACAGTATGCGCGGGGCTACTTGCAACCTTCCAGCGGATTACCAAGGCCAAATCCACCAATGGCCTTTACTATCAAGGCCAAATACGTCACTTGCCTAATGAGGTAGTCATGACCGACACCATCGACCAGTTGCTGATCAGTGCCTTGATGGAAGATTCGCGCCGCTCGCTCAAAGCCCTGGCGCAGATCAGTGGCCTGTCGGCGCCGAGCGTCAGTGAGCGCCTGCGCCGCCTGGAGGCGCGCGGCGTGCTGCGCGGCTATACGGTCGAGGTCGACCCACGCAGCTTCGGCTACCAATTGCAGGCCATCGTGCGCATCCGCCCGTTGCCTGGGCAGTTGCAGGAGGTGGAGCGGCAGATCATCGCCATTGCCGAATTCACCGAATGCGACAAGGTCACCGGTGAGGACTGCTTCATCGCGCGCTTGCAGGTGCGCTCGATGGAACAGCTCGATACCCTGCTCGACCGGCTCAATGTACTGGCCGAGACCAACACCGCGATCATCAAGAAGACCCCGGTGAAGCGGCGGCTGCCGCCGATGGCCTGAGCGCGCGCAGGGATCGAGCTGCGCCCAAGCCATGCGCTCCCCCTGCTGGAGCCTGCCTGGCTAGCGAACCCGGCGACGCGATACCTGGCACCGGCACGCCCGCTCCCAGCGTTGCGCTCACGACCTTCACAGCGTCCGCATGTGTATACATAAATGTCACCTAAAGTGCCATTTTTGTGTGCAATTACCCCAGGTAACGCCCCAATCCGTTACACATTTACCGCACATAAATCTGACCAAGTGATCAACTAACAACAGCAGAACAAAATATAACCTGTTCATTCGGTCAACTTATAATTAATGAGTTTCATCTACTTAGCTTTCAACAAGATAGATTCAAAGTAATGGCTCCGTAGAAGTTGTTTTCCCGCTGGCACGGAACTGGCTTTTGTGTGCCTGTGTTTTGTATACAAATTTATCGAAACATAAATACACAAGAACCCGCAGCGTCGCCCCAGCGGCGACCGTTGCGCCCAGAACCCAGTGATGCCAACGCCTGCACCGACGAGATGGCGAGCCCGTGCGCCAGCGCCCGCTCATCGCAGTCACGCGCATCAGGAGCCGCCGGAATGAGTAGCAGCCTCCCCCTTGCCCCTGAACTTTCCGTTGCCAGCACCAGCCCTTCCAGCACCCCCCTCGAAGGCCATCCGGCCGACCTTGAGCTGAGCCCGCGCCTGCACAACCGCGACCTGGCCCCGACCAAGCTCGCCGGGCGCCGCTGGGGTGGCTACAGCATCTTCGCGCTATGGACCAACGACGTGCACAACATCGCCAACTACTCCTTTGCCATGGGGTTGTTCGCCCTCGGCCTGGGCGGCTGGCAGATCCTCCTGTCGCTGGCGATCGGCGCGGCGCTGGTGTACTTCTTCATGAACCTGTCCGGCTACATGGGCCAGAAGACCGGGGTTCCCTTCCCGGTGATCAGCCGCATCGCCTTCGGCATCCATGGCGCGCAACTGCCGGCGCTGATCCGCGCGGTGATCGCCATCGCCTGGTTCGGCATCCAGACCTACCTGGCCTCGGTGGTGCTGCGGGTGCTGCTCAGCGCCGTGTGGCCGCAGGTGGTGGCCTACGACCAGGACAGCATCCTCGGCCTGTCGAGCCTGGGCTGGGCGTGCTTCGTGGCGATCTGGCTGGTGCAGCTGGTGATCCTCGCCTACGGCATGGAGATGGTGCGCCGCTACGAGGCCTTCGCCGGCCCGGTGATCCTGCTGACCGTGGCGAGCCTGGCGGTGTTCATGTACTTCAAGGCCGACGCGCGCATCGCCTGGTCGGTGGCGGCACCGCTGAGCGGCTACGAGATGTGGCGCAACATCTTCGCCGGCGGCGCCCTGTGGCTGGCGATCTACGGCACCCTGGTGCTGAACTTCTGCGACTTCGCCCGCAGCGCGCCATGCCGCAAGACCATCCGCGTCGGCAACTTCTGGGGCCTGCCGGTGAACATCCTGGTGTTCGCCGCGATCACCGTGGTGCTGTGCGGCGCGCAGTTCCAGATCAACGGCCAGATCATCGACAGCCCAACCCAGATCGTCGCCAGCATCCCCAACACCGCGTTCCTGGTGCTGGGCTGCCTGGCCTTCCTGATCGTCACCGTGGCGGTGAACATCATGGCCAACTTCGTCGCCCCGGCCTTCGTGCTCAGCAACCTGGCGCCACGCCACCTGAACTTCCGCCGCGCCGGGCTGATCAGCGCCACGCTGGCCGTGGTGATCCTGCCGTGGAACCTCTACAACAGCCCCTTGGTGATCGTGTACTTCCTCTCCGGCCTGGGCGCCCTGCTCGGCCCGCTGTACGGCGTGATCATGGCCGACTACTGGCTGCTGCGTAAGGGCCGTATCAACGTTCCGCAGCTGTACAGCGAGCACCCCGCCGGCGCCTACCACTACAGCCGCGGCATCAACCTGCGCGCGGTGGCGGCGTTCATCCCCGCCGCGCTGCTGGCCATCGTCCTGGCCCTGGTGCCCAACTTCCACAGCGTCGCGCCGTTCTCCTGGCTGATCGGTGCCGGCATCGCCGCCGCCGTGTACCTGCTGGTCGCACCGCGCCACGGCCACTACCACGACGTCAGCGGCGAATGCATCGCCGTCGACCACAGCAGCCATTGATTGCAAGGAAATCCGCCATGCGCATCCTGATCGCCAACGTCAACACCACCAGCGCCATCACCGAGGCCATCGCCGCGCAAGCGCGCAGCGTCGCCGCCCCGGGCACCGAGATCGTCGGCCTGACCCCCTGGTTCGGCGCCGAATCGGTGGAGGGCAATTTCGAGAGCTACCTGGCCGCCATCGCCGTGATGGACCGGGTGCTGGCCTACGACCAGCCCTATGACGCGGTCATCCAGGCCGGCTACGGCGAGCATGGCCGGGAGGGTTTGCAGGAACTGCTGAACGTGCCGGTGGTGGACATCACCGACGCCGCGGCCAGCACCGCGATGTACCTGGGCCATGCCTATTCGGTGGTCACCACCTTGGATCGCACGGTGCCGCTGATCGAGGACCGCCTGAAGCTGTCCGGCCTGTACCAGCGCTGCGCTTCGGTACGCGCCAGTGGCCTGGCGGTGCTGGAGCTCGAACAAGACCCGCAACGCGCGGTGCAGGCCATCGTCGAGCAAGCCGAGCGCGCGGTACGCGAGGACAAGGCCGAGGTGATCTGCCTGGGCTGCGGCGGCATGGCCGGGCTCGATGAGCAGATCCGCCAGCGCACCGGGGTGCCGGTGGTGGATGGGGTGAGTGCGGCGGTGACCATCGCCGAGTCGCTGGTGCGCCTGGGCCTGAGCACCTCCAAGGTGCGCACCTATGCCACGCCACGGGCGAAGCAGGTGCTGGGCTGGCCGATGCGCTTCGGTCGCTGAACCCTTGGCGCGGGCCCTGTGGCAGCGGACTTGCCCGCGAACAGCGGTGCCTGGTTCGCCAGCAAGCTGGCTACACGCTCAGGCGCTGGTGAACTGCAACGCCGCCAAGCGTGCGTACAACGGGCTTTCTTCGATCAACTGACGGTGCGTGCC
Organism: Pseudomonas sp. VA159-2; assembly: GCF_024126635.1. NCBI lineage: Bacteria > Pseudomonadati > Pseudomonadota > Gammaproteobacteria > Pseudomonadales > Pseudomonadaceae > Pseudomonas > Pseudomonas sp. VA159-2. Next base: position 54,303 of record NZ_JAMYBV010000021.1, on the reverse strand, counting down.
TACCGCGACCAGGCGCCCCTGGTCGATCACGGCGATGCGCTCGGCATGCTGCACGGTCGCCAGGCGGTGGGCGATCACCAGGGTGGTGCGCCCGGCCATCAACGGCGGCAATGCCTGCTGGATCAGGTGCTCGCTCTGTGCATCGAGGGCGCTGGTGGCTTCGTCGAGCAACAGGATCGGCGCATCCAGCAGCAACGCCCGGGCAATCGCCAGGCGCTGGCGCTGGCCGCCGGACAGGCCGACACCGCCCTCGCCCAACGGTGTTTCATAGCCCTGGGGTAATTGCACGATGAACTCATGGGCATAAGCGCTGCGCGCCGCCGCCTCGACCTCGGCCTGGCTGGCTTCGGGCCGGCCATAGCGGATATTGGCCGCCACCGTGCCGCGAAACAGCGCCGGCTGCTGCGCCACCAGGGCGAACTGGCGGCGCAGCTCGGCAGGCTCGAGCCCGGTGATCGCCTGGCCGTCGAGCAAGATTTCCCCCGCCTGCGGGTCGTGAAAGCGCAGCAGCAGGTCGAACAAGGTCGACTTGCCTGCGCCCGAAGGCCCGACCAGCGCCACGGTCTGCCCTGGCTGCACCTGCAGGCTCAAGCCATCGATGGCCGCCGTGCCCGGCCGTGACGGATAGGCAAAGCGCACCTCGCGCAGTTCGATCGCGCCCCGGGCCCGCGCGCCCGGCAGCGGCTGCGGCTGCTCCGGCGGCAGGATCGCCGTGCGCGCCGCCAACAGCTCGGCGATACGCTCGGCGGCGCCGGCGGCCCGCTGCAATTCGCCGATCACTTCGCTCAGGGTACCGAAGGCACTGCCGACGATCAGGCTGTAGAACACGAACGCGGCCAGCTCGCCACCGGAGATACGCCCCGCGATCACATCCATGCCGCCGACCCACAGCATCACCCCCACTGCACCGAGCACCAGCATGATCACCAGGGTGATCAGCCACGCCCGCTGGGCGATACGCCGGCGCGCCACGGTGAACGCCGCCTCGACCGTCTCGCCGAACAGCGCCCGGTCGCGCGCCTCATGGTTGTAGGCCTGCACCGTCTTGATCTGGCCCAAGGTCTCGGCCACATAGCTGCCGACATCGGCCACCCGGTCCTGGCTTTGCCGCGACAGGCTGCGCACCCGCCGCCCGAACAACAGGATCGGCGCCAGCACCAATGGCAGCGCCAACACCACGATACTGGTCAGCTTGGGGTTGGTGACGAACAACACGATCACCCCGCCGATCACCATCAGTGCGTTGCGCAGGAACATCGACAACGAAGAGCCGATCACCGACTGCAACAAGGTGGTGTCGGCGGTCAGCCGCGACTGGATCTCCGAGCTGCGGTTGTCCTCGAAAAAACCCGGGTGCAGGCCGATCAGATGGTCGAACACCGCGCGGCGGATATCGGCCACGCAGCGCTCGCCGATCCACGAAACCAGGTAGAAACGGGCGAAAGTGCCCACCGCCAGGGCCATGACCAGCAACAGGAACAAGCCGATGGTCTGGTTGAGCTGGTGCGCCGAACCGGTCATGAAACCCTGGTCGACCAGCAGGCGGATGCCCTGGCCCATGGACAAGGTGATGGCGGCGGTGACCATCAGGGCCAACAGGGCCAGCAACGCCCGCCGGCGATACGGACGGATGAACTGCCAGCCCAGGTGCAGGGCACGGCGCTGGCGGGACGACATCGGATCAGGCATGACGGGCAGCTTTCGGCAGGAAGACTCTGCAAGCCTACCACTGGTGCACCGCAGCGGAACTCCCGTGAATAAGACGCCGTCGCAGCTAAGGCCAGTGCCACAGGCCCTATGCCCATTCGGTCTAATGCGTCACTGGAGCTTTGCCGCACTTTCTGTTGGACTGTGCCTGTCGTGATGCCGCAGGCGTTGTCACAGGCCAGTCACGGCGCGGCGATACCCTTGAGCTTGAACCTGATGAGGAGACAGGACATGAGCTTGCAGCACAGCACCAATCAGCCCAAGACCCCACAGCAACCTCAGGTATGCGGCTCGATCATCGACGCACAGGGGCGCGAGATCCCGATTACCGAGCAGATGATCCAGAAGGCCTGCAAGGACCTGGAGCAGAGCCGGGTCGAGAAGGTCAAGCAGGGTTGAGCCCAGGTATTCACCAAAACCCGGCCAGGCGCCGGGTTTTTATTGACCCTTGATAGCGGTAGCCGCCGGCTGGCCGGCTGCTACACCAGTATCGCGCCCAAGGCGCTGACCATCTGCGCCAGCTGCGGTGCTTCGCCGCGCACCCGCACCGCCAGCCCCTCGATCTCTCGTCGCACTGGATAATGCTTGCGCAGCAAGTCGAACGCGGCACGCTGCTCGGCCACCTGCTCACTCAGGCTGCGCCGAAAATCCGCATCGTCACGGCGTGGGTCATACACTGCCCGGCACAAGGTGGCCAGCGCCCAGGCCGGCTCCGCGCTGGCATCGAATTCGAGCTGTGCCAGCGCTGGCGCCGGCAGCAAATCGACCAGGCGCACCTGTTCGGCCTCGCCCCGCCAGCGGCAGAACGCCTGGTAGATCTGCGCCGTGCCGCGCTGCTTGCCATCCAGGCTGTAGCCGGCGATATGCGGGGTGGCCAGGGTGCACAGGTCGGCCAGTTGCAGGTCGACCTGCGGCTCGCCCTCCCACACATCGAGCACCGCGTGCAGGTCTTCACGGTCGAGCAGCAGTTCGCGCAACGCCGCGTTGTCCACCACCGGACCGCGGCTGGCGTTGATCAACCAGGCACCGACGCGCAACCGCGCCAGGCGTGGCTGGTCGAGCAGGTGCCAGGTCGGGTGATCGCCGCCGCGTTGCAGCGGCGTGTGCAGGCTGATCACATCGCACTGTGCAAGGATCGTCTCCAGGTCGACGAAGGCACCGCCCTCGCTGGCCTGGCGCACCGGGTCGCAGACCAGCACCTGCCAGCCCAGGCCCCGCAGCACCCGTACCAGGCGCCCTCCCACTTCGCCTGCACCGACCACGCCATACACCTTGCCGCTCAGGTCGGCGCCTTCGAGCTCGGCCAGGGTCAACAGGCTGCCCAGCACGTAGTCGACCACGCCACGGGCATTGCAGCCCGGCGCGCTGCTCCAGTGGATGCCGGCCTGGGCGAAATACTCGAGGTCGAGATGGTCGGTGCCAATGGTGCAGGTGCCGACAAAACGCACCCGGCTGCCTTCGAGCAGTTGCCGATCGACGCGGGTCACCGAACGCACCAGCAGCACGTCGGCATCCTTCACGCAGGCGGCATCGATGGCCCGGCCGGGATAACGGCGGATCTCGCCGAAACCGGCGAAGAAGGCATCGAGCAGCGGGATATTCTCGTCGGCAACTATCAGCATGGCGCTCTCCTGTCTGGGGAGCGCAGTGTAGCGCGATCGCCAGGGCTCAGTCGGCCTTCTTGCGGATCCAGTACAGGTAGATGCCGGCCCCTTCCTGCTGGCCGAGCAGTTCGTGGCCGAGGAAGTTGCAGAACTTGGGGATGTCGCGGCGGGTCGAGGGGTCGGTGGCAATGACCTTGAGCACACCGCCGCCGGCCAGGTTGCGCACGTGGGTATGCAGCAGCATCACCGGCTCAGGGCAGTTCAGGCCGCTGGCATCGAGGATCGCGTCGTGGGGGAAATCGGTCATGAAAGACTCCGCAAAATGATCGTCATTGTGGCGCAGAAGCAAGCCCACGTCTCCCTGCAGGGGCTACTTCAGGTCGAGCCGACGCAGGTGGCAGGTCACTTCCTCGCGATCGTGGTACAGCTGCTTGCAGGCAATCGACACCTTGACCTTGCGCGCCTTGAACCCCGCCTCGATACGCTCCAGCAGCTTGCGCACCTCGGCATGGCGCTGCTTCATCGGCAGCTTCAGGTTGACCACCGCTTCACGGCACAACCCCTCGCCCAGCCAGGTCTCGATCAGCGACGCGGTACGCGCTGGCTTCTCGACGATGTCGCAGACCATCCAGTCCACGGTGCGCTTCGGCTGCCAGGTGAAACCGTCGGCCATCAGGTGGGTGACCAGGCCGGTGTCCATCAGGCTCTCGGCCATCGGGCCGTTGTCGATGGCGGTCACCAGCATGCCGCGCTTGACCAGTTGGTAGGTCCAGCCACCGGGGGAGGCGCCCAGGTCGACGCCGGTCATGTCGTCGTTCAGGCGCGCATCCCACTGCTCGCGGGGAATGAACTGGTGCCAGGCCTCCTCGAGCTTGAGGGTCGAGCGGCTGGGCGCCTCGCGGGGGAACTTCAGACGCGGGATGCCCATCGGCCACAACGCCGAATTGTCGGCCTCGGCCAGGCCCAGGAAAACCTGGCGGCCGCTGATGAAGCTCAGCAGCAAGCGTGGGCGGCGGGCGTCGTCCACCAGCCGGCCGGCCTTCTCCAGGGCCTTGCGCAGCGGCACCTCGAACTTGCGGCAAAAGGTCGACAACGCCTTGCCGTCATTGCTGTCGAGCACCTCCAGCCACAGGCTGCCGCACACCGGCAGTTCGGCCAGGTGTTCGAGCAGCACGCTGATGCGGTCGGTCTCAGGCAGTTCGACGAAGGCGCCACGCGCCCACTGGCGCGGGAAGATCAGCTGGGCGAAGCGCAGCTCCCGCATCATGCGTTCGGCGCCGCCAGGCTCGGTGCAGACGAATTCGGCGCAAGCGCTCTGCGGCTTGCCCTTGGCATAGCCGGCCACGCCCAGGTGGGCGGCGTGTTCGCTGATTTCGGCGCAGACCTCGCCCTCGAAGCCGGGCCGGCAATGCATGAACAGGGTATTCATTTCTCACTCCACATCACTGGCGCAGGTGGCGCCAGGGCGGCGAATGATAAAGGAAGATCGGAACCTGCGACACGCCCCATCTGTCCAGAAAAGGGTCAGGTCGGGCAAACCGGTCTAACCTGACTGTTCAGCCAGGTCCGTGCCGTGCGGACCGATCCAGAGCGGTGACACCGGCGAGCCATTGGCAGCCGCCGGGCACCGGAGCACAAGGAGTTGTAAATGCCCTCGCTCGATAGCCTGAAAACCCTCAAGACCCTGCAGGTGGCCGACCGCGCCTACCACTATTTCAGCCTCACCGAAGCCGCCCGCCAACTCGGCGACCTGCAGCGCCTGCCGATGTCGCTGAAAGTGCTGCTGGAAAACCTGCTGCGCTGGGAGGACGGCAAGACCGTCACCGGCGACGACCTACGCGCCCTGGCCAAATGGCTGCAGGAGCGCCGCAGCGACCGTGAGATCCAGTACCGCCCGGCGCGGGTGCTGATGCAGGACTTCACCGGCGTGCCGGCGGTGGTCGACCTGGCCGCCATGCGCGCGGCCATGGCCAAGGCTGGCGGCGACCCGCAGCGGATCAACCCGCTGTCGCCGGTGGACCTGGTGATCGACCACTCGGTGATGGTCGACCGCTACGCCAGCCCCAGCGCCTTCGCCCAGAACGTCGACATCGAGATGCAGCGCAATGGCGAGCGTTATGCCTTCCTGCGCTGGGGCCAGAGTGCCTTCGACAACTTCCGCGTGGTGCCACCGGGCACCGGCATCTGCCACCAGGTCAACCTCGAGTACCTGGGGCGCACGGTGTGGACTCGCGAAGAAGACGGCCGCACCTACGCCTTCCCCGACACCCTGGTCGGCACCGACTCGCACACCACCATGATCAACGGCCTCGGCGTGCTCGGCTGGGGCGTCGGCGGCATCGAGGCCGAGGCGGCGATGCTCGGCCAGCCGGTGTCGATGCTGATCCCCGAGGTGATCGGTTTCAAGCTCACCGGCAAGCTGCGCGAAGGCATCACCGCCACCGACCTGGTGCTGACCGTCACCCAGATGCTGCGCAAGAAGGGCGTGGTGGGCAAGTTCGTCGAGTTCTACGGCGACGGCCTGGCCGACCTGCCGCTGGCCGACCGCGCCACCATCGCCAACATGGCACCCGAATATGGCGCCACCTGCGGCTTCTTCCCGGTGGACCAGGTGACCCTCGACTACCTGCGCCTGTCCGGCCGCCCCGAACAGACCGTGCAACTGGTCGAGGCCTACTGCAAGGCGCAGGGGCTGTGGCGCCTGCCCGGCCAGGAGCCGCTGTTCAGCGACACCCTGGCGCTGGACATGCACGAGGTCGAAGCCAGCCTGGCCGGGCCCAAGCGGCCACAGGACCGGGTCGCCCTCGGCCAGGTACGCCAGGCCTTCGACCACTTCATCGAGCTGCAGCCCAAGCCCCTGGCCAAGGAAGTCGGCCGCCTGGAAAGCGAAGGCGGTGGTGGCGTGGCGGTGGGTAATGCCGACCAGGCCGGCGAGATCGCCTACACCCACGAAAACCAGACCCACACCCTGCGCGACGGCGCCGTGGTGATCGCTGCCATCACCTCCTGCACCAACACCTCCAACCCCAGCGTGATGATGGCCGCCGGGCTGGTGGCGAAGAAAGCCGTGGAGAAAGGTTTGCAGCGCAAGCCCTGGGTGAAGAGTTCGCTCGCCCCCGGCTCCAAGGTGGTCACCGACTACTACAAGGCCGCGGGCCTCACCCCCTACCTCGACCAGCTCGGTTTCGACCTGGTCGGTTATGGCTGCACCACCTGCATCGGCAACTCCGGCCCCCTGGACGAGGCCATCGAGCAAGCCATCGGCAGCGCCGACCTGACCGTCGCCTCGGTGCTGTCGGGCAACCGCAACTTCGAAGGCCGGGTGCACCCACTGGTCAAGACCAACTGGCTGGCCTCGCCACCGCTGGTGGTGGCCTATGCCCTGGCCGGCAGCGTGCGCGTCGACCTCGGCCAGGACCCGCTGGGCACCGGCAAGGACGGCCAGCCGGTGTACCTGCGCGACATCTGGCCGAGCCAGCAGGAAATCGCCGAGGCCGTGGCCAAGGTCGACACGCGGATGTTCCACAAGGAATACGCCGAGGTCTTCGCCGGTGACGCCCAGTGGCAGGCCATCGAGGTGCCGCAGGCCGCCACCTATGTCTGGCAGGACGATTCCACCTATATCCAGCATCCGCCGTTCTTCGACGACATCGCCGGGCCATTGCCGGAGATCACCGATATCCAGGGCGCGCGCATCCTCGCCCTGCTCGGTGATTCGGTGACCACCGACCATATCTCCCCGGCCGGCAACATCAAGGCCGACAGCCCAGCCGGGCGCTACCTGCGCGAAAAAGGCGTGGAGCCACGCGACTTCAACTCCTATGGCTCGCGCCGCGGCAACCACGAAGTGATGATGCGCGGCACCTTCGCCAACATCCGCATCCGCAACGAGATGCTCGGCGGCGAGGAAGGTGGCAATACCCTGTACGTCCCCACGGGCGAGAAACTGTCGATCTACGATGCCGCCATGCGCTACCAGCAGGATGGCACGCCGCTGGTGGTGATCGCCGGGCAGGAGTACGGCACCGGCTCCAGCCGCGACTGGGCGGCCAAGGGCACCAACCTGCTGGGGGTCAAGGCGGTGCTGGCGGAGAGCTTCGAGCGCATCCACCGCTCCAACCTGGTGGGCATGGGCGTGCTGCCCTTGCAGTTCAAGGCTGGGGACGACCGCAAGCGCCTGGGGCTGACTGGCAAGGAACGCATCGATGTGCTGGGCCTTGGCGGCGCGCAGATCCGCCCGGGCATGAGCCTGCCGGTACGTATCACCCGCGAGGACGGGCGCCAGGAGCAGATCGAGGTGTTGTGCCGGATCGACACCCTCAATGAGGTGGAGTACTTCAAGTCGGGGGGGATCCTGCATTATGTGCTGCGGCAATTGATCGCAGGGTAAGGCTGGGCCCATCCCTTCCCCATTCAAGATTGCCGGGGTCGCTTTGCGACCCTTTCCGACCGGTCCGACGCCTCGGCAAGGCCGCTCCTACAGGACGGCGCGGTCCCCTGTAGGAGCGGCCTTGTGCCGCGAAAGGACCGCAACGCGGTCCCGGCATTACTGTCCAAGCGCGCAAGCATCCAAGTGTCCTGAAGGCCATGGGGTAAGTCCTACCCTCCACGGACTCACCGGCACAAGGACCCCTCATGCCTCTTTCCCACTGGATCGCCCTGCTCCTGCTCGGCCTTGGCTACACCCTCGCACTGACCCACGGCAGCCTCGGCCTGATCGCCCTGCCCGCCTTGCTCGCCCTGCTCTGCAGCGGGCTGCTCGCACGGCGCCGGGTACGCTGGCAACAGACCCTCGGCCACCTGCTGTTCATCGCCCTCGCCATCGCCCTGGCGCTGCACTGGCTGCCCGGCTTCCATGGCGCCCGCGTCTTCGACAAGGCCGTGCTCAGCGAGGGCGCGGTGCCGTTCTCCCTGTACCTGAACCTGGACAAACCGCTGATTGGCCTGTGGCTGCTACTGGCCTGCCCCTGGCTGGTGATGCTGCGCGCGCGCGGCCTGGCCCTGAGCCTGGCGCTGGTGTTGCCGCTGACCTTGCTCGCCTGCCTCGGCGGCGCCTGGGCCCTGGGCCTGGTGGCATGGGCACCGAAATGGCCAGCGCAGGCCTGGCTGTGGCTGGCGAACAACCTGCTGCTGGTGAGCCTGACCGAGGAATTGCTGTTCCGGGGCTATATCCAGGGCGGTCTGCAACGTCTGTTCAAGCATGAAGGGCTGGCGTTGCTGGTGGCCGCGCTGCTGTTCGGCCTGGCGCACCTGGCCGGTGGCTGGCAATGGTTCTACCTGGCGACCCTGGCCGGGGTGGGTTATGGTCTGGCGTATCGCCATGGCGGCCTCGGCGCCGCGGTGCTGTGCCATGCCTGCGTCAACCTGGCGCACTTCGCCGCATTCAGCTACCCGATGCTGGCCCTGCATTGAACAATAGGTCATGATCAGACCTATTCGTCATCATTTGTAAAGAATACTGCAACATTGGCAGCAACTTACGCGATCTTCGCGCTACCCCAGGCGTAGCCCGCGCATGTTGCGCCAGATCAACGGCAGTTAATTATTCATTCAATAAAACCAGAGGCTTGCCGATACCTGTGGAAAGCCTCGCGGATTGAACAGCCAATGCGTAACAACCAGCCGATTACCCAGAGAGAACGGACTTTCCCTGCCCAGCAGCGGTTGATCTCGACCACCAACGCCAAGGGCGTGATCACCTACTGCAACGATGCCTTCATCGAGATCAGCGGTTTTTCCCGCGAGGACCTGATGGGCGCGCCACACAACCTGGTGCGCCACCCCGATGTGCCGCCGGCGGTGTTCGCCCACATGTGGCAGACCCTCAAGCAGGGCCTGCCGTGGATGGGCATCGTCAAGAACCGCTGCAAGTCGGGCGACCACTACTGGGTCAATGCCTACGTCACGCCGATCTTCGACAGCAACCAGGTGGTCGGCTACGAGTCGGTGCGGGTCAAGCCCACCGCCGAACAGATCCGCCGCGCCGAGGCGTTGTACCAACGCATCAACCAGGGCCATTCGGCCATTCCCAAGCGCGACAAATGGCTGCCGGTGCTGCAGGACTGGCTGCCGTTCATCCTGGTCAGCCAGATCGGCTTCCTGATCGGCAACTGGCTGGGCCACTCCTGGGGCTTCGCCCTGGCCGCCGGCCTGTCGGTACCGCTCGGCCTGCTGGGCCTGAGCTGGCAGCAACGCGGCCTCAAGCGCCTGCTGCGCCTGGCCGAGCAGACCACCTCCGACCCGTTGATCGCACAGATGTACACCGACAGCCGCGGCGTGCAGGCGCGCCTGGAAATGGCCATGCTCAGCCAGGACGCGCGGATGAAGACCTGCCTGACCCGCCTGCAGGACAGCGCCGAGCAGCTCAGCGACCAGGCACGCCAGTCCGATGCCCTGGCCCACCAGAGCTCCTCGGGCCTGGAGCGCCAGCGCGTGGAAACCGAACAAGTGGCCGCTGCGGTCAACCAGATGGCGGCCACCACCCAGGAAGTGGCCAACCACGTGCAGCGCACTGCCGACGCCACCCAGGAAGCCAACCGCCTGACCAGCCAGGGTCGCAACATTGCCGGCGAAACCCGCGACGCCATCGAGCGGTTGTCCGCCGCCGTGGGCGAAACCGGGCTGACCGTCACCCAGCTGGCCAAGGACAGCGACGAGATCGGCGGCGTGGTCGATGTGATCAAGGGCATCGCCGACCAGACCAACCTGCTGGCGCTCAACGCCGCCATCGAGGCGGCACGGGCCGGCGAGATGGGTCGAGGCTTCGCCGTGGTCGCCGATGAGGTGCGTCAACTGGCCCAGCGCACCGCCGAGTCCACCGGGCAGATCCACACCCTGATCGCCAAGCTGCAACAAACCGCCAACAACGCCGTGCAGACCATGGAAACCGGCCACCGCCAGGCCCAGGAGGGCGTCGAGCGGGTGATGGAGGCCGACCAGGCACTGGTCGGTATCAGTGAAGCCGTGGCCAATATCACCGACATGGCCACGCAGATCGCTGCCGCCACCGAGGAGCAGTCCGCGGTGGCCGAGGAAATCAGCCGCAACATCAGCACCATCGCCGACCTGGCCGACCAGACGTCCGGCCAGGCCCAGCGTTCGGCGCTGCTCAGCGAAGAACTGACCAGCACCGCCGGTTCGCAGTATTCGCTGGTGGAGCGCTTCAACCGCTGAGCCGCGCAGAAGGACCGTAGGAGCCTTGCTGGTGACTTAAGCGCCGCAGTGCTTGGCACCGGCCATGCCGGTGTTCGCCGGCAAGCCGGCTCCTACGACGTTCGCGACTTCCCCGCTCTGCGTAGGAGCCAGCCTTGCTGGCGAAGCAGGCGCCGCGGTGCCTAGCAGCTACGCCTGCGAAGACCATCCCAGCGCCTGGCCAAGGGGTGTGCGGCCGGCCTTTACCAGCCCAGCTGCAACCGGCTTTCGAAATAGCGCGCCTCACCCGTCAACGGGTCCGTGAAACGCAGGCTCTGGGCCAGCAGCTTCAACGGCTTGGCATAATCGTCCTGTTCATCGAGCAACTGCGGATAGAACGGGTCGTTGCAGATACCCGCCCCCAACGCCGCCATGTGCACCCGCAGCTGATGGGTCTTGCCGGTGATCGGCGACAAGCCATAGCGCCACAGCTCGCCATTTTTCTCCAGCACGCAGGCGTGGGTCTCGCTGTTGTCAGCGCCCTCGACCTCATGCATGCGAAAGAACGGCTCGCCATGCACCAGTCGGCTGCGGTGCACCAATGGGAACGCCACGTTCGGCATGGCCGCGGCAATGGCCTGGTAGCGCTTGTCGATGCGTCGCTCCGGGAACAGGCGCTGGTAGGCGCCACGGCTGTGGGGGTTGGCAGAGAACAACACCAGCCCGGCGGTGTGCCGGTCGATACGGTGCAGCGGCACCAGGTGGGGGTTGTCCAGGCGCCGGATCAGGCGACGCAGCAGGGTCTGCTCGACGTATTCGCCCGTCGGTGTAACCGGCAGGAAATGCGGCTTGTCCGCCACCACCAGGTGCTCGTCGACGTGCAGGATCTGCTCCTGCACCGGTATCGCCTTCTCGTTGGCCACTTCACGGAAATAATGCAGGCGCATGCCACGCCGATACGGTAGTTCGGCAGCGATGGCCTGGCCTTGGGCATCGAGCACACGCCCCCGGGCAAATCGGTCGAGCCACTGCTCGCGGGTGATGCCCTTGAAGTGATCGCACAGGCAATCGAGCACGGTCGCCCAGGGCCCTGGCGGCAGGCATACGGTGCTGGCTTGCTGGCGGGCAGGGTCGAAAGGCGTGGTCATGGGTGGGCTCGGCTCTTCAGGGGCGGGCATTATCCCCTACCCCGCGCGCCTCAACCAGCCTCGCAGGCCGGCTCGCAGCGCGCCTTGAGCCAGCGCAGCACCTGCACCGCGTCCCAGCGGCCGGGATCATAGAGGGCATAGCTCAGGCCCTGGTAGCCCACTACATCCAGCGGACGGTGGAACCCGGCGCGCTGGAACAACGCCTCGATTTCCGCGAAGCAGGTGTTGAAGTGGACCTTGCCGAATGGCGTGCGCTCGTCGGTGACGATGCCGTCGAGGCGCAGTTCCAGCACGGCGTCGCACACACGCTCGGGGGACATGTGGTTGATGCTGTACTTGAGTTGCTCGACATTGAGCATGGCGTTACCTCGATACTGTATTTATATACAGCATACGGAGCCAGCCGCCCTGCCGTCAATGCGCGCTTCAGCGCAGGAAGGCCACCACCTGCTCGGCATCGAACGGCCAGCCCAGCTCGGCGCCAGTGTCGCAACGGCGCAATACCGGGATGCTCAGGCTGTAGCGCTCGAACCAGGCCTCGCTGTCGGCGATATCGACCAGTTCGACCAGCAGGCCATGCTCGACGAACGGCATCAGCACGGCCTCGGCCACTTCGCACAGGTGGCACCCGAGGGTGCCGAACAGTTGGGTTTCGGGGAGCATGCAAACATCCGCCAATCGCAGGAATGGATGCTCATTCTAGGCCCGCCTCCGCCATCGCGCACCTGACCTGCCTCAATCCTGGCTGGTGGCGCCAATGCGGTGCAACGCCAGGTCCGCGCCCTGGAACTCCTGCTCGTGACTCAGGCGCAAGCCATGCAGCACCTTGACCAGGCCGTACACGGCAAAGCCGCCGGCCAGCGCCACCAGCCGGCCGTCGCGGTAACGGCCGCGCCGCGCGCCCAGCAGCAGCACCGCCGCCAGCGCCAGCCAGCCGTCCATGGCGTGCACCACCACGGAGCCTGCAAAGTCATGGAACGGCGCGCCGAAGCGTGCCTGCAACCAGGCTTGCAAGCCGAGGTTGCCATTCCACACCACGCCCTCGAAAAACGGGTAGACGAACGCCACGATCAGCGCCGTCGCGCACAACTGCGGCACGAAACGCGCCCGCTCGGCGATACCGCCGGAAATGATCGCCGGGATCGCCGCGGCAAAGGTCAGCAGGAAGAAACACTTGACCAGGGCATAGCCATGGTCCTCGGCCAACACCGCGGCCGGCTGTAGAAAGCTCACGCCGTAGGCGATCCAATAGCCGATGAAGAAGTACACCAGCGCCGAGACGGCGAAGTCGCTGAGGATCTTGGACAACGCATTGACCTGGTTCTTGTGGCGCACGGTGCCGACTTCGAGAAAGGCGAAGCCGGCGTGCATGGCCAGGACCAGGATCGCGCCCATGAGGATGAACCGGGTGTTGGAGCCATGGACCAAAGTGTCCATCGCGCTGAGCGAGCTTTGCATGGAAGGCAGACCTGCAAAAAGGCACCAGGACAGTTCAAGAGCCGGCATCCCTGCACCGAATCGGTGCCAGGCCCCTGCCCTGTTGCGATGATCCGGGCGGCGCCTGCGTGGTTTTTTCTTGGGTTTGTCGTGGATTGGGTTAAGGTTTATCGGTATCCGCTCGAGCACGCACGCTTTCGGCGCGCACGCCGCGCTTTTCCGGCAAAGGTCTTAGCAAGCGCTGTACCAGCACATCACGCTGAACCTTCGGCGCCTGCGCCCACTCGAAATAGCCACACACATCCACAGGGAGAGGCCCATCCATGGCCAGTAAATCGGCAAAGACTGCACAAGACATTTTGATGGCTGACTTCCAGGCCCTGGTCCGCGATACCGAGAAGCTGCTCGCCGACACCGCCAACCTGGCCGGCGACCAGGCCGACGAGCTGCGCGAGCAGATCCACGACCGCCTGATGCAGGCCCGCGAAACCCTGCAACTGACCCAGGATTCGGCGCGCCAGCGCGGCCAGGCGGCCCTGGGCAGCGCCGAGCAGTACGTGCAGGAAAACCCCTGGCAGGCGATCGGCATCGCCGCCGGTGTCGGCCTGCTGATCGGCCTGCTGGCCAAGCGCTGAGGAGTCTTCATGGATAACGACGCCATCGGCGCCGGCGCCTCCGGCAGGCGCCTGGGCGCGGCCATCCTCGGGTTGCTGCACAGCCATATCGAGCTGTTCGGCATCGAGTTGCAGGAGCAGAAGGCGCGCACCCTCAGCCTGCTGCTGTTCGCCGGATTGGCGCTGGTGTTCGCCCTGCTGCTGCTGACCGCCCTGTCCGGCCTGGTGCTGGTGCTGCTGTGGGACAGCTACCGCCTGGCCGGGATCATCGGCCTGTGCGTGTTCTACGGCGTTGCCGCGCTGTACTGCGGGCTGCGCCTGAAGGCTGCGGTGTTCGACGAATCCTCGCCATTCAACGCCACGCTCGAAGAGCTGGCCAAGGATCGGGAGCGCCTGCTGCCATGAGCCTGCCTGAACTTCCCAATACCCGTAACCCACGGGAGCTGCGCAAGGCCCTGCTGCGCCTGCGCATGGAGATGCACCGCCAGCAGATTCGCCACGAATCCGGCCAACTGCTCGAACCGGTGCGGCGCCTGCGCGGCATGGGCGGCTCGTTCGGCGACGGCCTCGGGGTCAAGCACGGCTCGCTGTGGGGCATCGGCGCCGTGGTCGCACTGGGCTTTCTCACCGGCAAGGGCGTGCGTAGCGGCAACCTGGCGCGGCTGATCCGCGTGGGTACCAGCCTGGTGCCCTTGGTTCGCCTGTTCCTCAACGGCCGTCGCCGCTGAAACACGATGCGCGCCGCCCTTGCGCGCGCGCCTCGCACGCCCGAAGCTATGCCGATTCAACGACGGGAGAACACGCCTTGGACTGGCACACCCTGCTGACCCGCGAACGCCTCGGCAAAGCCCTCTACAGCCCCGAGGAGCTTGGCCGCAGCCCCTTCCACAAGGACCATGACCGGGTGATCTTCTCGGGCGCCTTCCGCCGCCTGGGGCGCAAGACCCAGGTGCACCCGGTCTCCAGCAACGACCATATCCACACCCGCCTCACCCATTCCCTGGAGGTCAGTTGCGTCGGCCGCTCGCTCGGCATGCGCGTCGGCGAGACCCTGCGCGCCAGCCTGCCGGACTGGTGCGAGCCCAGCGACCTGGGCATGATCGTGCAGTCGGCCTGCCTGGCCCATGACATCGGCAATCCACCGTTCGGCCACTCTGGCGAAGACGCCATCCGCCACTGGTTCCAGCAGGCCGCCGGACGCGGCTGGCTGGACGACATGAGCGACGATCAGCGCGCCGACTTCCTCAACTTCGAGGGCAATGCCCAGGGCTTTCGCGTACTCACCCAACTGGAATACCACCAGTTCGACGGTGGCATGCGCCTGACCTACGCCACCCTCGGCGCCTACCTCAAGTATCCCTGGGCCGCACGCCATGCCGATGCCCTGGGCTACAAGAAACACAAGTTCGGCTGTTACCAGAGCGAACTGGGCCTGCTTGAGCAGATCGCCGGCAAGCTCGGCCTGCCGCAACTCGAGCACCAGCGTTGGGCTCGCCACCCGCTGGTGTACCTGATGGAGGCCGCCGACGACATCTGCTACGCCCTGATCGACCTCGAGGATGGGCTGGAGATGGACCTGCTGCAGTACGCCGAAGTCGAGGCGCTGCTGCTGGACCTGGTGGGCGATGACCTGCCGGACAGCTACCGGCTGCTCGGGCCGGGCGATTCGCGCCGGCGCAAGCTGGCGATCCTGCGTGGCAAGGCCATCGAACACCTGACCAATGCCGCCGCCCAGGCCTTCGTCGAGCAGCAGACAGCACTGCTGGCCGGGCGCCTGCCCGGCGACCTGGTCGAGCACATGCACGGTCCGGCCCAGCGCTGCGTCCTCCAGGCCAAGGACATGGCGCGCAAGAAGATCTTCCAGGACAAGCGCAAGACCCTGCATGAGATCGGCGCCTACACCACCCTGGAAATTCTCCTCAACACCTTCTGTGGCGCGGCCTTGGAACAACATGGCGGGCGCACGCCGTCATTCAAGAGTCGACGGGTGCTCGACCTGATCGGCAACAATGCACCCGACCCCCACGGTTCGTTGCACGGGGCATTCCTGCGGATGATCGACTTCATCGCAGGCATGACCGATAGCTTCGCCAGTGAAATGGCCCTGGAGATGACGGGGCGCTCCAGCCCGAAGTAAGGGATGCCCAGCCAAGCGCACAACCCGCAGGAGCCAGCCTTGCCGGCAAACCAGACACCCTCAGCACGGGTACTCGCCGGCAAGGCCGACACCTCACGACAGTGGTAACATCCTCGATAACGAGGAAACTTCCTACAGCAAAAGGCTTTACATAAACTCGACCACCTAACGCACGGCAAATAACTACAAGATTCCGATATTCCCCCACCAACTTCCACATAGTGCGTAGCAATCTCTCTGTTATCTTGTAAGTCAATTCCTATATCCCTGTTTTGGCAGCCACTCGCCTGCCGATGCTCATTCAACTGCGCTAATGTGCCTGCTGACTTCACCGTGCAGCATGGAATGTTGAATATGCAAACAGTCTTTATTGTCGATGATCATCCCGTTATTCGCCTGGCGATACGGATGCTGCTGGAAACCCAGGGGTATACAGTCGCAGGCGAGTCGGACAATGGCGTGGATGCCATGCAGATGATCCGCGAAACCTTGCCCGACCTGGTTATCCTCGATATCAGCATCCCCAAGCTCGATGGCCTGGAAGTGCTGTCGCGCTTCCAGGCCATGGCCACCCCCTTGAAGATCCTGGTGCTGACGGCGCAGTCACCCGCGCTGTTCGCCATTCGCTGCATGCATTCCGGCGCCGCCGGTTATGTATGCAAACAGGAGGACCTCAGCGAACTGCTCAGCGCCATCAAGGCGGTTTTATCCGGTTACAACTATTTCCCCAGCCAGGCACTCACCCCCGTGTCGGCAAGCAGCAGCCAAGAGCTCGAACTGTTCCGTCAGGTCAACGACCGCGAGTTGATGGTACTGCAACTTTTTGCCCAAGGGCGCAGCAACAAGGAAATTGCCACCGGCATGTTCCTGAGCAGCAAAACCGTCAGCACCTACAAGAAGCGCCTGATGCACAAGTTGCGGGCCAACACCTTGGTGGAATTGATCGAAGTCGCCAAGCGCAACGCACTGGTCTGAGGTCGGTATGTGGAGGTATCTGGCAACATCAATGCTGTGCCTGAGCCTGGGCACGCCCTTGCAAGGTGCCTGCGTCACCGTGGACCACGGGCGCACCTACACCTTGCTCAGCCGGTCATCGCCGGCGGTAATCCGCCCGAGCCTGACCCCTGAACAGTACCAGTGGCTATCGACTCGCCGTGAACTGGTCCTGGGCACCTCGGCCCCCGATTACCCGCCTTTCGACATCGCCACCGGTGGCCGCGAGTACCAGGGCCTGACCGCCGACTACGCCGGCCTGATCGGCAACGCCCTAGGGCTGGCGGTACGGGTGCAGCGCTTCCCCAGCCGGCCAGCGGCGGTGGCCGCCCTGAAGAGCGGGCAGATCGACCTGCTCGGCAGCGCCAACGGCTATGAGGCGACCACCGAAGGGCTGGCGCTGTCCCGCCCCTATGCCATCGACCAACCCGTGCTGGTAACCCGCGAAGACGAGACCCGAGCGCTGGATACCGGCCTGGAAGGCATGCGTTTGAGCATGCTCTATCATTACTTGCCACCCGAAGAGATACACGCCAACTACCCCAAGGCCGAACTGCTGACGTTCGAGTCGTCGACACAGGCCTTGAATGCGGTGGCTTTCGAGCAGGCCGATGTGTTCATCGGCGACACCGTGTCCACGCACTACCTGATCAGCCAGGGCCACCTGCCCCACCTGCGCATGGCCAATTTCGGCAAGCATGAGGTCGTGGGCTTCAGCTTTGCCTTGCGTGAGGACGACCTCATGCTGCGCACACTGGTCGATGCCGCACTCGATGCCCAAACCCTGCCCACCCGCAACGATATCTTCAAGCGCTGGAGCGCCAGCAGCGGCAGCCTGTTGACCGACCGCAAGCTGCAATTGTCGCCACGGGAAGAAAACTGGCTACGCAACCATCCGATCATGCGCGTGGTCGTCAACGAGACTGCCGCGCCGCTGACGTTCTTCGACAGCAATGACCGCCTGCGCGGCATCGTCGCCGACCTGCTCGAACTGATTCGCCTGCGGACCGGCCTGCGCTTCGAGATCCGCCGCGCCAGCGGTGACAGCGACATGCTCGAACAGCTGGACGCCGGGCGCGCCGACATCATCGCCAGCCTGTCCACCGATAACCGCCAGGCAGATCCGCTACAGGTCAGCAGGCCCTACCTGGAAAGCGCCTATGTGCTGGTCAGCCACTCAGGTAGCAATCAACCGGCCAGCCTAAAGCAACTCAAAGGCAAGCGTGTCGCCGTGCCCCGCGACAGCGCCGTGACCACGTTACTCAGCGCCCGCCACCCGCAGGTTCATCAAGTGGCCACCGAAAGCACCTACTACTCCTTGGCCCTGCTCAACAGCGGTGCGGTGGACGCCGCGATCGCCACTTTGATCGACGCCAACCACATGCTCGCCAGCAGCACCGGCCTGGTCATACGCAGCACCGTGGGCACCGAGCCTGCCACCTTCTCGATGGCGACCACCTCCCAAGCCCGTGAGCTGGCGTCGATACTCGACAAGGCGCTGCTGAGCATCTCCCCCGAAGAACTGGGCGTCATCAACAGCCGTTGGCGCGACCACAGCGTGCGCGACGATGCTTACTGGCGCAGTTTCCGCCGCGTCATCTTGCAAGTGGTGGGGGTGATTGGCGTCCTGCTGGTGATCGCCTTGATCTGGAACGCCCGCCTACGCCGTCAGATCAAGCAACGCCAACGCGCCGAACGGGCCCTCAACGACCAACTGGAGTTCATGGGCGCACTGCTCAACGGCACCCCCCACCCCATGTACGTGCGCGACCGCGAAGGACGCCTGAAAAGCTGCAACGATAGCTACTTGCAGGCGCTTGGCGCGGACCTCGACCAGGTCATCGGCAAACGCCTCGAAGACAGCCCGTTCAGCGATGACGAGTATGCCCGGCAGGTTCAGGACGACTATCGTCAGGTCATGGCCCAGGGTGGCCCGTTGATCCTCGATCGCCCCTTGCGCCTGAATGGCAAGCAACTGACGATCTATCACTGGATCCTGCCCTACCGCGACTCGCTGGGCGAGATGCAAGGTATCATCGGCGGCTGGATCGACATCAGCGAACGCCGCGCGCTGGTTCAGGACCTGCGCCTGGCCAAGCAGCAAGCCGATGACGCCAACCGCGCCAAGAGCACCTTCCTGGCCACCATCAGCCATGAAATACGCACGCCGATGAACGCCCTGATCGGCATGCTCGAACTGGCCCTCAGGCGCGCCGACCAGGGCCAGCTCGACCGCCCGGCGCTGGAGGTCGCCCATCATTCGGCCAATGACCTGCTAGGGCTGATCGGCGACATCCTGGATATCGCCCGGATCGAGTCCGGACACCTGTCGCTGGCGCCCGAGCCGGTGGACCTGGCGGCCCTGGTCGAGTCGGTCGGGCGGGTATTCGAAGGCCTGGCCCGGCACAAGGGCCTGGCGCTGGACGTGGTGATCAATGAACGCGCGCGCTGCCATGCAATGCTCGACCCGGTTCGGTTCAAGCAGGTGTTGTCGAACCTGGTCAGCAATGCCATCAAGTTCACCGAACAAGGCCAGGTACGCATTACCGTCGACCTGCGCCTGGACACCGGGTCCGATACCCCCATGCTCGACCTGGAAGTACGTGACAGCGGCATCGGCATCCATGCGCAGGACCTGCAACGCCTGTTCTCGCCCTTCGTGCAGGCCAACCCCTACAGCGATGGGGCGCGGGCCGGCACGGGGCTGGGCCTGGTCATCAGCCGCAACCTGTGCACGATGATGGGCGGCGAGCTCGATCTGCAGAGCCTGCAAGGCGTAGGCACCCGGGTTCGCCTGGTGATGCCGCTGCACTGCATCGACCCAGCCGCAAGCGTGCCATTGCACGATAGCGCTATCGCCCGCCCCGATCCGCACCTGCGCATCCTGGTCGTCGACGACCACCCAGCCAACCTGTTGCTGATGGCCCAGCAGTTGAGCTACCTGGGCCTGGGCCAGGAGTCCGCCAGCGATGGCCGCGACGGGCTGCGCAAATGGCGCGAGGGCTGTTTCGACGTCGTGATCATCGACTGCAACATGCCGCTGATGAATGGCTACGAACTGGCCAGGGCCGTGCGCGCCGAAGAGCGCCAACAAGGCCGTGCGCCCTGTTGCCTGCTCGGTTATACCGCCAATGCACAGCCCGAGGTTCGCCAGCAGTGCCTCGATGCCGGCATGGACGACTGCCTGCTCAAACCCATCGGTCTGCAGGTCCTCGGCCAACATCTTGCCCAGGCTACCCGCCTGCCACGCCAATGCGGCCATTGCCCGGCATCGGCGCCACCCTTTACCCTCGCAGGCCTGTCCGTGATCGTGGGCGACAACGCTGCCGACCGCGAGCGGCTGCTCAATGCCCTGCACCAGAGCCTGTGCCAGGACCTGGGCATGCTCATGGCCATCGACCCGAAGCAGGAACCCACGGCGCTATCGGCGCAGGCACACAAGATCCTCAGCGCGGCGCGGATGCTGGAGGCAAGGGCATTGATGCAGGCGTGCGAGGCACTGGAGGAGGCAGCATTGCCCGTGGACGAGCAGAAGATACGCCGACAGGCGTTGGCGCGGCACATGCGGCGCGCGGAGAAGGCCCTGGCCAGGCACTTGGGCCTGGCGGCTGAGGCGGCGCACTGAGGCGCGCGCCGCCTGCGCCGATCAGGAAGCCGGGTTGACCGGTTTTTCCGGATACCAGGCGTCCAGCAGCGGGCTGACTTCGATCTCGGTCAGCTCGCTACGGCCTTTGAGCCAGGCCTCGACAGCAGCGCGCTGCTCTTCGCTGACCGAGCCACGGGTAGCCTTGCAGACCAGGCCGAAGTCGTCGCCGCCGACATAGTCCAGGCCGTTGGCATCCATGGCTTCAGCCAGGAAGGCGTCGAGGAAGGCATCGATGGCTTCATCGGACAGGTCTTCCTTGAAGCCCAGGTTCAGTTCGAAACCCAGCTCCTGGAATTCGTCAACGCACAGTTTCTTGCGCAGGCGACGGGAACGGTTGGTAGCCATGAAACAATCCTCTCAATTAATTACGCGCGGCACTTTACCAGTTTCCGCAGGGTAACGGCGCTTTTCCGTCAAACGCAGCCCATGCGCGCCACGCTTGGGGCATAATGCGCACTATATTTCGTCCTGGGGCCATCATTTCTTACAGCCCCGTTGTCTTTCCCCTCGCCCGCAGGGTTCGTGCACTTATGATCAAGACGCTCCGCCCACTCCTGTTCGCCGGCCTGTTCCTGCCCTTGTCCGTGTCGGTCCAGGCCGCCGCCGTCAACACCAGCCTGCCACCTAAAGTGCAGCAGGCACTCAAGACCAACAAACTGCAGGACTCGGCCCTGTCCCTGGTGATGCTGCCGCTCGACGGCCCAGGGGCCGCGACCGTGTTCAACGCCGATGTGTCGGTGAACCCGGCCTCGACCATGAAGCTGGTCACCACCTATGCCGCCCTCGAGCTGCTGGGGCCGACCTTTCAGTGGAAGACCGAGTTCTACACCGATGGCACCCTGAACAATGGCGTGCTCAACGGCAACCTCTACCTCAAGGGCGGCGGCGACCCCAAGCTGAACATGGAAAAGCTCTGGCTGCTGATGCGCGACCTGCGCGCCAACGGCGTGCGCACCGTGACCGGTGACCTGGTGCTGGACCGCAGCCACTTCGTGCAGCCCAACCTGCCGCAGTTCAACGACGACGGCGGCGACGACAACAAGCCGTTCCTGGTCAAGCCGGACTCGCTGCTGGTCAACCTCAAGGCCCTGCGCTTCGTGGCCCGCAACGACGGCGGCAAGGTGACGGTCTCGGCCGAACCGCCCATCGCCAGCATCCGCATCGACAACCAGGTCAAGGCCTTGTCGGGCAAGCAATGCAGCGGCGAGGTGCGCTACAACCCGGTGGTGCAGCCCGACGGCGTCAGCGTGACGGTCAGCGGGCAACTGGCCGATGGCTGCAACTCGCAGACCTACCTGGCACTGCTCGACCACCCGACTTATGCGGCAGGCGCGGTACGGGCCATCTGGAATGAGCTCGGCGGCAGCATCCAGGGCCGCGACCGCTTCGAGAACGTGCCCAAGAGCGCGCGCCTGCTGGCCCGGGCCTTCTCGCCGGACCTGGTGGAAGTGATCCGCGACATCAACAAGTACAGCAACAACACCATGGCCCAGCAGCTGTTCCTCAGCCTCGGCGCGCAGTTCCGCACCGATGCCGACGGCGACGATGCCCGCGCCGCCCAGCGCGTGGTCCGCCAATGGATGGCCAAGAAGGGCATCACCTCGCCACACCTGGTGATGGAAAACGGCTCGGGGCTGTCCCGTGCCGAGCGGGTCAGCACCCGGGAGATGGCGGCATTGCTGCAGGCGGCGTGGAAAAGCCCCTATGCGGCCGAGTTCATCAGCTCGATGCCGCTGGTGGGCATGGACGGCACCATGCGCAAGCGGCTCAAGCGCACCGCCATGACCGGCGAGGGGCATATCAAGACCGGCACCCTGAACACCGTGCGGGCGATTGCCGGGTTCAGCCGTGACAGCAACGGCCACACCTGGGCGGTGGCGGCCATTCTCAACGACCCCAAGCCATGGGGCGCTTCGCAGGTGCTGGACCAGGTGTTGCTGGACCTTTACCGGCAGCCGAAGGTGGGTAATGGCACGGTTGGGGTGATGCCTTAATCCGTGGGTTTTGCCGCGCCATGAGATCGAGCGCCGCGCGGGCGGCGGTCGATCTCATGGCGCGGCAAGACTGTCGCCGGCCACCTGCATCCCCTCAAGGCAACTCCCCCTCCACCCGATCCCGCCCCGCCTGCTTGGCCGCATACACCCCCGCATCCGCCCGCAACAACAGTGCATCCGCGCCCTCCCCAGGCCGCCACCCGGCCACGCCAAAGCTCGCCGTCACCCGCCCCACCCCCTCCACCGGCACACTGCGCAACCCCTGCCACAACTCCTGCGCCAGCACCTGCGCCTGACCTGCCTGACTGCCTGGGCACAGCACCATGAACTCCTCGCCGCCCAACCGGCAGAACACATCCGTACGCCGCAGCCGCCGCCCGATGCGCTGGCACAGGCTGCGCAGCACATGGTCCCCCACCGCGTGCCCGAACTGATCGTTGATCCGCTTGAAATGATCGATATCGAGCATGATCACCGCCAGGTCCAGCCCATCGCGCTGCGCCCGGTCCAGTTCGGTGCGCAGGCGCTCCTGGAAATAGCGACGGTTGAAAACCCCGGTCAGGGCATCGGTGATCGACAGCGTGCGCAGTTCCTCCTCCACCCGCTTGAGGTCGGAGATATCGGTGAGATAGCCATGCCAGAGCGTACAGCCCTGCTCGCCGATCTCTGGCGTCGCCTCGCCCCGAACCCAACGCAGCCCGGCGCGCGGCAGGCACACCCGGTACTCCTCTCGCCAAGGCGTCAGCTGTTCGGCGGAATAGCGCACCGAGCGCCGCACCCGCTCCAGGTCGTCAGGGTGAATGCGCTCGAATACCGCCGAGGCGTCCTGGCGCAGCAGCGCCAGGTCGACCTCGTAGATATCGTGCAAGCCCCGGCTGGCGTAGGGAAAGCAGGAATGGCCATCGACATCCAGACGGTACTGGTAGATCCCCCCCGGCACCTCGTCGCTGAGTTTCTCCAGCAGGCGGTCACGGGCGGCCAGTGCTTCATGCACCCGGCGGCGTTCGGTGACGTCGATGCAGATCGCCAGGTACCCCACCCACAGCCCCTGCTCGTCGAGCACCGCCGTCACCAGCATGTTGGCCAGCAGGTGGCTGCCATCCTTGCGCACCAGGGTCCAGTCGGCCGGCTCGCCCGCCCCCTCCTGCAGCGTTTCGGCGAACATCGCCTGGCCCGCTCCCACCTCGCGACCATGGCGCTGGCTCAAGGCATGGGCGCGTCGGTGCAGCTCGTCGGGCTGTACCAGGTCTTCCAGGGTCAGTTGCCCCAAGGCTTCGCTGGCCGAGTAGCCAAGCATGCGCTCGGCGCCGGCGTTGAACGTGCCGATCACCCCGCGCAGGCTGGTGGCGATGATTGCCACCTGGGTCGCGGCATCGAGCACGCTGCGCAACTGGTTGTGGGTCTCACGCAAGGACTGCTCGCTGACACGCAGTTCCGCCGTGCGCCGCGCGACCAGGCCAAGGGCGCGCTGGCGCTGGCTGAACAGGCTGTACAGCAAGGCCGCCAAGAGCAGGCTGAGCAGCCCGCCCAGCACACTCACCACGCCCACCGCCGAAGAGCGGTTGGCCGCCAGGAAATCCAGGCTGGGACGGATGTCCAGCTGATAGTGATGGTCGGCCAGATGCAGCAGGTAGCTGCTGGCCAGGGCCATGCGCGCCGGCGCGTTGCCCGAATCGAACAGCACTTCGCGCGCACCTTCGCTGGGCAGGTCGTGGATACGCACCACCAGGTTGCCGTCGGCCACGGCCGGCAGGCTTTCGGCGATCAGCTGGCGCAGGCTCAGCAATGCCATGACATAACCGCTGGGGGGCGCATCGGCGAACGCCGTGTCGGCGAACACCGGTGCGACCATCAGTAGGCCACGGCTGTAGGCCGGCTCGACATTGAGCATGTCCAGCGGTGCCGACACCGCCATGCTGCCGGGGCTCAAGGCCCTGGCCAGGGTTGCCTCGCGCAGCGGCTGGCCGCGCAGGTCCAGGCCGTAGGGTTGGCCCTGCCGGCTGGCGGCCTGGGTGAACAGCACTGGGTAGTAATAGTCACGCGCAGGCGCGGGGTGCCACGCACCTTGGGCGTCGCGGTCGCGGATCAGGTAAGGCTGCCCCAGCCAGGCACTGGCATGCTGCTCGAAGGCTTCGCGCTGCGCCGCCTCGACCCGGGGCGCCCACGAATAGGCCTGGGTACGGTGCAACAGCGGCCGGGCATAGCCGTCGAATTCGCGGGGGGTGACCTGGCTCGAATAGCTGAAGAACCGGCGCAAGCCATCGAGGCGCTGCTCCTGCTCCTCGAATCGCTCGGCGATCCGGCTGTAGCGCTCACCCGCCAGTAGCTCGAAGCGCTGGCGCAGTTGCTGCTTGTGGAAGGCGTGGGTGGCGGTGGCCAGCGCAGCCGTGAGCAGGCACCCGGCGACCAGCGCCGCCAGGGCCACGCCCCAGGCCGACAGCGGGTCGCCGAGCAGGCCCAGCAGCTTCGCAGGTACGCCTGGGTTCGACATAGAGGACTCTCACCAACGTCAGCGTCCTGCGAATTGTCCTGCCCTGTAGTGCTTTATAGCCACTGGCCAGCAGCCGCGCCATGTACCTCGTCGGCTTACTTCAACCGCAACTGCCAGGCACGGTGGATACGGCTGTTGCGGGCGAAATCCGGATCCAGGGTCTGGGCGCTGATTTCCTCCACGGCATAGCGCGCGACCAGGTGCTCGTCGAGCTGGAACTTGCGGAAGTTGTTGGAGAAATACAGCACGCCGCCCGGCGCCAGGCGGGCCATGGCCAGGTCGAGCAGCTCGACATGGTCGCGCTGCACATCGAACACCCCTTCCATGCGCTTGGAGTTGGAGAACGTCGGCGGGTCGATGAAGATCAGGTCGTAGCTCTGCGTCGCGCCCTGCAGCCAGGCCATCACATCACCCTGCTCCAGGCGGTTGCGCTCGGAGAAGCCGTTCAGCGACAGGTTGCGCCGTGCCCAGTCCAGGTAAGTCTTGGACAGGTCGACGCTGGTGGTGCTGCGCGCGCCGCCCTTGGCCGCGTGCACGCTGGCCGTGGCGGTGTAGCAGAACAGGTTGAGGAAGTGCT
Organism: Pseudomonas sp. VA159-2; assembly: GCF_024126635.1. Classification (NCBI taxonomy): domain Bacteria; kingdom Pseudomonadati; phylum Pseudomonadota; class Gammaproteobacteria; order Pseudomonadales; family Pseudomonadaceae; genus Pseudomonas; species Pseudomonas sp. VA159-2. The sequence goes on along the minus strand of NZ_JAMYBV010000021.1, from coordinate 28,824 downwards.
TGCCGGCGGCCTCGCGCTGGATACGCAGGCGCATCGGCCGGTGGTCGAGGAACAGGCCAGTGTCCAGGTAGTCGGTGAGGTTGACCAGCAGCTTGACACCGCCCTCGGCGACCTCCATGAAGCGCCCTTCGGTAGCCTGGCGCTCGTACTGGCGGGTACCGCTCTGGCGCTCGCGGCGCTTGAGCACCACGCGCTGCGGGTCGACACCCAGGGCCTGGGGAATCGCCGTCAGGGCATCGAGCAGGCGCGCCTGGGCCTTGTCCGGGTCGACCGAGCGAGGCGCTGCGTATTCCTGCACATGCACCCAGTCCTGGTACAGGTCGACCGCCAGGGCGTATTCAGGCATGTCGGCATCGTAGACCCGGTAGCAATCGACCTTCTCGCGGCGAGCCCACTTGCCCAACTGCTTGAAGTTCTTCTGCAGACGGTTGGCGAACATCTGCGCGCCCTCGGACAGGCGGGCCGGCTCGCTGGCCACCGGCAGCGGGCGACGCGGTTCGCCATCGGCCACTTCGACCTGGCCCTGGCGGCGCTCGCCGGTGACGAACTGGTCGGGCTGAACCTTGAACAACAGCAGCTTGCACGGCAGCGCGCCGTTCCAGAAGGCGTACTGCTTGTGGCTGCGAATGCCCATGCGCTTGCCCAGCTCCGGCGCGCCGGTGAAGACCGCCGCCTCCCAGCCCATGCAGGCCTGGCGCAGGCGCTCGCCGAGGTTCTGGTAGAGGTACAGCAGGCTGGCCTCGTCACCCAGGCGCTCGCCGTACGGCGGGTTGCTGATCACCAGGCCCTTCTGGTTCTGGTCCGGCCGCGGCTCGAAGCTGGCCACCTCGCCTTGGTAGATCTTCACCCAGTCACCCAGGCCTGCGCGCTCGACGTTGTTGCGACCCGGCTGGATCAGCCGTGGGTCGGCCTCGTAGCCACGGATCCACAGTGCCGGCTTGGCAAGGCCAGCCTCGGCACGGGCCCGGGCCTCGTCATGCACCTTGCGCCACAGCGCCGGCACGTGGCCGAGCCAGGCGCTGAAGCCCCAGCGCTCGCGCTTGAGGTTGGGGGCCATGTCGGCGGCGATCATCGCCGCCTCGACCAGGAACGTGCCCACGCCACACATCGGGTCGGCCAGGGCGCCGCCCTCGGCGGCGATACGCGGCCAGCCGGCACGGATCAGCACCGCCGCCGCCAGGTTTTCCTTCAACGGCGCGGCGCCCTGCTGCAGGCGGTAGCCCCGCTGGTGCAGGCTGTGGCCGGACAGGTCCAGGGACAGGATCGCCTCGCCACGGTCCAGGCGCAGGTGCACGCGCACATCCGGGTCGAGCTTCTCTACCGACGGGCGCAGGCCCTCGCGGTTGCGCAGCTTGTCGACGATGGCGTCCTTGACCTTGAGCGCGCCGAAGTGGGTATTGTCGATGCCCGAGCCATGGCCACTGAATTCCACGGCCAGGGTGCCATCGGCGGCCAAGTGATCGGCCCAGTCGACCGCGTGCACGCCGTCATACAGGTCGTCGGCGTTCTTCATCGGGAAGCGCTTGAGCACCAACAGCACGCGGTTGGCCAGGCGCGACCAGAGGCACAGGCGGTAGGCGGTTTCCATGTCGGCATCGCCGCGAATGGCCGAGGTGTGCTCACGCACCTCGTTCAGGCCCAGTTGGCGAGCCTCTTCGGCGAGCAGGCCTTCAAGGCCCTTGGGGCAGGTAAGGTAAAGTTCGAAACGGTCCGACATGTGCAATCCAGAGCCTTGGGCTAGGTAGATGGCCGCCGACGCATCGGCGACCGATGTTTTCCCGCACGCCCTTCCAGCAGGCGCCCGGGTGGCCTGGCGAGACCTCTCGCCGGGCCGGGCCGCTCGGCAGATCGCGCCTTCGCCGAGGGCGAAAGTGGCTTTGATCGCTGAGCAGTATGAAAATTTCCTCGACGGCGGGGACGCATGTGACCCTTCGTCGCATTACCAAATATTTCAGTCATCAACCAGCAACACTGGCCATATGACGTCAACGCGGACTAAACCCTGATCATAGCGGGCTCAGCGGCAAACAAGGTTGAGTCGCATTTATTTACTTATCCTTTCACCCTCTGAAAGGTTACGTCCTTATGACAAATCGATCATTCACACTGTGACTCGCATTCGATAGAACTGATCTCAGGTCGTCCCGCAACGGGGCGGCACTTTCAGCCCGCCACGCCGGCAGCGGGCGCATACCGGCAGAACGATTCTGCCCGGCCTCGGAGAGGCCGACGGGACATTACAGTCAACAAGTGAGGGCAACACCCTATGAGAAGACTTAAGCGTGATCCGTTGGAAAGAGCATATTCACGTGGCTACCAGTATGGCGTCACCGGCAAATCTCGCGAACTCTGCCCGTTCAATCTGCCGTCCGTTCGCCAAGCCTGGATCAACGGCTGGCGCGAGGGCCGCGGCGATAACTGGGACGGCATGACCGGCACCGCTGGCATCCATAGACTCAACGAAAATCACGCCGTTGGCTGAACGAGGACACTGAATTCGAGTCACCATGCGCGCCCCATCCGGGCGGCGGGCTGCGGCCCAGGGGGTCCCTTGAGGGACCCCTTTTTTATTACCTGCCGGTTACGACCGCGGCATCGCCGCAATCGCGTCAACCGCCTCGCGAATCAGCGCTGGCCCCTTATAGATGAAGCCCGAATAAATCTGCACCAGGCTGGCCCCGGCAGCGATCTTCTCTGCGGCATGGCGCCCTTCGGTAATGCCGCCGGCAGCGATGATCGGCAACTTACCGCCCAGCTCACCCGCCAGCACCTTGACCGTATGGGTGCTCTTGGCCAACACCGGAGCGCCTGACAAACCACCGGCCTCGCCACCGAACGGCAGCCCTTCGACCCCTTCGCGCCCCAAGGTGGTGTTGGTGGCGATCACCGCGTCCATGCCCGACTCGCGCAGCGCCGCGGCGACCAGGGCGGTCTCTTCGTCACTCATGTCCGGGGCGATCTTGATCGCCAATGGCACGCGCTTGCCGTTGGCCGTGGCCAGTTGCTCGCGTCGCTCGGCCAGGGCATCGAGCAGTTGCTTGAGCGAGTCGCCGAACTGCAGCGAGCGCAGGCCCGGGGTATTGGGCGAGCTGACGTTGACCGTGATGTAGCTGGCGTCGTTGTAGACCTTCTCCAGGCAGATCAGGTAATCGTCCTGGGCGCGCTCGACCGGGGTGTCGAAGTTCTTGCCGATGTTGATACCCAGCACACCGGTGTATTTCGCCGCGCGGACCCGTGCCAGCAGGTGGTCGACCCCCAGGTTGTTGAAGCCCATGCGGTTGATGATCGCGGTCGCTTCCGGCAGGCGGAACAGCCGTGGCTTGGGGTTGCCCGGCTGCGGACGCGGAGTCACGGTGCCGATCTCGACGAAACCGAAGCCCAGCTGGGCGAAGCCGTCGATGGCCGCGCCGTTCTTGTCCAGGCCCGCGGCCAGGCCCACCGGGTTGGCGAAATTCAGGCCCATGACGGTCACCGGTGCCGCCGCCGGCTGCTTGCACAGCAAGCCATTGAGGCCCAGCCGGCCACCGGCGCCGATCAGGTCCAGCGACAGGTCGTGGGAGGTTTCCGGGGAGAGCTTGAACAGCAGCTGGCGGGCCAGGGTATACATGGGCGGGCGGACTCGCGGTGTGTGAGGGGGCGATTATAGCCAGCGCGTCGCCACGGCGACAGGGCCATGGCACATGGGTTGCAAAGCCAACCTCGTGTCGCCACCTGTCAACGCCCGAGGAATGCCTTGAACACACCCCTCCCGACACTGCCGCTGGCCTGGGTCAACGGCAGCGATGCACCGGAAAAGCCCTGCCTGGACATCGGCTTCATGGCCCTGACCGACTGCGCCTCGGTGGTGGTCGCCGCCACCCAGGGCTTCGCCCAGCAACAGGGGCTGACCCTCAACCTGCGCCGCCAGGCCTCCTGGGCCGGCCTGCGCGACCGCCTGCACAGCGGCGAGCTGGACGCCGCCCATTGCCTGTATGGGCTGGTCTACGCCGTGCACCTTGGCGTGGGCGGCGGGCCGGCCTGCGCCCTGGCGGTACTCATGGGGCTGAACCAGAACGCCCAGGCCATCAACCTCTCCCCCACCCTGCAACGCCAGGGCGTGACCAGCGCCGAGGCACTGGCGCGGCGGGTGCACCAGGGTGGCGCACGCCTGTCCTTCGCCCAGACCTTCCCCACCGGCACCCACGCCATGTGGCTGTACTACTGGCTGGCCAGCCTGGGCGTGCATCCGCTGCGCGACATCGACAGCGTGGTGGTGCCACCGGCGCAGATGCGCGCCCACCTGCAGGCCGGGCGCATCGACGGTTTCTGCGTGGGCGAACCGTGGTCGGCCGACGCCGTCGCCCAGGGCCAGGGATTCACCCTGACCACCAGCCAGGCGATCTGGCCCGGCCACCCCGAGAAGGTCCTGGCCTGCACCCAGGACTTCGTCACGCATTACCCCAACACCGCGCGTGCGCTGATCCGCGCGGTTCTGGCCGCCGCCCGCTTCATCGAGCAGAGCCTGGACAATCGGCGTGGCACCGCGCAACTGCTCAGTGGCAGCGCCTATCTGGACAGCCCGCTGGGCAGCATCGAGCCGCGCCTGCTCGGCGACTACCAGGATGGCCTGGGCAATCGCTGGCACGACCCGCATGGCTTGCGCCTGTTCGACCAGGGCCGGGCCAACCTGCCTTATTTGTCCGACGGCATGTGGTTCATGACCCAGTTCCGCCGCTGGGGCATCCTGCGCGACGACCCGGACTACCTCGGCGTGGCACGCCAGGTCCAGCAACTGGTGCTGTACCGCGAAGCCGCCCAGGCCCTGGGCGTGCCCTGCGCCGACCCGCCCCTGCGCAGCAGCCTGCTGATCGATGGCAGCCGCTGGGACGGCAGCGACCCCCATGGCTATGCGCGCAGTTTCGCCCTGCACGCACTGGATACGACGCCGGCCCTGCGGGCTGGACGCTGAGGACGCGGACATGTTGCGCATCCTGCTGATCGACGACACCGAGAAAAAAGTCGGCCGCCTCAAGGCTGCCCTGGGCGAGGCCGGCTTCGAGGTGATCGAGGCCGGCAACCTGAGCATCGACCTGCCGGCCTGCGTCGAAACGGTGCGCCCGGACGTGGTACTGATCGATACCGAGTCACCTGGCCGCGATGTGATGGAGCAAGTGGTGCTGGTCAGCCGCGACCGCCCGCGGCCCATCGTGCTGTTCACCGACGAACACGACCCCGGAGTGATGCGCCAGGCGATCCAGGCCGGGGTCAGTGCCTATATCGTCGAGGGTATTCACGCTACGCGGTTACGACCGATCCTCGAGGTGGCCATGGCACGCTTCGAGGCCGACCAGGCCTTGCGCGCGCAATTGCTGGCCCGCGACCAGCAACTGGCGGAGCGCAAGCGTATCGAGCAAGCCAAAGGGCTGCTAATGAAGCTCAAGGACTGCAACGAAGAGCAGGCCTACACCCTGATGCGCCGCCAGGCCATGAGTCGCCAGCAAAAGCTCATCCAGGTGGCCGAACAGATCATTGCCATGTCCGAGATGCTGGGGTAGCGGTAACGTCACCGTGCCGGCGGAATGCCCAGGCGACATTGGCCCGCCTCTTGCTCTGAATACTTCGGTAGCCAACGGCGGCTGCCCCACTCCCCGACAAAGACGTCGCTCGCCCTTCCACGGCCGTGGACCGGGCAGCGGCGTCTTTGCGTTTGCGCGCCTAACGAGGTGTTCGATGAATACGAGCTTCTGGAAATCCGGGCATGTGCCCACCCTGTTCGCCGCTTTTCTGTACTTCGACCTGAGCTTCATGGTCTGGTACCTGCTCGGCCCCCTGGCGGTGCAGATTGCCGCCGACCTGCAACTGAGCGCACAACAACGGGGCCTGATGGTGGCCACACCGATTCTGGCCGGCGCGCTGTTGCGCTTTGCCATGGGCCTGCTGGTCGATCGCCTGTCGCCCAAGACGGCCGGGCTGTTCGGCCAGGTGGTGGTGATCCTTGCCCTGGCCTGCGCCTGGTACCTGGGTGTGCACAGCTACGAACAGGCGCTGCTGCTGGGGGTGTTCCTCGGCTTCGCCGGGGCCTCGTTCGCCGTATCCTTGCCGCTGGCCTCGCAGTGGTACCCGCCGCAGCACCAGGGCAAGGCCATGGGCATCGCCGGTGCCGGCAACTCCGGCACAGTGTTCGCCGCCCTGCTGGCCCCGGCCCTGGCCGCAGGCTTTGGCTGGAACAACGTGTTCGGTTTCGCCCTGCTGCCGCTGCTGCTGACCCTGGCGCTGTTCGCCCTGCTGGCGCGCAACGCCCCACGACGGCCCAGACCCAAGGCCATGGCCGATTACCTGAAGGCCTTGGGCGACCGTGACAGCTGGTGGTTCATGTTCTTCTACAGCGTCACCTTCGGCGGTTTCATCGGCCTGGCCAGCGCCCTGCCGGGCTACTTCAGCGACCAGTACAACCTAAGCCCGGTCACCGCCGGCTACTACACCGCCGCCTGCGTGTTCGCCGGCAGCCTGATGCGCCCATTGGGCGGAGCCCTGGCCGATCGCTTCGGCGGCATCCGCACCCTGTTGGCGATGTACGGCGTGGCTGCCGTGTGCATCGCCGCCGTCGGCTTCAACCTGCCCAGCGCGGTCGCGGCACTGGCCCTGTTCGTCAGCGCCATGCTCGGCCTGGGCGCCGGCAACGGCGCGGTGTTCCAGCTGGTGCCGCAGCGTTTTCGCGAGGAGATCGGCGTGATGACCGGGCTGATCGGCATGGCCGGTGGTATCGGCGGTTTCCTGCTCGCCGCCGGCCTGGGCGCGATCAAGCAACACAGCGGCGACTACCAGCTCGGCCTGTGGCTGTTCGCCAGCCTCGGCCTGCTGGCCTGGTTCGGCCTGCATGGCGTGAAGCAACGCTGGCGCACCACCTGGGGCTCGGCGGCCGTCACCGCGGCGCGGGTCTGATGAGCCTGCGCCTGCGCTTCGCCCAGGCCAGCGCCACCGGGCCGCGCGCGCAGAACCAGGACGCCCTGCGCCTGGTCACCCCCGCCCCAGAGCTGGCGGCCAGCAAGGGCTACCTGTGCGCGCTCGCCGACGGCGTCAGCCAGTGCGCCGACGGCGGCCTGGCGGCGCGGGCCAGCTTGCAGGCCCTGGCCCTGGACTACTACGCCACCCCCGCCACCTGGGGCGTGGCCCAGGCCCTGGACCGCCTGCTCAGCGCGCAGAACCGTTGGCTGCGCGCCCAGGGCAACGGCCAGCCACTGTTGACCACCCTCAGCGCCCTGGTGCTGCGTGGACGACGCTTTACCCTCGCCCATGTCGGCGACTGCCGGGTCTACCGTTGGCATGCCGGGCACCTGCAATGCCTGAGCGAAGACCACGTGTGGGACCAGCCCGGCATGCAGCATGTGCTCAAGCGAGCGCTGGGCCTGGACCAGCACCTGCTGGTCGACTACCTGGATGGCGAGCTGCACGAGGGCGAATGCTACCTGCTGCTCAGCGATGGTGTCTGGGCCAGTGTCGGCGACCAGCGCATCCAGGCGATCCTGCGTGAGCAAGCCGACCTGCAGGACGCCGCCGACACCCTGGTGGCCACCGCCCACCACAGCGGCAGCCAGGACAACGCCAGCGCCCTGCTGGTGCAGGTCGAGCAGTTGGGCGCAAGCAACCTCGGCGATACCCTGGCGCAACTGGGGCAGTGGCCCCTGCCTGGCGCACTGCGCGAAGGCCAGCGGATCGATGGCTGGCACGTACAAGGGCTACTGGCCCAGAGCCGACAGTCGTTGCTCTATCGGGTGCGCGATCAGCAAGGCCAGCCCTGGTTGCTGAAGACCTTGCCGCCAGGCCGTGAACACGAAACCGGGGCCGTCCAGGGCCTGCTATTGGAAGAGTGGTTCCTGCGCCGGGTTGCCGGCCGCCATTTCCCCGAAGCCCATCCGGCCAGCCAGCGCCAGTACCTGTACTACCTGATGCGCGAATATGCCGGCACGACCCTCGCCGCCCAGCTCGAAGCCCATGGCCCACTGCCCCTGGCGCAATGGCTGGAAATCGCTCGCCAGCTGCTGCAGGCGGTTGGCGCACTGCACCGGCGCAACTTGCTGCACCGCGACATCAAGCCGGAAAACCTGCACCTGGGCGACGATGGCCAATTGCGCCTGCTGGACTTCGGCCTGGCCTATTGTCCGGGGCTGTCCGAAGACCAACCCCACGCCCTGCCTGGCACACCTTCCTACCTGGCGCCGGAAGCCTTCGACGGCGCGCCGCCGAGCCCGCGCCAGGACCTGTATGCCGTCGGCGTGACGCTCTATCACCTGCTGACCGGCCATTACCCCTATGGCGAAGTGGAGGCCTTCCAGCGCCCGCGCTTCGGCAACCCGGTCAATGCCGGGCGCTATCGTCCCGACCTGCCGGAATGGTTGCAGCGCAACCTCGAGCAGGCGGTAACCGCCAACCCCGCACTGCGTTTCGAGACCGCCGAGCAGTGGTTGCTGTTGCTGGAGCGGGGAGATCGCCAGGAACTGGCCGAGCGGCCACGGCCGTTGCTGGAGCGCGAGCCGTTGAAGGTATGGCGCACGATTGGGTTGCTGTCGCTGCTGTTGAATCTGGTGTTGCTGCTGATAGTGCTCAAGCACTGAGCCCCCTACCCGCCCTGTAGGAGCAGCCGCTCCTACAAAGGGGTGAGGTCTCTCTGGAGAAATCGCAGGCAAAGAAAAACCCGGCCGAGGCCGGGTTTTTCGTGAAGCATCAAACCAATTACTTGGCCTGGGCTTCTACCTGAGCTTCTACGCGACGGTTAACGGCGCGGCCAGCGTCGGTGGCGTTGTCGGCGACCGGACGGGTCTCACCGTAGCCAACCGAGTCAACACGGCTCGATTCGATGCCGTACTGCTGGGTCAGGACCTGCTTGACAGCGTTGGCACGACGCTCGGACAGCTTCTGGTTGTAAGCGTCTGGGCCGACGGAGTCAGTGTGACCTTCCACGGTGGTGGTGGTCTGTGGGTACTGCTTCATGAAGTCAGCCAGGTTCTTGATGTCGCCGTAGCTGTTTGGCTTGACGACCGACTTGTCGAAGTCGAACTTGACGTCCAGCTCAACGCGAACGACTTCGGCAACAGCCGGGCAGCCATCAGCGTCAACGGTAACGTTGGCTGGGGTGTCAGGGCACTTGTCGACGTTGTCGCAGACGCCATCGTTGTCGCTGTCGGAGCAGACTTCGGCAACAGGAGCCGGAGCGGCTTCGGCTTGCTTCGGGCTACCGCCGAAGTTCAGGCCGATACCAACGCTCGGGGCCCACTCGGTGTCGCCCTGGTCGATGTTGTACTGGGCTTCGACGCCGGCACGGGCGTAGAACATGTCGGTGATGTACCACTTGGCGCCAGCGCCAACGTTGGCGAAGGTGGACTGGTTACGACCACCACGGCCGGTCTGGCCCAGCGACTGGTGGGAGAAACCAGCCGACACGTACGGACGGATGGCGTCGTACGGGTTGTTGAAGTGGTAGACAGCGTCCAGGGCGGTGTTCGAGCCCTTGATGTTCTTGCCGTCGTCGCCACGGGCGTTGTGGACTTCGTCGTAACCCAGACGCAGTTCAACGTCGTCGGTCAGGAAGTAACCGATCGAGCCGCCGAACAGGTTGCCGTCGTTCTTGAAGTCACGCTGGCTGTCGAAGAATTCTTTCTTGTAGAAGCCTTCGACTTCTACAGCGCCGGTGCCTTGTGCCATAGCGCCAATCGAGGTGGCGGCTACGAGCGAACCAATGGCCAGGCCCAAGGTGTTTTTCAATTTCATCCGTTAAATCCCCATCTGGTGATAGTTAAGCGGTCCCACCAACATCCGGGGGACAACTCGACGGCAAGTCTAGCAGAACTTGCCGGTTGGTTAGAGGTATTTGCAGGCGACTAAGTTTCAGCCACCCCTGCAAATTTCTCTCTAAGCTTGTCGAGCGCACGCTTGTAGCGCATTTTCGTGGCGCTCAGGCCCATGTGCATGATGTCGGCGATCTCCTGGAATTCCAGCTCTGCGACAAAACGCAGCACCAGGATTTCCCGGTCGATCGGGTTCACATGCACGAGCCACTTGTCCAGCCCGCCTTTCTCCTCCGGCTTCGGTGCCTTGTCCTCGGACGCCTCTTCGACAGGGTCCAGGCTCAGGGCATCCATCAATCGGCGCTTGCGACGCTCCTTGCGGTACTGGGTGATGCATTCGTTGTAGGTAATGCTGTAGAGCCAGGTCTTGAACTTGGACTTGCCCTCGAAGTTCTTCAACCCGTAGAGCACCTTGAGCATGACCTCCTGACAGACATCATCGGCATCCCGGTCGTTTCCCAGGTACCTTGCGCAGACGTTGAACAGCGTGCGCTGGTAGCGCCGCATGAGCTCCTCATAGGCGCGGGTAACGTGAAACAGCTCCTCATGCGAACGCGCCACCAACTCCTCGTCGGTGAGCTCTCGGGGGTCATAGCGCATGGGCGGCGAATGAACTTTATTCAAAACGGATCTGGCCGACAGTCAGGTCAATGTCGCCGCTCGGCCCCGTGGGCCGATTTCGCGGCGGCATACATTAACAGCTTTTGTGCGGTTAGCGGCTATTCACGCGCTGCTCGAGCAGCTCGCGATTGGCCAGCGACACCAGTTCACCCTCATCGGTCAGCACGGTGGTCTTGACCGTGCCGATCTCCTCGATGTGCCCCTCGACCTCGCCAATGCGCACTTGCTGGCCGACCTGGTACAACTCGCGCACGTAGATCCCGGCCAGGATCTGCCCGGCGATTTCCCGGCTGCCCAGGCCCATCGCCAGGGCAACGGCCAGACCAACGGTAATCAAACCGATGACGATCACGTGGTTCAGCAGGTCGGTCTTGACCTCCAGCTGGCTGATCGCCACCGAGATGCTGATGATGATCACCAGGCCCTGGACGATCCGCCCGACGCCAGCGGCGTATTCCAGGCCGATACCTTCGGCGGCGCCGCGCACCAGGCCGTTGGCCAACTGCGCCAGCAGCACGCCAGCCAGCAGCACCAGCGCCGCGCCGAATACCTTGGGCAGGTACAGGGCGAGCATGTCGAGGGTCGCCGAGACCCGCTCAAGGCCCAGGGATTCCGCGGCCGAGACCAGGAAGATCAACAGCACGAACCAGTATACGATCTTGCCGATCAGGGTCGAGATCGGCACCTGGATACCCACCCGGGCGAGCATCTTGGTCAAGCCGGTGCCGCTCATCAGGCGGTCCAGGCCGAACTTGGCCAGCACCTTGGACAACAGGGTGTCGAGCAGCTTGGCCACGACGAAACCGAGCAGCACCACGACCAGCGCGCCGAACAGGTTGGGGATGAAGTTCGCCACCTTGGTCCAAAGGGCAGTCATGGCGGTGACCAGGCTCTGGGTCCAGAGATCGAGTTCCATATTCAATCGGCCTTATCTGCTTTGCTGCCGGCGGCAGGCTTGCGGGTAGAGTTGCGACGCACCGGCGCGACATGCGCCGAGCCATTGTTCACGGCGATCAGCAGCGCCTGGCTCCAACGGCCAAGCAAGCTGAACAGATCGCCCGCGCCAACCTGGCGGTTGGCGGTCTTGAGCACGCGACCCAGGCAGGCGGCGTCGTCGCGGGTCTCGCCGGACGGCGACGCCTTGAGCAGGTCGCGCAAGGATTCTTCAAACGGATCGTGCATGGGCACCTCGCGCAATGTCAGTCAAAGACGAGGGCTGGTGACGACGGGTCACACCTGCCACTGGGACGAATGTTTCAAATTGCCTCAGCTGGCCACGACTCAGGGGCCGCTGCGCAGTCCATCGCGACACAAGGCCGCTCCCACAGGCAAGCGCGATCCCTGTAGGAGCGGCCTTGTGTCGCGATGGGCTGCGCAGCAGCCCCTTCGATGTCAAACCCACCGCAACCGCCGGAACAGCAACCACTGCCCAACCGCCAGCCCCAGCACGATCAAGCTGGCGAACAAGAAGCCATAGGGGCTGTCGGCGCCCGGAATACCGCCGACATTGATGCCCAGCAGCCCGGTGATGAAGCTCATGGGCAGGAAGATGCAGGTGATGATGCCAAAGCGGTACATGGTCCGGTTCATCCGCTCGCTGCGGCGCCGGTCCTCGCTCTCCAGCACCAGCGCGGCGCGCTCGCGGGCCAGCTCGAGCTCCTCGAGGTAACGGATCAGGCTGTTGTTCAATTCGTTCCAGTAGTCGCTGTCGGGGTCGGCGAACCAGCTGCACTTGTTGCGCGACAACTGGGCATAGATATCCCGCTGCGGGGCGAGGAAACGGCGCAAGCCAGCGGCGCGGCGGCGGATCTGCTGCAGGCTGCCTTGTTCCGGGGCATACCGTTCGTCGGACTCTACCTTCTCTTCCTCTACATCGACCGCTTCCGACAGGTCGCTGACCAGAGCCTGGACCTTTTCGGTGAGCAACTCGGCCATCAGCAACAGCAGCTCGGCGGCCGATTTAGGCCCCCTGCCCTCGTCTAGCTGCTGGAGCACCTCGTCACTGGCGCGCAAGGGCCGCAGGCGCAGCGAGATGACCCGCCGCGCCTCGGCGAAGATACGCACAGAGACCATGTCCTCGGGCTCGGCCCCGGGGTTGAGGTTGACCCCGCGCAGGAACAGCAGCATCTGTTCGTTGGCCATCTGCAACAGACGCGGACGGGTGTTCTCCTCCAGCAGCAGGTCGCAGGCGAACTCGCTCAGGCCACTGTCATGCAGCAGCCAGCCACGGGTTTGCGGGTGACTGCGGTCCCAGTGCAGCCAGAGGCTTTCCTCGGCCTGCAATTGCAGGCCGTCCAGTTCGGTACGGGCGATCGAACGCGCGCCGCCCTTGCCGTCGAGCACCAGGGCATGCACCAGCCCCCATTGCGCGTTGTCTTCCTCGAACATCAAAGCTCCATCAGCGGGCAACGCGTCATTCAGGCATTTTCAGCGGGCTTGGCGAGACGATCACACCGTTGTTGTCGGCATACAGGTACTCACCCGGGCGGAAGGTGACGCCAGCGAAGGTCACCGCCACGTCGAGGTCGCCGATGCCGCGCTTGTCGGTCTTCATCGGGTGGCTGGCCAGGGCCTGCACGCCGACATCGGTCTGGATCAGCACATCGACATCACGCACGCAGCCGTAGATCAGCAGGCCTTCCCAGCCGTTCTTGGCGGCCTTTTCGGCGAGCATGTCACCCAGCAGCGCGCGGCGCAGCGAGCCGCCGCCATCGACCACCAGGACCTTGCCCCTGCCGTCGAGCTCGACCTGCTCCTTCACCCGCGAGTTGTCCTCGAAGCACTTGATGGTGACGATCTGGCCGCCGAACGAATCACGGCCACCGAAGTTGCTGAACATGGGTTCGAGCACCTGCACCAGGTCCGGGTAGGCGTCGCACAGGTCGGGCGTTACGTAATGCTGCATGGGAAACTCCTGTCAGTCACAACGAAAGCGGGTGTGCCAGCAAGGCTACACCGCAGGAGGGCTGGCAGTCATCCGAGACCGGTGGGTCATGGCATTTTTATCGCCCGCCCCCGCGATGGGACGCACCTTCAATTGGCGGGCACCGGCGCCATCACCACGGTCGAGGCATGCACCGGCAACAGCGGATCGCGCAACCAGCGCTCCACCAACGGCCAGACCTGGGCCTGGGCGGCCTTGCTGACCAGCATGTCGACATGCCCGAAAGCCTCGAAGCCCTCCTCGCGCCCCAGGCGCAGGAACTGCTTGCTGTCGCCGCCCAACTGGTCGAACAGTTTGCGGCAGGCCCACACCGGGTCCTGGAAGTCCCCGGCGCCAGCCACCGCCAGCACCGGCAGCGCCACGTCGGCGAGCCCCGCCCACCAGTCGCGGTCCTTGTCGCCGAAGCGACCGAACAAGCCATTCCAGCGCAGGCTTTCCAGGGCCAGGCCAATCGGCTCGTCCTCGGGGCCGCGCTTGAGCCGCGAACCGGAAATCTGCGCGAAACGCTTGAGCAGCAGACGCGCGCCCCACTCCACCGGCGGCACCTTCAACGGCCAGTACACCCGGCTGACCTGGGTACCGAAGAAGGCCGCGCTGGCCACCTGCCCGGGCGCCAGGCAACCGCTGCCCAAGGCTGCCGCCAGGGTGGTGCCACCGAGGGAATGGCCAACCCAGTGCGGCGCCTGCCCGGCCTGCTCCTGGACGAACGCGGCGATCACCGGCAGGTCGTAGCGCGCATAGTCGGCCACACGGTTCTGCCGCCATTCGCGGTTGCGCGGCGACAGGCCGTGGCCGCGCATCTCGGGGATCCAGACATCGAACCCGGCGCGAGCCAGGTAGGCGCCCAGGCCGATGCCCTTGGGCGAATACCAGAAGCGCCGGTTGGAAAAACTGCCATGCACAAGAACGACCGGCACGCCCTGGGCGCGGCCCTGGTCGGCCAGCCCCAGGCGGGTGACGGCCAACTCGACGCTCGGGTCCGGGCTGTTGCCGGCCTTGATCCGGTAGACGTCTTCGCTGAGGTCGCCGCGGCGCTCGGCGCTGAGCAACGCGACGGGAAATTGGGTGCTGCTGCTTTGCATGGGTCACGCACTTCTAGGAGATAAAAACGTGGGAGCGGGCTTGCCCCGCGATGGCATCAGGCCAGGTGACACTAGTGTCAGCGCTGACGCCATCGCGGGGCAAGCCCGCTCCCACGATTCGATACAGGGGCGCTGCACGCGCCCCTGATCAGTACATCAGGCCGCGCCCTGGCCTTCGGCCAGGAAGAACCAGGTCTCGAGCACCGAGTCCGGGTTCAGCGACACGCTCTCGATCCCCTGCTCCATCAGCCACTTGGCCAGGTCCGGGTGGTCCGACGGGCCCTGGCCGCAGATGCCGATGTACTTGCCGGCCTTGTTGCACGCGGCGATGGCGTTGGCCAGCAGCTTCTTGACCGCCGGGTTACGCTCGTCGAACAGGTGGGCGATGATGCCGGAGTCGCGGTCCAGGCCCAGGGTCAGCTGGGTCAGGTCGTTGGAACCGATGGAGAAGCCGTCGAAGTACTCCAGGAACTCGTCGGCCAGCAGCGCGTTGGATGGCAGCTCGCACATCATGATCACGCGCAGGCCATTATCGCCGCGGGCCAGGCCGTTCTCGGCAAGCAGGTCGACGACCTGGCTGGCCTCGCCCAGGGTGCGCACGAACGGCACCATGATCTCGACGTTGGTCAGGCCCATCTCGTTGCGCACGCGCTTCAGCGCACGGCACTCGAGCTCGAAGCAGTCGCGGAACGACTCGCTGATGTAGCGCGAGGCACCGCGGAAGCCCAGCATCGGGTTTTCTTCTTCCGGCTCGTAGAGCTTGCCGCCGATCAGGTTGGCGTACTCGTTGGACTTGAAGTCCGACAGGCGCACGATGACTTTTTTCGGGTAGAAGGCCGCGGCCAGGGTGCTGATGCCTTCGACCAGCTTCTCGACATAGAAGCCGACCGGATCGTCGTAGCCGGCAATGCGCTTGTCGACGCTGTCTTTGAGCTCCGGCGGCAGCCCGGCGTAGTTCAGCAGCGCCTTGGGGTGCACGCCGATCATGCGGTTGATGATGAATTCCAGGCGCGCCAGGCCGACCCCGGCGTTGGGCAACTGGGCGAAGTCGAAGGCGCGGTCCGGGTTGCCGACGTTCATCATGATCTTGAATGGCAGCTCCGGCATGGCATCGACCGAGTTCTGCTTGATGTCGAAGCCCAGCTCGCCCTCGAAGATGAAGCCGGTGTCGCCTTCGGCGCAGGACACGGTGACGCCCTGGCCGTCCTTGAGCACCTGGGTGGCGTTGCCGCAACCGACCACCGCCGGGATGCCCAGCTCACGGGCGATGATCGCCGCGTGGCAGGTACGTCCGCCACGGTTGGTGACGATGGCGCTGGCGCGCTTCATCACCGGCTCCCAGTCCGGGTCGGTCATGTCCGAGACCAGCACGTCGCCGGGCTGGACCTTGTCCATTTCCGATACGTCGTTGATCACGCGGACCTTGCCAGCACCGATGCGCTGGCCAATGGCGCGGCCTTCGACCAGCACGGTGCCCTTTTCCTTGAGCAGGTAGCGCTCCATGACATTGGCGCTGGCGCGGCTCTTCACGGTCTCGGGACGGGCCTGGACGATGTACAGCTTGCCATCGTCACCGTCCTTGGCCCATTCGATGTCCATCGGCCGCTGGTAGTGCTGCTCGATGATCATCGCCTGCTTGGCCAGCTCGTTGACTTCGTCGTCGCTCAGGCAGAAGCGCGCGCGCTCGGCGCGGTCGACCTCGACGGTCTTGACCGAACGACCGGCCTTGGCTTCGTCGCCGTAGACCATCTTGATCGCCTTGCTGCCCAGGTTGCGGCGCAGGATCGCCGGGCGCCCGGCTTGCAGGGTCTGCTTGTGGACGTAGAATTCGTCCGGGTTGACCGCGCCCTGCACCACGGTTTCGCCCAGGCCGTAGGCGCCGGTGATGAACACCACGTCGCGAAAGCCCGACTCGGTGTCGAGGGTGAACATCACCCCGGCGGTGCCGGTTTCGGAGCGGACCATGCGCTGCACGCCAGCGGACAGGGCGACCAGCTTGTGGTCGAAGCCCTGGTGCACGCGGTAGGCGATGGCGCGGTCGTTGAAGAGGGAGGCGAAGACTTCCTTGGCCGCGCGGATGACGTTATCGACGCCGCGGATGTTGAGGAAGGTCTCCTGCTGGCCGGCGAAGGAGGCGTCCGGCAGGTCTTCGGCGGTGGCCGACGAGCGCACGGCAACGGCCATGTTGTCGTTGCCCTTGGACATCTCGGCGAAGGCGGTACGGATTTGCGAATCGAGGCGAGCCGGGAACTCGGCCTCCATCACCCACTGGCGGATCTGTGCGCCGGTCTTGGCCAGGGCGTTGACGTCGTCGACGTCCAGTGCGTCGAGCGCGGCGTGGATGCGCTCGTTCAGGCCACTCTGTTCGAGGAAGTCACGGTACGCCTGAGCCGTAGTGGCAAAGCCGCCCGGCACCGAGACGCCGGCACCGGCAAGATTGCTGATCATCTCGCCCAGGGATGCGTTCTTGCCCCCCACATGCTCTACATCATGGACGCCGAGCTTATCGAGGGAAACTACGTACTCTACCAAGGTGATCTCTCCACTAACTGTATTGGAAAAGCTCAAGGGCGCCCGCCTGCCGGAATGACTGGGCCGGACGCTTGTGGCCTGGACCTGGAAAATAAGTGAGAATGCCGAGCAACCGCGTTCGGCAAACCGAACCTATCATATCCAGAAATCTTCGGCAGCTTAAGGCCCCCAGGTGCAAATGAAACGAACCGCGTTCTTCATCTCCGACGGTACCGGCATCACTGCAGAAACGCTGGGCCAGAGCCTGCTCGCACAATTCGAGAGCATTCCGTTCAATAAATTCACGCGCCCCTACATCGACACGCTGGACAAGGCCCGGGCCATGGTCCAGCAGATCAACGCCGCGGCCGAGCGCGACGGGGTGCGTCCGATCATTTTCGACACCATCGTCAACCAGGACATCCGTGAGGTCATGGCCACGTCCAATGGCTTCATGATCGACATCTTTTCCACGTTTTTATCCCCGCTCGAGCAAGAATTGACCGCCCATTCGTCGTATTCCGTGGGCAAATCCCACTCCATCGGCGGCAACTCCAACTACATGGAGCGCATCGAGGCGGTCAACTTCGCCCTGGACAACGACGATGGCGCGCGCACCCACTACTACGACAAGGCCGACCTGATCCTGGTGGGCGTGTCGCGCTGCGGCAAGACGCCGACCTGCCTGTACATGGCCATGCAGTTCGGCATCCGCGCGGCCAACTACCCGCTGACCGAGGACGACATGGAGCGCCTGCAACTGCCAGCGGTGCTGAAGAAGCACCACAACAAGCTGTTCGGCCTGACCATCGACCCTGACCGCTTGACCGCCATTCGCCACGAGCGCAAGCCCAACAGCCGCTATTCGAGCTTCGCCCAATGCGAGTTCGAAGTGCGCGAGGTGGAGAACCTGTTCCGCCGCGAGAACATTCCCAACATCAATTCCACGCATTTTTCGGTGGAAGAGATTTCGGCGAAGATCCTCGTGGAAAAAGGCGTGGAGCGGCGGTTCAAGTAGACCTGCATAACCCTCAAGGCCTGCGCGGTCCCTGTAGGAGCGGCCTTGTGTCGCGAAAGGGGTGCGAAGCGCCCCCATGATTTGTGCCTCAATCGGATATTGCCGGGGCTGCTGTGCAGCCCTTTCGCGACACAAGGCCGCTCCTACAGAGACTGCGCAAGCGCCAAATGAAAAGCCCCGGCATTACTGCCGGGGCTTTTTCATTTCAGCGCGAAGATCAGGACGGCACCACCGTCGCCTGCCCGCTCATCGCCAGGTCGACCAGCTCGCGGTTGGCCACCGCGTACATCGCATAGTCGGTGCCGGTGGCGTTGCGCAGGTCGTCGAGCATGGCGCGCCAGCGCTCGACCATCACCCGGTGCTGCTCGCACCACAGGGCCACGCGAGCGTCCATGTCGTCCGGCGCATCGGCCATCTGCAACACCGAGATGGTGATCGCCCTTTGCTGCAGGTCGATATCGTCGCGGAACGCCTCGCGAGCCAGGGCCTGCCAGTTGTTCTCCACCGGCAGGTTGCTGATTTCCTGCAGGTACCAGGTCAGGTCCAGCGAGCTGCCCACGGCGAAGAACGCCTTGGCCACCTGCGCCGGGTCGTGGCCGGTGACATCCGAGGCCTCGATGATCGGCAGCAGGGTGTACAGGTGGGTAGTCCCCGCCACCATGCGCGCCAACAGCTCGGGCACACCGGCCTCGACGAAGCCCTGGTAGCGAACCATCCAGCGCTCGCGGGTCGGGCCTTCGAGCAGCTCGTCGAGCTTCAGGCCCAACTGGGCGATCTTCGGCCCGAAGTGGGCCACGTCACGCCCGGCATCCTGCTCGTTGCGCCGGCTGCGCAGGAACCAGCGGGTCGCACGGCGGCCCAGGCGCATCAGCTCGTCCATCAGGGTCAGCTGGATCTCGGCTGGAACCTGGTAGTCCAGGGCCTCGATCTGGCGGAACCAGTGCGGCAGGTGGAAGATGTCGCGCACGATCACGTAGGCACCCGCCACGTTGGCCGGGCTCATGCCGGTCGACTCCTTCAGGCGCTGGACAAAGGTGATGCCCATGTTGTTGACCAGGTCGTTGGCGATCTGGGTGCTGACGATCTCGCGCTTGAGGCGGTGGCGGCGCATGGCGTCGGCGAACTTGCTGACCAGCGACGGCGGGAAGGCAGTCTCCATGTCGCGGGTCAGGTAGTCGTCGTCCGGCACCAGCGACTTGAGCAGTTGCTCCTTGAGGTCGATCTTGCTGTAGGAGATCAGCACCGACAGTTCCGCGCGAGTCAGGCCCTGGCCGGCGGCCAGGCGCTCGGCCAACTGCTCCTCGGTGGGCAGGAACTCGATGGCGCGGTCCAGCTTGCCACGGGCCTCGAGGTCAGCCATCAGGCGCTTGTATTCGGCGATCCGCTCGCGGGCGCGGCGCGCCGCCAGCGACAACGCCTGCGTCTGCTTGTAGTTGTTGCCCAGCACCAGGCCGGCGACTTCGTCGGTCATGCTGCCCAGCAGCTGGTTGCGCTGCTTCTCGGTCATGTCGCCACCCTGCACCACTTCGTTGAGCAGGATCTTGATGTTGACCTCGTGGTCGGAGCAGTCCACGCCACCGGCGTTGTCGATGAAGTCGGTGTTGGTGGCGCCGCCATGCAGGCCGAACTCGACCCGGCCGAGCTGGGTCATGCCGAGGTTGCCGCCCTCGCCCACCACCTTGCAGCGCAGTTCGTTGCCGTTGACGCGCAAGGCGTCGTTGGCCTTGTCGCCGACATCGGCGTGGCTTTCGCTGCTGGCCTTGACGTAGGTACCGATACCGCCGTTCCACAGCAGGTCCACCGGCGCCTGCAACAACGCGTGCAGCAGCTCGGTGGGGGTCAGGCGGTCGGCCTCGATGGCGAAGCGCTCTTTCATCTGCGGGCTGATGGCGATGCTCTTGGCACTGCGCGGGAAGATCCCGCCGCCTTCGGACATGATGCTGGTGTCGTAGTCGCTCCAGGCCGAACGCGGCAGGTCGAACAGGCGCTTGCGCTCGACGAAGCTGGTGGCAGGGTCCGGGTTCGGGTCGACGAAGATGTGCAGGTGGTTGAATGCGGCCACCAGTTGTAGCTTGTCGGACATCAGCAGGCCGTTGCCGAACACGTCGCCGGCCATGTCGCCGACCCCGACCACGGTGATCGGGTCTTCCTGCACATTGATGCCGCGCTCGCGGAAGTGGCGCTGCACGCCGACCCAGGCACCACGGGCGGTGATGCCCATCTTCTTGTGGTCGTAGCCGGCCGAGCCGCCCGAGGCGAACGCATCGCCCAGCCAGAAGCCGTAGTCGATGGCGATGCCGTTGGCGATGTCGGAGAAGGTCGCGGTGCCCTTGTCCGCCGCCACCACCAGGTAGGGGTCGTCGTCATCGTGACGCACCACGTTGGCCGGGGGCACCACGCCGCCGTCCTTGAGGTTGTCGGTGATGTCGAGCAGGCCGCTGATGAAGATGCGGTAGCACGCCACGCCTTCGGCGGCGATCTCGTCGCGGCTACCGCCCAGTGGCAGGCGTCGCGGCAGGAAGCCGCCCTTGGCGCCGACCGGCACGATCACCGAGTTCTTCACCTGCTGGGCCTTGACCAGGCCCAGCACCTCGGTGCGGAAGTCTTCTTCGCGGTCCGACCAGCGCAGGCCGCCACGGGCAACATTGCCGAAGCGCAGGTGCACGCCCTCGACCCGTGGCGAATAGACGAAGATCTCGAACTTCGGTACCGGCTTCGGCAGCTCGGGGATCAGCTTGGGGTTGAACTTGAAGCTGAAGTACGACTTGTTCTGGCCGTTCGCATCCGGCTGGTAGAAGTTGGTGCGCAGGGTGGCCTTGATCAGGTCCAGGTAGCGACGCAGGATGCGGTCCTCGTTGAGCACCTGGACGTCGTCCAGGGCGGTGAGGATCGCCTGCTCCAGGCGCTGCTGCTTGTCGTCGAGGTCGTCCTGGGTGAGCTTGCGCGCCAGGTAGAAGCGGGTCTTGAACAACCGGGTCAGCTCGCGGGCGATGTCGGTGTGGTTGTTCAGGGTGCTGGCGATGTAGCCCAGGTCGAAGCCCAGGCGAATCTGCTTGAGGTAGCGGGCGTAGGCGCGCAGCAGCGCCACGTCACGCCATGGCAGGCCGGCGGTCAGCACCAGGCGGTTGAAGGCGTCGTTCTCGGCGTCGCCCTTGACGATATGGACGAAGGCGTCCTGGAAGGTGTCGTTGAGCTGCTGGATATCCAGGTTGAGGCCTTCGCTGTAGGTGAAGGCGAAATCGTGGATCCAGAACTCGCGCCCACTGGCGTGGCGCAGCCGATACGGGAACTCGCCGAGCACGCGCAGGCCAAGGTTTTCCAGGATCGGCAGCACATCCGACAGCGCCAGCGGCGTGTCGGCGTGGTACAGCTTGCAGTGCAACTGGCGCTCACCGAGCTGGGTCAACGGCTGGTAGAAGCTCATGGCCAGCGGCTTGGCTTCGGACAAGCCCAGCACATGCTGCATGTCGACCACCGCCGAATGGGCGGCGAAACGCTCGCGGTAACCGGCCGGGAAGCCCTTGGGGAAGTCGGCGAGGATGTTGGTGCCCTGGGCTTCGCCAAAGTTCTCCACCACCAGCGCCGAGAAGTCGTCCTGCCACGAGCGGCAGGCCTGGATCACTTCGTTTTCCAGCTGCTGCGGGTCGATGTCGATGCGATTTTTCGGGTCGACCCGCAGAATCAGCTGCACCCGGGCCAGCACCGATTCGGAGAAGAAGGTCCAGAACTCGCAGTCGGTGGCCTTCAGCCGCTCCATCAGTACCTGCTGGATCTTCTGCCGCACTTCGGTGGAGTAGATCTCGCGCGGCACGTAGGCCAGGCAGTAGCAGAAGCGGCCGTACGGGTCCTTGCGCAGGAACACGCGGATCTTGTTGCGCTCCTGGATCTGCACGATCGACATGGCGGTGTTGAACAGCTCGTCGACCGGGGTCTGGAACAGGTCGTCGCGCGGCAGCACCTCGAGCACCTGGGCCAGCTCCTTGCCCAGGTGGGCCTTGGCGTCGAAGTGCGAGCGGCGCTCGACCTCGGCGACCTTGCCGCGGATGTAGGGGATGGTGTGCACGCTTTCGCCATACACCGACGAGGTGTACAGGCCCATGAAGCGGCATTCCTTGACCACCTTGCCGTCCTGGTCGATCTGGCGGATCGACACGTAGTCCGGGTAGGCCGGGCGGTGCACGCGGCTCGGCTGCGATGCCTTGGCGAACGACAGCAGGCGCGGCTCGCGCAGGTAGGCGACGGCGTAGTCCTCGATGCGCAGGTCGTCGGCGCCCAGGCCTGCGCGCAGCAGGCGGGCCAGGCCCAGGAACGAGTCTTCGTCGTAGACCAGGTGGCCACCGGCGGCGTCGGCCTCGACGGTGAATTCCTCGTAGCCGAGGAAGGTGAAATGGTTGTCCAGCAGCCACGCCAGGAAGCTCTTCACCTCGGCCTTGTCGTTTTGCGCCGGGCCGAAGGCGTTGCCCTCGACCAGCTCCAGCAGCTCGCGGATCTTGGCCTTCATCGGCTCGAAGTCGGCGACCACGCCGCGCACTTCGGCCAGCACCTGTTCCAGTTCCTTGGCCAGGGTGCTGAGCTCGGCGGCGTTGGCGCAGCGGTCGATCTCCAGGTACATCAGCGATTCATGGCCAATGCCCTCGCCCTGGGTGCCCTTGGGCAGCAGTTCGACCAGCTCGCCCTTGGCCCCGCGGCGCACGCTGAGCACGGTGGTCTGCAGGGTGTGGATGCTGTAGCCGCGACGGTTGAGCTCGGTGCGCACCGAGTCGACCAAAAACGGCAGGTCGTGGTGCAGCACCTCGACCACGGTGTGGGTCGACTGCCAGCCGTGGCGTTCGTAATCGGGGTTGTAGACCCGCACTTGCGGGTGCTGGGGGTCGAAGCGCTCGATGATGCGCCAGGCGGACAGCGTGCAGCCGGCCAGGTCCGACAGCCTGCGCTGAGTAAGTTCGTCCAGAGAGATGATGCCGAAGAACTGCTCGGCGAACAGTGCCACTTGTGGCAGGGACTGCTCGCTGATGTGCTGCGCCAGGGCCGCTTGCAGTTGATGCTGGAAGTCGGCTTTGCTGGCTGCGGTGAAGAACGCCATCTGTGGTACTCCGCTTGGGCTTTGTTATAGGTGAAGCGTCGCGTACGTGCGCCGTGTACGGATCAACGATAGCCAACCCGTAGCAGCCGGACGGTAAACCAGGCGTTGGACGTGGCGACACGTCCATCTGTTCCAGGGATGGGCATCTGCAAAGCCGACAGCCGGATGGCGGTGGCTTTACGGGTGTCCATCGACTGGGCAGCTTAACGACTGAGCGGTCACCACGGCTTGCAGCCCTGCGACATATTCGGTCAGAACGTGTCCCCTCAGTTGGCCGAACAGGACGATTCGCACAACGCCCGCTGATAACGCGACTTGCCCTGGGCCTTGGCGGCGAGCATCGCGCTGTCGGCGCTGGCCAGCAGGCGCCGGGCTTCACAGCCCTGCCCCAGGCAGGCGGCGATGCCAATGCTGACGCCAATGCGCAGCCCCGGCAGTTCCTCGGCCAGGGCCAGCCCGGCCACCGCGATCAGCCGCTCGCACAAGGCATCGACCTGTGCGCCACTGGCCTGGGTGATCAGCACGAACTCATCGCCGCCCAGCCGCGCCAGCACATCCCCGGCCCGCAACGTGCGCTCCCAGCCCTGGGCCACGGCCCGCAGCACCTGGTCGCCAAGGTCATGGCCGTGGCCGTCGTTGACCTGCTTGAAGCCGTCCAGGTCGAGGTACAGCAGGGTGAACGCGCGCCGCCCCTCCAGCTGCTGGGCCAGGGCGCAGTCAAAACCGCGGCGATTGAGCAGCCCGGTCAGTTCGTCGTGGCCCGAGGCATGCTCCAACCGCGACAGCAGCCTGGAACGCACCTGCATGGTGGTTTTCAGGCGCACCGCGATGATCACCAGGCATAGCAGCAACGCCAGGCTCAGCACCACGCCGGCGACAAACCAGGCGTACGAAGCGATGCCCAGCTGCGCCCGGTGCAGCCAGACGAACACCAGCATCCCGGCCATGCCCAACCAGGCACAGCAGGAGAGCGCCACCAAGGCGACGAAGCGCTGGCGCAGATGACGAACCAGCTGTTGCTGACGGACTTCCAAGATTTCCCCTTGCGCCGTGGCGGTCAGTGAATGCGCTTGCTGGGTGGGGCCTGGGGCAGCGGCGCGCGGCCCCGGGCCAGTTCGGCGGCGGCGATCTCGATCACCTCGACATAGGTCTTGCCGTACCAGCCCATCAGTTCCCGCAGGCTCTCGGTGAACTCGTCGCCATGCGACGGGGCCTCGTCCGACTGGCTGGATGCTGTCGTCTTCCTGTGTGCCACCTTCGCTCCCGATCCGCGGCCCCATGCCGCTACGCCGCCACCCTAGGGCCCGCGCAGCGGGGCGTCCAATCGAAAGTAGCGAAGCGCCGATCAGGGCGCTCTATCGACGCACCGCTGGCCGCGTGCCAGACAGCGCGGTAGCATGCGTCGCATCATCCCGGACACTGGTCGACCCCCATGCAACTGAAAACCGCCCTGCTCTTCGCCACCCCTTGCGACGACGAGGAAGACAACATGGCGACCCTGTGCTGCCACAGCGACAAGGGGCAGATGTTCCTGCTGACCCGCTACCCGGACGAGGACACCGTCGACCTGACCCTGGACGACGAGCCGTCGACCCTGGACGGGCTGAAGGTGACCCTGAGCGCCGAGCGCCTGTTGATCGAGGTGGCGCCGGGGGATCGCGATGCGCTGAAGGGGGATGAGTCGCTGGAAATCGTCCTGACCAGTACCGGGACCGACCTGGAGGAAGTGGCGCTGACCTTGCGCAATATCCTTGCCGGCACCGGCACGTTCGTGTCCATGCTCTGAGCCAAGACATCGCCCCTTGTAGGAGCGGCCTTGTGTCGCGAAAGGGGTGCGTAGCGCCCCCCATATTTTGTGCATCAAGCCGATATCACCGGGGCCGCTATGCGGCCCTTTCGCGACACAAGGCCGCTCCTACAGGGAGCGCGCAAGGCTTCGGGACATTGACAGGCCACTCTCGACACAGGCATTGTCTGACAACCTGACTTGAAAGAACCTTTGTCCATGCTCGAGCTCCAGCGCCCCGACACCCTCGTCGAACGCGTCGTCGGCGCCATCCGCGCCGAAATCGATTCCGGCCGCCTGGCCGCCGAATCGCGCCTGCCCACCGAACAGCAACTGGCCGAACAGCTCAACGTCAGTCGCTCGGTGGTACGCGAGGCGGTGGCCCAGCTCAAGGCCGACGGGGTGCTGATCGCCCGCCGCGGGCTCGGCTCGTATATCTCACAGACCCCCAGCGGCACGGTATTCCGCTTCCCTGGCAGCCAGGGGCGCACACCGGACCTGGTGCAGATGTTCGAGATGCGCCTGTGGATCGAGACCCAGGCCGCCGCCATCGCCGCCCGCCGCCGCGACGCCGACGACCTCAAGCGCATGGACGCGGCCCTGGGCACCATGGAAGACCCGCGCAGCGACTTTGCCAGCGCCTCGGCCGCCGATGTGGCCTTCCACCGTGCCATTGCCGAAGCCAGCAAGAACGACTATTTCGTCGCCTTCCATGATTTCCTCGGCGGCCAGCTGGCCGCCGCGCGCCGCACCGCCTGGGAAAACTCCGCCACTGCGGCGGTGGGCGGTTCGGCCGATGCCCTGCGCGAGCACCGAGCGCTGTACCAGGCCATCGCCGCCGGCGACCGCCAGGCGGCGGCGGCCTGTGCCGAAGCGCACCTGCGCGCCTCGGCGCAACGCCTGAAACTCGACCTCCCCGCCCTCGACTGACCCCGGAGAAAACCCCATCGCAGCCTGGCGAGGCTTTCACGCGCACTAGTTAGTCTGACAACCTGATAAGCAGATTCACCGACAAGAATTCCAAGGTACAACTGCATGACCTACGACTACTGCATCATCGGCGGCGGCATCGTCGGCCTCGCCACTGCCATGGCCCTGCTCGCCCAGCGTCCCGGCGCCTCGTTGCTGATTCTCGAGAAGGAGGCCAGCCTCGGCCGCCACCAGACCGGCCACAACAGCGGCGTGATCCATGCCGGCATCTACTACGCCCCGGGCAGCCTCAAGGCCGAGCTGTGCAAGCGCGGCGCCCAGGCCACCAAGGACTTCTGCCGCGAGCATGGCATCGCCTTCGAGGTCTGCGGCAAGCTGCTGGTGGCCTCCAACGACCTGGAGGTGCAGCGCATGCAGGCGCTGTACCAGCGCTCGCAGCACAATGGCCTGAAAGTCGAGCGCCTGGATGCCGGCGCCCTGCGCGAACGGGAGCCGAACATCGTCGGCAAGGGCGCGTTGTTCCTCGATGCCACCGGCATCGTCGACTACACCCAGGTGTGCGACGCCATGGCCAAGGTGATCCGCCAGGCCGGCGGCGAGGTGCGGCTGTGCACCGCCGTGCGCGCCATCCAGGAGCATGCCGACCACGTCGCCATCGGCACCGACAGCCACACTTGGCGCGCTCGCCAGCTGGTGGCCTGCGCCGGGTTGCAGTCCGACCGCCTGGCGCGCCTGGCCGGGGTGCAGATCGACCACCAGATCATCCCCTTCCGCGGCGAGTACTACCGCCTGCCGGCCAGCAAGAACCAGATCGTCAACCACTTGATCTACCCGATCCCCGACCCTGAGCTGCCGTTCCTCGGCGTGCACTTGACCCGCATGATCGACGGCAGCGTCACCGTCGGCCCCAACGCGGTACTCGGGTTCGGCCGGGAGAACTACCGCAAGTTCGCGGTGAACTGGCGCGACGTGGCCGAGTACGCAGGCTTCCCAGGCTTCTGGAAAACCCTCTGGAACAACCTGGGTTCCGGCACGCGCGAGATGAAGAACTCGCTGTTCAAGCGCGGCTACCTGGAGCAGTGCCGCAAGTACTGCCCGTCGCTCGAGGTCGCGGACCTGCTGCCTTATGAGGCCGGCATCCGCGCCCAGGCGGTGATGCGCGACGGCAGCCTGGTGCATGACTTCCTGTTCGCCGAGACCCCGCGCATGGTGCATGTGTGCAATGCGCCGTCACCTGCCGCCACCTCGGCCATCCCCATCGGCCAGATGATCGCCGAAAAGATCCTCAAGGCCCGCTGATCCACCCGCTGCACCCACAATTACAAAGACAACAAGGAAAACCCCATGTCGGTACACGAGGCGGCCCTGGCCGCGAGCGAAACCCCCGAACAGCAACGCAAGCGCCTGCGCAAGGTGGCAGCGGCGACCATCTTCGGCTCGATGCTGGAGTGGTATGACTTCTACTTGTACGCCACCATGGCGGCGATCGTCTTCTCGAAGGTCTTCTTCGACCCGAGCAACCCGGCGGTGGCCTCGTTGCTGGCGTTCTCCACCTTCGCCATCGGCTTCATCGCCCGTCCGTTCGGTGGCGTGCTGTTCGGCTACCTGGGCGACCGCTTCGGGCGCAAGCACGTGCTGGTGATCACCTTCTGCATGATGGGCCTGTGCACCATGCTGATCGGTTTGATCCCCGGCTACGCCACGATCGGCATCTGGGCGCCGATCCTGCTGGTGATCATCCGCATCATCCAGGGCCTGGGCGCTGGCGCCGAACTGTCGGGCGCGGCGGTTACCTCGTATGAGCACGCCAGCGAAGGCAAGCGCGGCAGCCAGGGTGCCTGGCCGGCGCTGGGGCTGAACCTGGGCCTGCTGTTGTCGTCGCTGACGGTGTACCTGCTGACCATGAACGGCAACGAGTTCCTGCTGGCTGGCGGCTGGCGCATCCCGTTCATCGCCAGTATCGCCCTGGTGGCGGTGGGCCTGTGGGTGCGCAAGAGCATCCCGGAGACGCCGGACTTCAAGGAGCTGGGCCAGGCCGATGACAAGCCGCAGGTGTCGCCGCTCAAGCTGTTGTTCAGGAACGATCTCAAGGGGCTGGCGGTGGTGTTCTTCGTGGCCGTGGGCTACAACGCCCTGAGTTATATCTTCAAGACGTTCTCGTTGGCCTACCTGACCCAGTTCAAGGGTGTCGAGGCGCATGTCACCTCGCTGTCGGTGACCTTGGCCAGCCTGGTGGCGATCTTTGCCGTGCCGTTCTTTGGCTGGTTGTGCGACAAGTGGAGCAGCAAGACAGTGCTGATGCTCGGTGGCGTGCTGTCGGCGTTGTTTGCGTATCCGTTCCTGCATTTGCTGTCGACTGGCGAGCCGTTGTTGATCTATGTGGCCATTGCCGTGGGCACAGGGATTCTTGCGCCGATGATGTTCGCCCCGCAGGGGTCGTTCCTCAGCCGGCAGTTTCCGACGCAGACGCGTTCGTCCGGGTTCGGCACCGGGCGCGAGGTGGGCACCGCGGTGGCGGGCGGACTGGCGCCGTTGGGTGGGTTGGCGTTGGTGGCGGGTTCGGCGACCCACTCCACCGATGGGGTGACGTTGATCCTGGCGGTGGCGGGGGTGTTGGTCGTGGTGTTTGCGTTCTTTGACCAGGGCTGGCGGCATTCGAAGGCGAAGAACTAAATGCCGCCGCGATTTGAATCTTGATCTTGATCGAAGAATGGAGCGCCAACGGCTTTGGATACTTTGGTCGCGGACGGCGTGTTGCGGCCAAAGTAACCCGCCGCAGTTTACACCTGTAGGAACCCACGTTGACCGACTTTGAATTTAAATTTTAATTTCAGAGCGTGGGTTTTGAAAGTTATATGCGCATTTATTGGCTATATCGACGCACAGTCACCTTTTCGCCTTTACGGCGACCTCCTTTTGCACGCGGGCAAAAGGAGGCAAAAACCGCTCGCTCCATTCATCCGGCCCCTACGCTTCGCTCCGGGGTTCCCTCGCTCCGTTCTTGCTCCCGTGGGTACCGCGCTGTAGG
>NZ_JAMYBV010000020.1:0-81687 GCF_024126635.1 Pseudomonas sp. VA159-2 | reverse complement strand
CCGAACGAATATGCAAAAGGCTTGAGGCAGTTGGCTCATTAGCCAGCTTCTTGGCGTCCGCTGCCATGGGACAGGCCCATCTGTCCCCTTTTTGGTCCTTTTTGCGTCGTCGAACAGGCCTGATTGGCAGCCCCTCTCATCAAGGGGAGGGGCGTATTCACCGATGAAGCGACTTTTTCCGCATCCAATAGTAGGTATGTCATAAAGTAACCCCAAGTCCAGCCTGTTACCGGTCGCCGTCCAGAACAAGGAAGTCGTGATGTTCTCCAAAATCAGTCTCGAACAATGGCGGGCATTCGTTTGCACCGTCGAATGCGGCGGCTTCCAGCAAGCCGGTGAGCGCCTGTTCAAGTCGCAGTCGGCGGTCAGCCACGCGGTCAACCGCATGGCGCAGTTGCTCGGCCAGGAGTTGTTCGTCATCGAGGGGCGCAAGGCCGTGCTCACCCCTCTGGGCCAGGCGCTGTTGCCCCAGGCCAAGCACCTGCTCGGCGCAGCGCAGAAGCTCGAGCACCTGGCCAACCAGTACCAGCCGGGATTGTTCAGCGAACAGGCGCTGGCAGTGGATGTATTGTTCCCCCTCGAAGTGCTGCAGCAGGCGCTGGTGGCGTTCGCCGAGGACTACCCGGATCAGCGCATCCGTTTGTACGAACCTGCGCTTTCCGGGGCGTGCGAGCTGCTCGAGGACGGCAAGGTCGAACTGGCCATCGCCAGCCGCCTGCCGGCGGGTTACGTGCAGGAGCTGCTGCTGAACATTACCCTGGTCTGCGTGGCGGGCGCCGAGCATCCGTTGGCCCTGGCGCAGGGCAAGCTGAGCCTGGATGACATCAAGCCGCATCGCCAGGTGGTGATTCGCGACTCTGGCATCCGTCACTCGCAAAACAGCGGTTGGCTGGGTACCTCCCAGCGTTGGACGGTAAGCAGCCTGGCAACCGCCGAACGCTTTGTCGAACAGGGGCTGGGTTTTGCCTGGTTGCCGGAACACTGCGTGAACCCTGGGCTGCGCCAAGGGCGCTTGCGGCGGGTCAAGCTGCAGCACCAGCAGACACGCGAGGTGCCGATGTACATAGGCTATCCAGAAGCCTATCGGTATAGCCCACAGGTGCAGCGGCTGGCCCAGGCCCTGCGCCAGGGTTGCCGGCAGCAGTGTCCCGCCGAGCCGTGAGGCTGCCCGCCTACTGCGCCTCGCGCACGCGAGCGATGGCCTGGCGCAACTCATCCAGGCCCAGGGCGCCTGATACCAGGTAGCGCCCGTCGATCACCAGGCTGGGCACCGAACGGATGCCCAGGCGCTGACCCAGCGCCAGCTCGTCGTGCAGCAATTGCGGCCCCTGCTCGTAGAACGCCAAGGCGAATGCGGCGGTGTCCAGGCCCGTTTCCTCGGCAAGGGTCAGCACCGTGGCGTGGTCGCCGATATTGCGGTTTTCCACCAGGTGCGCCTCTTGCAGGCGTTCGAACATCCTGGCGTGGCCGGGGTTGCCGGCCAGCAGCGTGGCGGCCTGGCAGGCCAGGCCGGCGAGCAGGCCGGTGGGGTAGTCGAAGGCCTGTTGGCGCATGCCCTCGATATTGATGCGCGGGGTGTCTTCGGCCTCGGCGCAGGCGCGCCAGTGCTCGAGGATGGTCTGCTTGGCCTGGGTCATCGAGCCGAAGCGCTCGATCATCGCCTCGCGGCTGGTTTGCAGGATGAAGGTGCGGTGCTGGATGTCCAGGTTCAGTTCGGCCTGCAGCGCTTGCAGGCGTGGCGCCAGCACGAAACACCAGGCACAGACGGCATCGTGGAAAAATTCGACCTTGAGCGGGCGCATGGGCAATTCCGTTTGCAAAGGGGAGGGCGGCACTATCCCCAGTACCTGGCTGGGAAAAAAGCGACAAAAATGGCGCCAATCCACTCATCCTGTTCATCAATGGCGGCCAGTGCCGGTATCGAGCGGGTAGAATGGCGTTTTTGCCTGATCCAAGACCTACATGAGCCCAGCCATCGTCACCCTCGAGCAGCACCTGCTCGCCGCCCTCGACCCCGCCCCGAGCGAAACCCGTCGCCTGTTCCATGGCCGTGGCCGCTGCTGGCCGGGGCTGGAGCAGATCACCGTCGACTGGCTTGATGGCGTGCTGCTGGTGGCGCTGTTTCGCGAGCCGCCCGAGGGCCAGTTGGCCGAACTCGAGGCGATGCTGCGCGCCCTGGCCGAACGCCCGCAGTGGGCCGGCCAGGCCATGCTGCTGCAACACCGCTACCTGCCCGACAGCCCGGGCCAATGGTTGCTCGGCGAACCTTGCCAGCAGCGCGAGGTGGTCGAGGATGGCCTGCGCTACCTGCTCGACCTCGGCGTGCGCCAGAACAACGGCCTGTTCCTCGACATGCGTTATGGCCGGCGCTGGGTGCGCGAGCAGGCGGCGGGCAAGCGGGTGCTCAACCTGTTCGCCTACACCTGTGGGTTCTCGGTGGCGGCGATTGCCGGTGGCGCCGAGCAGGTGGTCAACCTGGACATGGCCAAGTCGGCGCTGTCGCGCGGGCGCGACAATCATCGGCTCAATGGCCATGACGCCTCGCGCGTGGCGTACCTGGGGCATGAGCTGTTCAAGTCGTGGGGCAAGGTGCGCAAGTACGGGCCGTACGACCTGATCATCATCGACCCGCCGACCTTCCAGCGCGGCAGCTTCGTGCTGACCCAGGACTACGCCAAGATCCTGCGGCGGTTGCCGGAGTTGTTGCACGAGGGGGGGACGGTGCTGGCCTGCGTCAACGATCCAGGGATCGGGCCGCAGTTCTTGATCGATGGCATGGCCGAGCAGGCGCCGGGGTTGGCGTTCGTCGAGCGGTTGGCGAACCCGCCGGAGTTTGCCGATGCCGACCCTGAAGGTGGGTTGAAGGCGTTGGTGTTTCGCCAGCAGCCTTGAGGGCGGGCTGTTCGCCAGCAAGGCTGGCTCCTACAGGGGCAGGAGCCGGGTAATGCTGGCGAAGGAGGCTTACTTGTCGGTGTAGATCTGGTCGAACACGCCGCCGTCGTTGAAGTGGGTCTTCTGCACGGTGCGCCAGTCACCGAAGGTTTTTTCCACCGAGAGGAAATCCACTTTCGGGAAGCGGTCGGTGTACTTGGCCAACACTGTCGCGTCACGCGGGCGCAGGTAGTTGTTGGCGGCAATTTCCTGGGCCGCCGGCGACCACAGGTACTTCAGGTATTCCTCGGCCACGGCCTGGGTGCCTTTCCTGGCCACCACCTTGTCGACCACGCTCACCGGCGGCTCGGCCTCGGCCGACACGCTCGGGTAGACCACCTCGAACTGGTCGCGGCCGAACTCGCGGGCGATCATCTCCGCTTCGTTCTCGAAGGTGACCAGCACATCGCCGATCTGGTTGGTCATGAAGGTGGTGGTGGCGGCGCGGCCACCGGTGTCGAGCACCGGCGCCTGCTTGAACAGCTTGCCGACGAAGTCGCGGGCCTTGGCCTCGTCACCGCCCTGCTTGAGCACGTAGCCCCAGGCCGAGAGGTAGGTGTAGCGGCCGTTGCCCGAGGTCTTGGGGTTGGGCACGATCACCTGCACGCCATCCTTGAGCAGGTCGGGCCAGTCCTTCAGCGCCTTGGGGTTGCCCTTGCGCACGATGAACACGGTGGCCGAGGTGAACGGCGCGCTGTTGTTCGGCAGGCGCGTGACCCAGTTGTCCGGCACCAGCTTGCCGTTGTCGACCAGGGCGTTGATGTCGGTGGCCATGTTCATGGTGATGACATCGGCCGGCAGGCCATCGATCACCGCGCGTGCCTGCTTGCTCGAACCGCCGAAGGACATCTGCACGTTGACCTTCTCGTTGTGCTCGGCTTGCCAGTGTTTCTGGAACGCCGGGTTGTAGTCCTTGTAGAAGTCGCGCATCACGTCGTAGGAGACGTTGAGCAGGGTGGGCGCGGCTTGGGCGAGGTTGCCCAGGGCAAGGCCGGCGGTCAGGAGCGAGGCACTTAACAGTTTTTTCACTGGGGCGAATTCCTTGTTCTGGTTCAAAGGGTTGGCGATATGCCAGCGACTATAGCGGGTGGCTTTGCGCGGGCTAAAGAACAAAACGGTCTTTGGTTATGTCGGTGTCGCCCTGTTCGCCGGCAAGCCGGCTCCTAGCGCAGGGGCCGGCTTGCCGGCGAGCGCTTCACGGCTTTGCAAACAACGCATTGCCACACCGCGAACAGAACGCCGCGCCGTGCTCATGGTGCTTCTTGGCGCAGGTCGGGCAGTCATGCTGCAACTGCTCGCCGCGCAGGGCATTGGCCAGCTCGGCGGTGAAGATGCCGGTGGGCACGGCGATGATCGAGTAACCGGTGATCATCACCAGCGACGACAGCACCTGGCCCAGCGGGGTCTTCGGCACGATGTCGCCAAAACCCACGGTGGTCAGGGTGACGATGGCCCAGTAGATGCCCTTGGGGATGCTGGTAAAGCCATGCTCGGGGCCTTCGATCACGTACATCAGGGTGCCGAACACGGTGACCAGGGTCGAGACGCTGACCAGGAACACGATGATCTTCTGCTTGCTGCCCTGCAGCGCCGCCAGCAGGTAGTGGGCCTGCTTGAGGTAGGGGCTGAGCTTGAGCACGCGGAAGATCCGCAGCATGCGCACCACGCGGATGATCAGCAGGTACTGGGCGTCGCTGTAGTACAGGGCGATGATCCCCGGCACGATCGCCAGCAGGTCGACCAGCCCGTAGAAGCTGAAGGCGTAGCGCAGCGGCTTGGGCGAGCAGTACAGGCGGGTGAGGTACTCGGCGAGGAAAATCGCCGTGAAGCCCCACTCGATGCCGGCCAGCAGCCCGGCATAGTTCTGGTGCACGTCGTCGATGCTGTCGAGGATCACCGTGACCAGGCTGGCCAGGATGATCAGCAGGAGAATCTTGTCGAAGCGCCTTCCGGCCGTGGTGTCGGTCTGGAAGACGATGACGTAGAGCCGCTCGCGCAGGCTCGCGGGGTTGTCCATGGGCTCGTTCCCTTGTGCGAATGGGCAGAGCCTAGGGGTTGGGTTTCAGCTGTGCAAGCGAGGCGCGTCGCGCCGCTGGTTGAGCCGGGCCAGGTGGCTGCCCAGGTGCATCAACCAACAGGCGGTCACGAACGGGGCGGTCAGCCCGGCAATCGGCAGCAGGTTGAACAGCGCTTGTAGCAGCAGGGCGCAGGCGATGGCAAGCAAGGTCACCCAGGGTTTCTCGCCCTGGCGGCTGAAGGCCAGGGCGGCCAACGCGGCGTTGAAGCCATACAGGCCCAGCCAGGCAGCCTGGGTTTCACCGGCCAGCAAGGCGATACCGCCGCCGATGGCCGAGCCGATCAAGGCCCAGGTGGCGGCATAGGGGTTGGCGAGGTACAGGCCGATGACGATCAGCAGGCCGGCCATGGGCTTGTCCAGCAGGAAGATCTGCCCGACCCCGCGCAGCAGGGCGTAGGCCACATCGGCCTCGACCGGGCCGTTGGCCGCGGGGCTGGCCAGCAGCAGGGCGGCCCAGCCGAGCAGCACGAAGGGCGCGGTGTAGGCGATCAGCAGCTTGCCGCCGCGCTTGCGCCACTGGTGGGTGAGCATGCTCGACAGGCCGCCGGCGGCGATGATCAGCGGCGGCAGGATTGCCGACCAGGGCAGCACGGCGCTGATCAGCAGGCCGATGAGCACGCCGTTGTAGCAGTACAGCCCGGCCTGGCGGTCGGCGCGTTCGTAGCCGCGGCGCTGGGCGGTGAGCAGGCCGGCCAGGGCCCCGAGCAGGGCGCCGCCGACCAGGTTCGGCGCGGTCAGCAGGATCGCCAGCAGGCAGCACAGGCCGCACAACGGGTTGCGCAGCAGCAGCACCTGGCTGAAGCCGTTGAGCAAGGCCGTGGCCCAGTCGGGGCACGGGTTGATGAAATTCTTGGTGTACATGGGCAGTCGATAAGGTGAGTGGGGGAGCGGTGGGCCTCTTTGGGGCTCGGTTTTGCGCAGTTCGTTTGCATCGGTGTATGGGCAGGGCTGCGCCCTGCAATCGCGACACAAGGTCGCTCCTACAGGGATCGTGTATTCATGCCTGGGGGCGATCCCTGTAGGAGCGGCCTTGTGTCGCGAAAGGGGCGCAGAGCGCCCCCGGCGATCTCAGACCAAGGTCTCGATCCGCAAGGTGTTAGTCGAGCCCGGCTTGCCGAAAGGCACACCGGCGGTGATCAGCAGGGTGTCGCCGCGGCTGGCCATGCCTTGGGCCTGGGCGATTTCCAATGCGGTGGAGACCACCTCGTCGACCTGGCGCAGGCGGTCGTTGACCACCGAGTGCACGCCCCAGGTCACGCTCAGGCGCCGCGCGGTGTTCAGGTTCGGCGTCAGGTTGAGGATCGGCGCCCGTGGCCGCTCGCGGGCGGCGCGCAGGGTCGAGGCCCCCGACTCGCTGTAGTTGACCAGCACCGCCACCGGCAAGATACCGCTGATGCGGCGGATCGCGCAGCTGATGGCATCCGACACCGTGGCCTCGGCCTTGGGCCGGCCGACGTCGAGCTGGGCCTGGTAGTCCGGGCCGTTTTCCACCTGGCGGATGATCTTGCTCATCATCTGCACCGCTTCCAGCGGGTAGTCGCCCGAGGCGGTCTCGGCCGACAGCATCACCGCGTCCGCGCCTTCGGCCACGGCGTTGGCCACGTCGGTGACCTCGGCGCGGGTCGGGGCCGGCGAGAAGCGCATCGATTCGAGCATCTGGGTGGCCACCACCACGGGTTTGCCCAGCTGGCGGCAGGTGCCGATGATGCGCTTCTGGATCTGCGGCACGCTCTCGGCCGGCACCTCCACGCCCAGGTCGCCACGGGCGACCATGATCGCGTCGGACAGCTCGGCGATGGCCTGCAACTGCTCGACCGCCGAAGGCTTCTCGATCTTGGCCATCAGGTAGGCGCGGTCACCGATCAACTGGCGCGCTTCGGTGATGTCCTCGGGGCGCTGGACGAACGACAGGGCCACCCAGTCCACGCCCAGCTCCAGGCCGAAGGCCAGGTCGCGGCGGTCCTTCTCGGTGAGCGGGGAGAGGTCGAGCACCGCTTGCGGCACGTTGACGCCCTTGCGGTCGGACAGCTCGCCACCGTTGAGCACTTCGGTGTCGATCGCGTCGCTGTGCTTGGCGGTGACCCGCAGGCGCAGCTTGCCGTCGTCCAGCAACAGGTCCATGCCCGGCTCGAGAGCGGCGATGATCTCTGGGTGCGGCAGGTTGACCCGGCGGCTGTCGCCGGGGGTCTTGTCCAGGTCCAGGCGCAGGGCCTGGCCGCGTTGCAGCTGGACCTTGCCGTCGGCGAAACGGCCCACGCGCAGCTTCGGCCCTTGCAGGTCCATGAGGATGCCCAGCGGGTAGTTGAGCTGCTGCTCGACTTCGCGGATCCACTGGTAGCGCAGGGCGTGGTCGGCGTGCTCGCCGTGGCTGAAGTTGAGGCGGAAGATGTTCACCCCGGCTTCGACCAGCTGGCGGATGTCGTCGATGCCTTCGATCGCAGGGCCGAGGGTGGCGAGGATCTTTACTTTTTTATCAGGCGTCATGATTGGGCAGTCTCGAGGATCAGGATGGCGCGGAAATCGTTGACGTTGGTGCGGGTCGGCTCGGTGACGATCAACGCGTCGAGGGCGGCGAAGTAGCCATAGCCGTTGTTGTTGTCCAGCTCATCGCTGGCCGACAGGCCCAGGGCTTCGGCGCGGGTGTAGCTGCTTGGGGTCATGAAGGCGCCGGCGTTTTCTTCCGAGCCGTCGATACCGTCGGTGTCACCGGCCAGGGCATGCACGCCCGGCAGGCCCTTGAGGCTTTCGGTAAGGCTGAGCAGGAACTCGGCGTTGCGCCCGCCACGGCCGTTGCCGCGCACGGTGACGGTGGTCTCGCCGCCGGAGAGGATCACGCAAGGCGCCTTGAGCGGCTGGCCGTGCAGCACGATCTGCCGGGCGATGCCGGCATGGACCTTGGCCACTTCGCGCGACTCGCCTTCCAGGTCGCCGAGGATCAGTGGGCTGAAGCCGGCCTGGCGGGCCTTGACCGCGGCGGCCTCGAGCGATTGCTGGGGGCGGGCGATCAGCTGGAAGTGGCTGCGCGCCAGCGCCGGGTCGTCGGCCTTGACGGTTTCCGAGGCGGGGTTGTGCAGCCAGTCGAGCACCGCTTGCGGCGCCTGGATGTCGTAGCGCTTGAGGATCGCCAGGGCATCGGCCGAGGTGCTCGGGTCGGCCACGGTGGGGCCGGAGGCGATGACCGTGGCGAGGTCGCCGGGCACGTCGGAAATCGCGTAGGTGTAGACGGTGGCCGGCCAGCAGGCCTTGGCCAGGCGGCCGCCCTTGATCGCCGAGAGGTGCTTGCGCACGCAGTTCATCTCGCCGATGGTGGCGCCGGACTTGAGCAGCACCTTGTTGATCTGCTGCTTGTCGGCCAGGGTCAGGCCTTCGGCTGGCAAGGCCAGCAGGGCCGAGCCGCCGCCGGAGAGCAGGAAGATGACCCGGTCGTCTTCGCTGAGGTTGCTGACCAGGGCCAGCACACGCTTGGCCACGGCCAGGCCGGCGGCGTCGGGGACCGGGTGGGCGGCTTCGACCACCTCGATCTTCTGGCAGTTGGCGCCGTGGCCGTAGCGGGTCACGACCAGGCCCGAGACCTCGCCCTGCCAGCTCTTCTCGACCACTTCGGCCATGGCGGCGGCGGCCTTGCCGGCGCCGATGACGATGACCCGACCGCTACGGTCGGCGGGCAGGTGGGGTTCGAGGACCTGGCGCGGGTGGGCGGCGGCGATGGCTGTGTCGAACAGCTCGCGGAGAAGTTTTTGCGGATCGACCGACATGGCAGGCTCCCAGTTATTGTTGTTCTGCAGAATCGAAAACGCCCCTGGAACTGCCTCCGTGCAGGCCGAACCAGGGGCGGGTGTTGCTCGGGGTCACCAGGTGAGCCTGTGGTTGCAGGTTCATCGGTGTTGAATCTGAGATCTTGGGGGCGCTTTGCGCCCCTATCGCGACACAAGGCCGCTCCTACAGGGGATTGCGTACCGCCTGTAGGAGCGGCCTTGTGTCGCGAAAGGGCTGCGCAGCAGCCCCCGGATTCAAATCACTTGTCGTCGCGGATCGAGAAGTTGGCCATGTGCTCCAGGCCCTTGATCAGCGCCGAGTGGTCCCAGTTGCCGCCGCCCAGTGCCACGCAGGTGCTGAACACTTGCTGGGCGTTGGAGGTGTTGGGCAGGTTGATGCCCAGCTCCTTGGCGCCTTGCAGGGCCAGGTTCAGGTCCTTCTGGTGCAGGTTGATGCGGAAGCCCGGGTCGAAGGTGCCCTTGATCATGCGCTCGGCGTGCACTTCGAGGATCTTCGACGAGGCGAAGCCGCCCATCAGCGCTTCGCGCACCTTGGCCGGGTCCGCGCCGTTCTTGGCGGCGAACAGCAGGGCTTCGCCGACGGCCTGGATGTTCAGGGCGACGATGATCTGGTTGGCCACCTTGGCGGTCTGGCCGTCGCCGTTGCCGCCGACGCGGGTGATGTTCTTGCCCATGGCTTCGAACAGCGCCAAGGCGCGCTCGAAGGCTTTCGGGCAGCCGCCGACCATGATGCTCAGGGTGCCGGCCTTGGCGCCGACTTCGCCGCCGGATACCGGGGCGTCCAGGTAGGCGGCGCCGGTGGCCTTGATCTTCTCGGCGAAGGCCTTGGTGGCAGTGGGCGAGATCGAGCTCATGTCGATCACCACCTTGTTCGGGCCGACACCTTCGACGACACCGTTCTCACCGAACAGGACCGCTTCGACCTGCGGGGTGTCCGGCACCATGACGATGATGAACTCAGCTTCCTGGGCCACTTCCTTCGGGTTGGCCAGGGCCACGGCGCCAGCGGCGATCAGGTCGGCCGGGGCGGCGTCGTGGTGGGTGGAAACGAAGATGCTGTGCCCTGCTTTTTGCAGGTTCTGGGCCATGGGCTTGCCCATGATGCCGGTGCCGAGGAAACCGATTTTAGCCATGAGAGTTCTGCCTCTTTGTATTTGTATGAGCAGGCGACCTGGCCCTTGTAGGAGCGGCCTTGTGCCGCGATTGGGGCGCGAAGCGGCCCCACGATTTCGGTCATTTCAGCGATTGCCGGGGGCTGCTGCGCAGCCCATCGCGACACAAGGCCGCTCCTACAGGGACCGAGTGCATCCTTAGATTGCGTTGTGCGTCTTGAGCCAGCCCAGGCCGGCTTCAGTGGTGGTCTTGGGCTTGTATTCCGCGCCCACCCAGCCCTGGTAGCCGATGCGGTCCAGGTGCTCGAACAGGAAGCGGTAGTTGATCTCGCCGGTGCCTGGTTCGTGGCGGCCGGGGTTATCGGCCAGTTGCACGTGGTTGATCAGCTTCAGGTGGGTTTCCAGGGTGCGCGCCAGGTCACCTTCCATGATCTGCATGTGGTAGATGTCGTACTGCAGGAACAGGTTGTCGCTGCCCACCTCGGCCTGGATCTCCAGGGCCTGCTGGGTGGTGTTCAGGTAGAAACCCGGGATGTCGCGGGTGTTGATCATTTCCATGACCAGGCGGATGCCGGCGGCCTTGAGCTTATCGGCAGCGTAGCGCAGGTTGTCCACGAAAGTCTTGCGCACGGTGGCGCAGTCCGGGCCTTGCGGGCGGATGCCGGCCAGGGCGTTGACCTGGGTGTTGCCCAGCACCTTGGCGTACGCGATGGCCTTGTCGACCCCGGCGCGGAACTCTTCGACGCGGTCGGGGTGGCAGGTGATACCGCGCTCACCTTTCGACCAGTCGCCCGCAGGAAGGTTGAACAGCACCTGGGTCAGGCCGTGGGCGTCGAGCTGCTGCTTGATCTGGGCGGCGTCGAAGTCGTACGGGAACAGGTATTCGACACCGCTGAAACCGGCGTCGGCGGCCGCCTTGAAGCGGGCCAGGAAGTCCTGTTCGGTGAACAGCATGGACAGGTTGGCAGCGAAGCGAGGCATGGGTTGTCTCCTTGCGATGAAGGCCCCCGGGCATGCCCGGGGGCGTCAGGCGATCAGTCCAGCAGCGAGATGGCGGTTGGCGCGTCGTTGCCGACCAGGGCGAGGTCTTCGAATTCGTTGACCGCGTTGATCTCGGTGCCCATGGAAATGTTGGTGACGCGCTCGAGGATCACCTCGACCACCACCGGCACGCGGAACTCTTCGGCCATCTTCTGCGCCTTGAGCAGGGCAGGGGCGATCTCGGCCGGTTCGAACACGCGGATGGCCTTGCAGCCCAGGCCTTCGACCACGGCGACGTGGTCGACCCCGTAGGTGGCGGCGTCGGTCGAGTTGATGTTCTCGAACGCCAGTTGTACACAGTAATCCATGTCGAAACCACGCTGGGCCTGGCGGATCAGGCCGAGGTAGGCGTTGTTCACCAGCACGTGGACGTACGGCAGGTTGAACTGCGCGCCGACGGCCAGCTCTTCGATCATGAACTGGAAGTCGTAGTCACCGGACAGCGCGACCACCTTGCGCTTCGGGTCGGCCTTGACCACGCCGAGGGCCGCCGGGATGGTCCAGCCCAGTGGGCCGGCCTGGCCGCAGTTGATCCAGTGGCGTGGCTTGTACACGTGGAGGAACTGCGCGCCGGCGATCTGCGACAGGCCGATGGTGCTGACGTAGCAGGTGTCCTTGCCGAACACCTCGTTCATTTCCTGGTACACGCGCTGCGGCTTGACCGGCACGTTGTCGAAGTTGGTCTTGCGCTGCAGGCTCGCCTTGCGCTGCTGGCAGTCTTCCAGCCAGGCCTTGCGGCACTTGAGCTTGCCTGCGGCCTTCCACTCGCGGGCCACTTCGAGGAACACCTCCAGGGCGGCGCCTGCGTCGGAGACGATGCCCAGGTCGGGGGTGAATACCCGGCCGATCTGGGTCGGTTCGATATCGACGTGGATGAAGCGGCGGCCTTCGGTGTAGACGTCGACGGAGCCGGTGTGGCGGTTGGCCCAGCGGTTGCCGATACCGAACACCAGGTCGGATTTGAGCAGCGTGGCGTTGCCGTAGCGGTGCGAGGTCTGCAGGCCGACCATGCCGACCATCAGTTCGTGGTCGTCCGGGAGGGTGCCCCAGCCCATCAGGGTCGGTACCACCGGCACGCCGGTCAGTTCGGCGAACGCGACCAGCTTGTCGCTGGCGTCGGCGTTGATGATGCCGCCACCGGCCACCAGCAGCGGACGCTCGGCGTCATTGAGCATGGCCAGGGCTTTTTCCGCCTGCTTGCGGGTCGCGGCTGGCTTGGTCACGGGCAGCGGCTCGTAGGCATCGATGTCGAACTCGATCTCGGCCATCTGCACGTCGAACGGCAGGTCGATCAGCACCGGGCCCGGGCGGCCAGTGCGCATCTCGAAGAAGGCCTTCTGGAACGCGTAGGGCACCTGGCCCGGTTCCAGCACGGTGGTGGCCCACTTGGTCACCGGCTTGACGATGCTGGTGATGTCGACGGCCTGGAAGTCTTCCTTGTGCAGGCGCGCACGCGGGGCTTGGCCGGTGATGCAGAGGATCGGGATGGAGTCGGCCGAGGCACTGTACAGGCCGGTGACCATGTCGGTGCCGGCAGGGCCGGAGGTGCCGATGCACACGCCGATGTTGCCCGGGTTGGCGCGGGTGTAGCCCTCGGCCATGTGCGAGGCACCTTCGACGTGGCGAGCGAGGACGTGATCGATGCCACCGACTTTCTTCAGGGCCGAATACAGCGGGTTGATGGCAGCCCCTGGAATGCCGAACGCGGTATCTACACCTTCACGGCGCATGACCAGAACGGCTGCATCGATTGCTCTCATTTTGCTCATGGGTTGTGCCTCATCGATTTTGTAATTGTATACAACTTGTGTTGCGGCAGAGTGTATTCATGCTCGGCGCAAAAGGTCAATCCATTTTCGTCGGCAGCTTTGACTCAGCGGTCATGCCACGGAAAGGCGGCATTTCGTCGCACTGAGAGAGAATGAATTAAAAAATTGTATACAAACCGTGTCTTTGTTGTGTTCTATCTTGTCTATTGGTTTTCAACTGCCCTCAGGGCTTCTCACAACAAGAAGAGGACCTTTTCATGAACGCATTGACCCTGAAACAGGCCGTTGGCGTGGTCAACGCCGCGCTGGCTGCCGGCCGCAAGATCAACGCCGCGCCCCTGACCGTGGCGGTGCTCGACGCCGGTGGGCACCTGCTGGCGTTGCAGCGCGAGGATGGCGCCAGCCTGTTGCGCCCCGAGGTGGCCATCGGCAAGGCCTGGGGCGCGGTGGCGCTGGGCAAGGGCTCGCGCCTGCTGGCGCTGGACTCGCAGCAGCGCCCGGCCTTCTATGCCGCCTTGAACGGCCTTGGCGAACGGGCGGTGGTGCCGGTGCCGGGTGGCGTGCTGGTGCGTGATCAGCAGGGCAAGGTGCTGGGCGCGGTGGGGATCAGTGGGGATACGTCGGATATCGACGAGCAGTGCGCGATCAGTGCGATCGAAGAGGTGGGGCTGACGGCGGATGCGGGGGTTGCTGCGTAAGGCTCGTCATTTTGGGGGCGCTCTGCGGCCCATCGCGACACAAGGCCGCTCCTCCAGGGAAATGCGTAACCTCTGTAGGAGCGGCCTTGTGTCGCGATGGGCTGCAAAGCAGCCCCATTGGCCGGTCAGGCGGCCTCAGGCTCGCAGCCCTTGAGCACCAGGCGGATGATGGTCTCGGCCGCCGCGTCGTAGTCGCTGTCGTCCAGCTTGGCCTTGCCGGTCACCACGGCAATCTGCCAGTCGAAATCGGCGTAGGTCTGGGTCGCCGCCCAGATGCTGAACATCAGGTGGTGCGGGTCGACATTGGCGATCTGCCCGCGTTCGAGCCAGCGCTGGATGCATTCGATGTTGTGCCGGGCCTGCTCGTTGAGCTGCTCGACCTGGCGCGGCGACAAGTGCGGCGCGCCGTGCATGATCTCGCTGGCGAACACCTTGGAGGCATGCGGCAGGTCGCGGGAGATGCGCACCTTCGAGCGAATGTAGGCGCTCAACACCTC
The DNA here is from genome assembly GCF_024126635.1 of Pseudomonas sp. VA159-2. NCBI lineage: Bacteria > Pseudomonadati > Pseudomonadota > Gammaproteobacteria > Pseudomonadales > Pseudomonadaceae > Pseudomonas > Pseudomonas sp. VA159-2. The sequence continues at coordinate 67,786 of NZ_JAMYBV010000020.1, read as the reverse complement.
TTTTGGATCACCGTCGGCGTTGAACGGCGTCGACGCCTGCATGATCGGCGCGATGATGCTCTCCAGCACCTCGCGGTAGAGGTTTTCCTTCGACTTGAAATAGTAATAGACGTTCGGCTTGGGCAAGCCGGCCTTGGCCGCGATATCGCTGGTCTTGGTGGCGGCGAAGCCCTTGTCGGCGAATTCTTCACTGGCCGCGCGCAGGATCAGTTCCTTGTTGCGCTCGCGAATGGTGCTCATTGTCGGGGATCTTCCTCGTGTCTGGCCCCTTGCAAGAAGGGTCCGGCATGGTAGCACCCGCTCCGACGGACGCTCAAGGCAGCGACTTTCGGCTAGAATTCGCAGCATTCAACCCACTGGAAACAGGCAAACATGGCAGGAAGCAGTCTACTGGTATTGATCGACGACATCGCCACGGTGCTCGACGATGTCTCGCTGATGACCAAGGTCGCGGCGAAGAAGACCGCCGGGGTGCTGGGCGACGACCTGGCGCTCAACGCCCAGCAGGTCACGGGCGTGCGCGCCGAGCGGGAGATCCCGGTGGTCTGGGCGGTGGCCAAGGGCTCGCTGCTGAACAAGGCGATCCTGGTGCCGGCGGCGCTGTTGATCAGCGCGTTCATCCCTTGGGCGGTGATCCCGCTGCTGATGCTCGGTGGCGCCTACCTGTGCTTCGAGGGCTTCGAGAAACTGGCGCACAAGTTCCTGCACAGCAAGGCGCAGGACCAGGCTGAGCATGAGGCGCGCAAGGAGGCGGTGGCCGATGCCAATGTCGACCTGGTGGCTTATGAGAAAAGCAAGATCAAGGGCGCGGTGCGCACCGACTTCATCCTCTCTGCCGAGATCATCGCCATCACCCTGGGCACCGTGGCCGATGCGCCGCTGAGCCAGCAGATCATCGTGCTGTCGGGCATCGCCGTCGTCATGACCCTGGGGGTCTACGGCCTGGTGGCCGGTATCGTCAAGCTCGACGACCTGGGGCTGTGGATGACGCAGAAGGCGTCGAGCCTGGCCCGCGCCGTGGGTAACGGCATCCTGCGCGCGGCGCCGTACATGATGAAGAGCCTGTCGGTGATCGGCACCGCGGCGATGTTCCTGGTCGGTGGCGGCATCCTGGTGCATGGCATCGCGCCGCTGCATCACGCCATCGAGGCGTTCAGCGAAGGCCGGGGCGGGGCGTTGACCGGGGCCTTGCTCAATGGTGTGGCGGGGGTGATTGCCGGGGCCGTGGTGCTGGCGGTGGTAGCTGTGGCCAGCAAGTTGTGGCGGGCGGTAAAACAGGCCAACTGAAGCGCCTGCCCGGGGCCTTTCCCGGATCGCCTGTAGGAGCGGCCTTGCGTCGCGAAAGGGCCGCGCAGCGGCCCCAGGATCTCGGCATCATGCAAAATCGCCAGGGCCGCTGCGCGGCCCATCGCGACACAAGGCCGCTCCTACAGGTTATGCATCAGATCAGAAGTGCACCTTCACCAGGAAGCTCATGGTGTTCTGATCGGTGGTGAAGGCATCGCTGTCCTTGATGCCGTACTTGTTCTTCCAGTAGTCGTACTCGATACCCACGTACAACTGCTTCTCGCCCAGGTGCAAGGCCTTGCCCAGGTCGTACTTGACCTGCGGGTTGAAGTGCAGGTTCGCCTGATAGGTGCCGCGACGGTTCTCGTCGTTGTCCACCACCCAGTCCATGAAACCGTCGATGAGAATGTCGGAGGAGCCCACCGGAAGGGTGTACGACCACACCGGGGTGATCTGCCAGACGTTGTCGCCCGGACGGCTGCCGTCGGTGGTGCGCTGGTAGAAGTTCAGCTGGAAGTAGTCGAAGCCAGGGATCGCCAGGTCGAAGCCGGGGCCGATCAGGTAGGCTTCGGTGTCACCTTCGCCGAACTCGTAGGTCATTGCCAGCAACACGTCCTTCACTGGGCCGAACTCGAGCTTCTGGTCGAAGATCTTGCCGAACGAAAGGCGCGGGCTGAACTCGCCGTAGTAGGTGTTCGGGCCGTTGCTGGCGTCCTTCTTGCCCTGGTAGAAAATCTTGTCGAAGAAGAAGAAGTTGTCGCCGTACTTCCATGCATCGGCGTGCTCGAAGGTCACGGTCTGCTGGGTCTCGGGGTTGACCTTGAAGTTCTTGCCCCACAGGTAGGTCAGGCTGTTGTTCTGCCATTGCAGCAGGTCGCCGGCTTGGCTGGCGCCGTAGGCCAGCAGGCCAGCGGCGAGGATCAGGCTGTTGATGGTACGCATTGCGAGTGTCGCTCCCTTGAGTTGGATCTGTTGTCAGCGCTCGGGCGCTGTTCTTGTCTTTTGGGTCAGCTTTTTTCGATTGGCCACAGCTGTTTGGCAAGCGCTGCGCCAACTTTTCCACGTTGGGCACAACCATCCTGCTCGACGTCTTTCTGAACGGATGAAATGGGTATTTCACGCTGGCAACACGTCGGCCAACCGCCCGGAATCATTGACTTGGCGGTCAGCAAACGCGGGCAGGATCCTTCCTGCCCCGATCGAGGGGGCGCGCAGATTACTCACTTGCGCGCCGGGCCTCAAGTGCTCCGTCCCGGAGCACGGTGTCACGGGGTTGGGCGAGCGCCCGTCGGGTTAGAAATGCACCTTCACCAGGGCACTGGCGACACTCTGGTTGCTGTCCAGCTTGCCGCGGCTGTCGATGCCGTACTTGTCCTTCCAGTAGCTGTACTCAAAGCCCACGTAGAGCTGCTTGGCGCCCAGGTTCAAGGCCTTGCCCAGGTCGTACTTGACCTGTGGGTTGAACTGCAGGTTGGCGTGGTAGGTGCCGCGGCGGGTCTGGTCGTTGTCCACCACCCAATCGATGTAACCGTCGATCAGAATGTCGGACTTGCCCACCGGGATGGTGTACGACCAGGCCGGGGTGATCTGCCAGACGTTGTCGCCGGGGCGGCTGCCTTCGGTGTTGCGCACGTAGAAGTTCAGGGTGAAGTAGTTGAAGCCGGGCACGTTCAGGTCGAAGCCGGGGCCGATCAGGTAGGCCTCGTTGTCGCCCTCGCCACGTTCGTAGGTCATGGCCAGCAGCACATCCTTGATCGGGCCGAAGGCCAGGTTGCGGTCGAGGATCTTGCCGAACGACAGGCGCGGGCTGAATTCGCCGTAGTAGGTGGTCACGCCTTTGCCGGGGTCGGCCTTGCCGTTGTAGAAGATCTTGTCGACGAACAGGAAGGTATCGCCGTACTTCCATTTGTTGGCGTGCTCGAAGGTGATTGTCTGCTGGATCGAAGGGTTGACCTTGAAGTCCTTGCCATACAGGTAGGTCAGGCTTTCGCCGTGCCACTGCAGCCATTCGCCGGCGTGGGCGGGGAGGGTGGCCAGCAAGGTGCTGCCGAGCAAAACGGACGAGGTGATGCGCTTCATGTTGTGATTCCCGGACTTATTGTTTTTGTTTGGGCTTTTTTGGCGCGCAGGCGCCCCGGGCGGCCCATTCCGGCGGGCCGACGGTAGTGCGTTACGACAGGGGTGGAGCGGGGCGGCCGGCGAGGCGCCGCCCCTGGTCACTCAATGCTGATGACAGGCGTCGTTGTGCGCGGCGCGCTCGGCGCCGCCGAGGATGTTGAACAACAGGTTCAGCACCAGGGCGCTGAGGGTGGCCATGGCGATACCGCTGTGGGTGATCGGTTCCATCCACTGCGGCATCTGCGCGAAGAACTCCGGGCGCACCACCGGGATCAGGCCGAAACCGACGCTCACCGCCACCAGTAGCTGATTGCGACGGTCGGCGATGTCCGCCTCCTGGAGGATCTTGATCCCGGTGGCGGTGACCATGCCGAACATGGCGATGGACGCGCCGCCCAGTACCGCAGGCGGGATCGAGGCGATCAGGAACGCCGCCTTGGGCAGCAGGCTGAGCAGGATCAGCAGCGCCCCGGCCATCACCGTGACGTAGCGGCAGCGTACCCCGGTCATCTGCACCAGGCCGATGTTCTGGGCGAACGAGGAGTGGGTGAAGGTGTTGAAGAAACCGGCGATGAACGAGGCGCCAGCGTCGCACAGCAAGCCGCGGCGCAGCATCCCCGGGGTCACTTCACGGTCGGTCACCTTGCCCAGGGCGAGGAACATGCCGGTGGACTCGACGAAGATGATCACCACCACCAGGCACATCGACAGGATCGGCGCCAGGCTGAAGGTCGGCATGCCGAAGTGCAACGGGGTGACCACCTGCAGCCACGGCGCCTGGTCCAGGCCCGACAGGTCGACCATGCCGATGGCGCCGGCGAGGATGTAGCCCAGGCCCATGCCCACCAGCACCGAGACGTTGACCCAGAAACCACGCATGAAGCGGTTGATCAGCAGGATCACCGCCAGCACCAAGCCGGCGACCATCAGGTAGATCGGCGCGCCGAAGGCCGTGGCCTGTTGCCCGCCGCCGGCCCAGTTGACCGCCACCGGGAACAGCGACAGGCCGATGGAGGTGATGACCGTGCCGGTTACCAGCGGCGGGAAGAAGCGCACGACCTTGGACATGAACGGCGCGATCAGCATGCCGAAGAAGCCGGCGGCGATGGTTGCGCCGAAGATCCCCGGCAGGCCGACGCCGGGCATGCCGGCCATGGCCACCATGCTGCCGACCGCGGCGAAGCTGGCGCCCATCATGACCGGCATGCGAATGCCGACCGGGCCGATACCGAAGGATTGGATGATGGTGGCAACGCCGGCGACCAGCAGGTCGGCGTTGATCAGGAAGGCGACTTCCTCGCGGGACAGGCCGGCGGCCTGGCCGATGATCAGGGGCACGGCGATGGCGCCCCCGTACATCAGCAGCACATGTTGCAGACCCACCAGGATCAGCTGGAACAGGGGCAGGGGCTGTCGTGGCGGCGCAACGGGGATGTACGCCTTGGGTGACTCGGACATGCAGCACCTCGAGTTTTGTTTTTATTCTCGGATCCAAGCGGGCGACTTCACGTGGCAGGCTCCGGTGAAGGAGACTGGTGGCCCGCGTGAAGACGTACGCTCGATGCTTGCTTGTTGCTTGGAGCTGGTAATCGAGGCCGGGAGTGCCGGCCTCGTCGCGGGGCGATTTCGCCCCGAGGGTGTCTCAGTTGACCTGCGCGCCTTTGGCGATCCAGTCGCCGACCAGCTTGCGTTCCTCGACGGTCATTTGGGTGATGTTGCCCAGCGGCATGATCTGGCTGGCCACGGCCTGCGCCTGGATGCGCGCGGCCTGGGCCTGGATCTGCTGCGGGGTGTCGAACATCACGCCGGCCGGGGCGGCGCTGAACAACGGGCTGGTCGGCTTGGCCGAGTGGCACACGGTGCAGCGTTCCTGGATGACGTCGTGGATCTTGCCGAAGCCACCGGTGGCGGCCTGGGCACTGGCCTGGGCCGGTTGCTCGGCAGGCGCCTGGGCAGGCTTGGCGGCCTCCTCGGCGCGCAGCTCGGCGGCAGTCTTGCCACCTACCGCGGTGGCTGGCAACGGCTGGTACTCGACCTTGGCGGCGGCCTGCTCAGGGGCGCTCGGCAGCGGCTTGGGGCCGGTCACGTAGGCCAGGCAGATCATCGCCAGGGCGCCCACGGGCAGGGTCCAGGCGTACTTGTTGCTGTCGTGGCGGGTGTTGAAGTAGTGACGGATCAACACCGCGGCCACCGCGATCCCGGCCAGGATCAGCCAGTTGTACTGGCTGCCATAGGTGCTCGGGAAGTGGTTGCTGATCATGATGAACAGCACCGGCAGGGTGAAGTAGTTGTTGTGGCGCGAACGCAGCAGGCCCTTGGCCGGCAATACCGGGTCGGGGGTCTGGTTGTTCTCGATGGCCGCCACCAGCTGGCGCTGGGCCGGCATGATGATGCGGAACACGTTGCCCACCATGATGGTGCCGATGATCGCGCCGGTGTGCAGGTAGGCGCCACGGCCGCTGAACACCAGGCTGAAGCCCCAGCAGGCGGCGATGATCAGCACGAACAGCACGGCGCCGAGCAGGGCCGGCTTCTTGCCCAGGGGCGAGTCGCAGAGGAAGTCGTAGATGAACCAGCCGGCGATCAGCGAGCCGATACCGATGGCCACGCCCTCGGCACCGCTCAGGGAGCTGCCCGGGGCCAGCAGGTACAGCGTCGGGTTCCAGTAGAACACCACGCACAGCAGGGCGATCCCGGACATCCAGGTGAAGTAGGCTTCCCATTTGAACCAGTGCAGGTTCTCGGGCATTTTCGGGGGTGCCAGCTTGTATTTTTCCAGGTGGTAGATACCGCCACCGTGGATGGCCCAGAGGTCACCCGACAACCCATCGCGCGGGTTGCTGCGGTTCAGGTGGTTCTCCAGCCAGACAAAGTAGAACGATGCACCGATCCAGGCCACGCCGGTGATCATGTGAACCCAGCGAATGCTCAGGTTCAGCCATTCGTGAAGGTGTGCTTCCACAGTATGTACCTCTCGCCGGCTACCCTCGGGGCGGACCCTGGGATGACCGACCTTTTCTTATTGGTGGGGATTGAGGATCAACATCTGTTCCTCGGGGAAGTAATGCTCATCGCAGTTGTTGCCGGAACCACTGCGATCAACCACCAGGAAGTCATCCCGCTTTTCGATCGTCAGCACCGGGTGGTGCCAGACGCCGCGATGGTAATTAATGCCCTGCCTGCCATTACTGCGGAAGGCGCGGACCAAGCCTGATACAGGTGCATCGCCAACGGGCGCGACCACGATCAGAAAGGGGTTGCCGAGCAGCGGGATGAAAGCCTGGCTGCCCAGCGGATGGCGTTCCAGCATGCGTACGGTCAGCGGCATGTCCAGCGCATCGGCGCGGAAGATGCTGATGATCGCCTTGTCCTCGGGCTCGGCGGTCTCGACCGTGGCGAGCTTGTGGAAGCGCATGGTCGAACCGTTGTTGATCATGAAGTGGTCGCTGCCGTCGGTTTCGATCACGTCACCGAAGGGGGCGAAGGCTTCTTTGCTCAGGGGTTCGATCATCAGGGTGCGCATGCGGTTATCTCTTCTATTCGTTGTTCTGGATGTTGGTGGCCTGGCTGGCCGGGGCCCTGGGTGCGGACGCGTCACGCACTCGGGCCAGGGCGCAGCCTGTGCCTTACAGCTGCAGCAGGCGGAACAGGGCGATCAGGTTGATCTGCGCCAGGGCTTCCTTGAACTCGGCATCCGGGTCGTTGTGGATGCGGTTTTCGAAGGCGGCGAGGATCTGGTGCCGGTTGCTGCCCTTGACCGCCATGATGAACGGGAACTGGAACTTGGCCTTGTAGGCGTCGTTCAGTTCGGTGAAGCGGGCGAACTCCTCGGCGCTGCACTGGTGGATACCGGCGCCGGCCTGTTCGTTGGTGCTCGATTCGGTCAGCTCGCCCTGGATCGCGGCCTTGCCGGCGAGGTCCGGGTGGGCGTTGATCAGCGCCAGCTGGTCGGCGTGGTTGGCGCTCAGCAGAATGTCGCTCATGCGCTGGTGCAGCGCCTCGATCTCGTCCAGTTCACCCAGCTGGCCGAGGTCGTAGGCTTTTTCGGCGACCCACGGCGAGTGCTCGTAGATGTCGGCGAAGGCCTCGACGAAGGCGGCGCGGCCCAGGGTGGAAGGGGTGAGGGTAGTGAAGGCGGTCATCAGGCGTTCTCTTTCTTGTACGGATGGGTGGCGTGCCAGTGGCGGGCGATGTCCACGCGACGGGCGAACCAGACCTGCTCGTGGCTCTTGGCGTAGTCGACGAAACGCTTGAGCGCGGCCAGGCGCGCCGGGCGGCCGACCAGGCGGCAGTGCAGGCCGATCGAGAGCATCTTCGGCGCTTCGGCGCCTTCGGCGTAAAGCACGTCGAAAGCATCCTTGAGGTACTGGAAGAACTGTTCGCCGCAGTTGAAGCCCTGCACCTGGGTGAAGCGCATGTCGTTGGTGTCCAGGGTGTAGGGGATCACCAGGTGCGGCTTGCCGGTGGGGTTGTTCGGCTCCCAGTAGGGCAGGTCGTCGTCGTAGGTGTCGCTGTCGTAGAGGAAGCCGCCTTCCTCCATCACCAGGCGCCGGGTGTTCGGGCCGGTGCGGCCGGTGTACCAGCCTTGCGGGCGCTCGCCGGTGAGCTCGGTGAGGATGCGGATGGCTTCGAGCATGTGCTCGCGTTCCTGGGCCTCGTCCATGTACTGGTAGTCGATCCAGCGGTAGCCGTGGCTGCAGATTTCGTGGCCGGCCTCGACCATGGCGCGAATCACGTCGGGGTGGCGCTGGGCGGCCATGGCCACGGCGAACACGGTCAGCGGCACGCCGCTGTCCTTGAACAGCTTGAGCAGGCGCCAGACGCCGGCGCGGCTGCCGTATTCGTAGAGCGATTCCATGCTCATGTTGCGCGCGCCCTGCAGCGGCTGGGCGGCGACCATTTCGGAAAGGAACGCTTCGGACTCCTTGTCGCCGTGCAGGATGTTGCGCTCGCCACCTTCTTCGTAGTTGAGCACGAACGACAGTGCAATGCGGGCATTCCCCGGCCATTGCGGATGAGGTGGGTTGTTGCCGTAACCGATCAGGTCGCGAGGGTAGTCAGCGCTCACTGCAGTCTTCCTTCTTGTACGTTCAGTGCGGGGGTGGGCGGGCCGCGTCAGGGTGTCGCACCACCGGATGGAGTGATTGTATACAAGTTCTGAAATCTTTTGTAAGCCTGTTTTTCCGCATTTCTGCCCATTTGTCGGCGCAAGATACCTTGCAAGAAACCTGCCCAGTTGGTCAGCTAATGACGTTGGCGTCGGCATGGGCCGTGTCTTTGCGACTGGCGGAGTGTTTGCGGGCGTTGCGTCGGAGGCAGATAAAAAATTGTGTACAATTTCGAATCAAACTGTCTTAATGGCCTCATTCCCGCACGCCGCAGGCCCCGCGCCCGGTGATTGCCGTGTATTTTTTGCCCACGCATACGACAAGAGGCGACAAGCAAATGGGACGTTTGACCACACACGTACTGGACGCCGCGCATGGCTGCCCGGGCAGCTCGATCAAGGTCGAGCTGTATCGCGTCGAAGGCCAGCAGCTGGAACTGGTGAACAGCGCACTGACCAACAGCGATGGCCGCGTCGACGCGCCACTGCTGCAGGGCGACGATTACCGTACCGGCGTTTATCAGTTGCAGTTCAGTGCCGGTGACTACTACCGCGCCAAGGGCGTGAAGCTGCCTGACACCGCGTTTCTCGACGTGGTCGTGCTGCGCTTTGGCATCGACGAGCAGCAGGAGCACTACCACGTGCCATTGCTGATCTCGCCGTACAGCTATTCGACCTATCGTGGAAGCTAGTTGGTCGCTAGAAGAATCTTCGTAGGTCCTTGGCCCGCTCTCACACTGGCGGGCTTTTTTTCGTCTGCTGTTTTCCCGGAACGTTGGGCTGCACGATTTGTGTAGGAGCGGCCTTGTGTCGCGAAAGGGCTGCGCAGCAGCCCCGGCAATGTTGTATGAGGCCGAGACCCTGGGGCCGCTGCGCAGCCCATTCGCGACACAAGGCCGCTCCTACAGGGAGATGTGTGCAAGCCGGCATGCCGAGCAGACGCAAGAAAGGGCGCCGCGGCGCCCTTGGTTGTTGCTGCGAGGTCAGAGGAACACGAACTTGGCAATGAAGATCAGGCACAGCACCCACAGGCTCGCCGAGATCTCCTTGTACTTGCCGGTACCCGCCTTCAGCGCCACATAGCTGATGAAGCCCAGGGCGATGCCGTCGGCCACCGAGAAGGTCAGCGGCATCATGATCACCGTGACGATCGCCGGAATGCTGTCGGTGGCTTCGTCCCACTCGATATGCGCCATGCTGCCCATCATCAGCATCGCTACATAGATGAGTGCGCCAGCGGTGGCATAGGCCGGGATCATCCCTGCCAGCGGGGCGAAGAACATCGCGGCGATGAACAGTATCCCCACTACCACGGCCGTCAGGCCGGTACGCCCGCCTGCCGCCACGCCCGCGGCACTTTCCACGTAGCTGGTCACCGGCGGCACGCCGACCACCGCGCCGAACACGCTGGAGGTACTGTCGGCCTTGAGCGCCCGTGACAGGTTTTCGATGCGCCCATCCGGCGCCACCAGGTTGGCGCGCTGGGCCACGCCCATCAAGGTGCCAGCGGTGTCGAACATGTGCACGAACAGGAACGCCAGCACCACGCTGATCATGCTGACATTGAACACGCCGACCACGTCCATGGCCATCCAGGTCGGAGCCAGGCTCGGCGGCATCGATACCACCCCGCCGAACTTGACCAGGCCCAGGCCCCAGCCGGCCAGGGTGACGCCGATGATGCTGATCAGGATGGCGCCGAACACCCGCTTGTAGCTGAGGATGGCGATCAGCAGAAAGCACACTGCCGCCAGCAGCGGGCCGGGCTCATGCAGCGAGCCCAGCTTGACCAGCGTGGCCGGGCTGTCGACGATGATGCCGGCGGTCTTCAGGCCGATCAGCCCGAGGAACAAGCCGACGCCGGCCCCCATGGCATGGCGCAGGCTTACCGGAATGCTGTTGAGCAGCCACTCACGCACGCGTGAAACCGTCAAGAACATGAACAGCACGCCCGAGACGAACACTGCCCCCAGCGCCGTTTCCCAGTTGTAGCCCATGGTGCCGACCACGGTATAGGTGAAGAAGGCATTGAGCCCCATGCCCGGCGCCAGGCCCACCGGCCAGTTGGCGTACAGGCCCATCAGCAGGCAGCCCAGCGCGGCGGCGATGCAGGTGGCGACGAACGCGGCGCCGTGGTCGATGCCGGCGTCGGCCATGATGTTGGGGTTGACGAAGATGATGTAGGCCATGGTGATGAAGGTGGTCACGCCGGCGATCAACTCGGTTCGGACGGTGCTGCCATGCTGCTTGAGTTTGAAAATCCGCTCCAGCCAGCCCGTTTCGAGCGGTGGGGCGAGATCCAGCGCAGGTGCTTCGGATTTGCGGCTTTCCACAGCGAGTACTCCTCAAGTCTTTCTTGTTGTTCGAAGCCGGGTCCTGAGCCATGCACTGGGAGGCTTCGCGAGGGGGGTGGCAGACGACCGACCATTTTGTTGACCTTTGGGTCAGGAAGTTGCTCGCAGGATTATGCTTTTGTGTACAAAGAATGCAAATAATGTTTTATCTTTTGTGCCTACAAACTGCCGTACAACGGCTATATAGGTAAAAGGCCACCTGCAGAAACGGGTCAGCCTGTGTACAATGGCGCCATACCTTGGCCCACTATCTTCTTCCTGGACTTGCCATCCCCCCGCTGACAGGTATTACAGTCACGGTCCGACTGGCAGATCCTTTGTGCTCGAGAGCCCATGAACGAACAGCTGCAACCTCTGAAAAAACCTGCGCGCACTGGCAAGGCCGGCCGCAGCGGTACCCAGGACGACATCGTCTACGCGCATATCTTCGAGGCGATCCTCGAGCAGCGCCTGGCACCGGGCACCAAGTTGAGCGAGGAAGCGCTGGGCGAGATCTTCGGCGTCAGCCGCACCATCATCCGCCGCGCCCTGTCGCGCCTGGCCCACGAAAGCGTGGTGCTGCTGCGCCCCAACCGCGGCGCGGTGGTGGCCAGCCCGACGGTCGAGGAGGCACGCCAGGTGTTCTTCTCGCGGCGCATGGTCGAGCGCGCCATCACCGAGCTGGCGGTGCAGCACGCCACCCTCGAGCAGCTCAACGAACTGCGCCACATGGTGCGCGAGGAGCGCGACAGTTTCTCCCGCGGCGACCGTGGCGCCGGTATCCGCCTGTCCGGGGAGTTCCATCTCAAGCTGGCCGAGGCCGCCGGCAACGCGCCATTGGTGAGCTTCCAGCGCAGCCTGGTGTCGCAGACGTCGCTGATCATCGCCCAGTACGAGAGCGGCAACCGTTCGCACTGCTCGTACGACGAGCACATGCAGCTGATCGACGCCATCGAGGCGCGTGATGCCGAGCAGGCGGTGAGCCTGATGATGCATCACATGGACCACATCGACAGCAAGCTCAACCTCGACGAGGAAAGCGCCTCGGACGACCTGCACGCGGTGTTCTCCCACCTGCTGAAAAAGCCCAAGGCCAGCGCCAAGGGTTGATCGTTTGCCTGCATGAACAAGGGGCCGCTTCGCGGCCCATCGCCGGCAAGCCGGCTCCTACCTCGGCCGCGCAATATTCACGACCTGCGCAGCATCTGTAGGAGCCGGCTTGCCGGCGATGGGGCGCGAAGCGGCCCTTGTCGTTACTGGCCATTTGCCGGGACCCTGATAGATTTACTAGTTGCAAACCCCTTTTCAATGTGGTTGGGCTTGCGCAATCGTTGCGTCCAATGACTTGAGGAGAGGTCCATGACTACTTCCCTGGGTGTGCGCATGGGTGCCGAGCTGGTCGGTACCTTCTGGTTGGTGCTCGGTGGCTGTGGCAGCGCGGTGCTGGCCGCCAGTTCGCCGGTCGGCATCGGGGTGCTCGGCGTCGCTTTCGCCTTTGGCCTGACCGTGCTGACCATGGCCTTCGCCATCGGCCATATCTCCGGTTGCCATCTCAACCCCGCCGTATCGTTCGGCCTGGTGGTGGGTGGGCGGTTTCCGGTTAGAGAATTGCTCCCCTATGTGATTGCCCAGGTGATCGGCGCGATTCTCGCCGCGGCGGTGATCTATTTCATCGCCAGCGGCAAGCCCGGCTTCGAGCTGGCCAACGGGCTGGCCTCCAACGGCTATGCCGAGCACTCGCCGGGTGGTTACAGCCTGGCGGCGGGCTTTGTCAGCGAGGTGGTGATGACCGCGATGTTCCTGGTGATCATCATGGGCGCCACCGATGCCCGGGCGCCGGCCGGGTTCGCGCCGATCGCCATTGGCCTGGCGCTGACCCTGATCCACCTGATCTCGATCCCGGTCACCAATACCTCGGTGAACCCGGCGCGCAGCACCGGGCCTGCCTTGTTCGTCGGCGGCTGGGCGCTGCAACAGCTGTGGCTGTTCTGGCTGGCACCGCTGATCGGCGCGGCGATCGGCGGTGCGCTGTACCGGGGGCTGGCGAAACAGCCCTAGCGCTGGTGCACGCGACGCCCGGCGGCGTAGGTCTCGCGCACCGTGCGATCGTCGCCCAGGGTGGTGAGCACGAACAACGTCTCCTCGATGCTGCTGGACTGCTGCAGGCGGTAGTCCAGCAGCGGGGTGGCCTTGTAGTCGAGCACCACGAAGTCGGCGTCATTGCCCGGGCGCAGGCTGCCGATGCGGTCGTCCAGGCGCAGCGCACGCGCGCCGCCAAGGGTGGCCAGGTACAGCGACTTGTAGGGGTGCAGGCGTGCGCCCTGCAGCTGCATCACCTTGTACGCCTCGTTCAGGGTGTTGAGCAGCGAGAAGCTGGTGCCGGCGCCGACGTCGGTGCCCAGGCCGACATTGACCTTGAAGCGTTCGGCCTGGGGCAGGTTGAACAGGCCGCTGCCGAGGAACAGGTTGGAGGTCGGGCAGAAGGCGATGGCCGAGCCGGTCTCGGCCAGGCGCTGGCATTCGCTGTCGCACAGGTGCACGCCGTGGGCGAACACCGAGCGCTCGCCGAGCAGCTCGAAGTGGTCATAGACGTCCAGGTAGCCTGTCTGCTCGGGGAACAGTTCCTTGACCCAGTCGATCTCCTTGAGGTTCTCCGACAGGTGGGTATGCAGGTAGACGCCTGGGTGCTCCTTGAGCAACTGGCCGGCGGCGGCCAGCTGCTCCGGCGTGCTGGTCGGGGCGAAGCGCGGGGTCACCGCGTAGTGCAGGCGGCCCCTGCCGTGCCAGCGCTCGATCAGCGCCTTGCTGTCGCGGTAGCTGGATTCGGCGGTGTCGGTCAGGTAGTCGGGGGCGTTGCGGTCCATCATCACCTTGCCGGCGATCAGGCGCAGGTCCAGGCGCTCGGCCTCCTCGAACAGGGCGTTGACCGACGCGGGGTGCACGCTGCCGAACACCAGGGCGGTGGTGGTGCCGTTGCGCAGCAGTTCCTTGAGGAAGATCTTCGCCACCTGGTCGGCATGGGCCTTGTCGGCGAACTGCTTCTCGCACGGGAAGGTATAGGTGTTCAGCCAGTCCAGCAACTGCTCGCCGTAGGAGCCGATCATGCCGGTCTGCGGGAAGTGGATATGGGTGTCGATGAAGCCTGGGGTGATCAGCGCGTCCGGGTAGTGCTCCACGACGATATCGCTCGCCAGGCCCGGCAGCAGCGCGCTGGCATGGCCCAGGGCGCTGATGCGGCCGTCGTCGACCAGCAGCAGGCCGTCTTCATAGTATTCGCAGGACGCCTCCAGGCCGACCTCGGCGGGGTCGGCGATACTGTGCAGGATGGCGGCTCGGTAGGCTTTGCGGGTTGCGCTCATGAGGCTCTCGTCAAATGGCTTGGCTGCGCCGGGACGGCGGCAGCAACTGGGCGATGGGGCCTGCGTTGGCGCCAGCGTCGTGCTGGCCGAAGCAGGCGTTGTAGGTGGCAATGATTTCGGCGGCGATGGACACGGCGATCTCGATCGGCAGCTTGCCCTTGACCTCGGCCAGGCCCATCGGGCAGCGCATGCGCGCCATCAGCGCGTCGTCGAAGCCGCGCTCGCGCAGGCGGTGCTCGAACTTGACGCGCTTGGTCTTCGAGCCGATCAGGCCGAACCAGGTGAAATCATTGCGCTTGAGAATGGCGGCGGTCAGTTCCAGGTCCAGCTGGTGGTTGTGGGTCATGACGATGCAGTAGCTGCCGGCGGGCAGCTCGGCGACTTCGTCGACCGGTTCCTCGCTGACCACCTTGCTCACCCCGTTGGGGATGAGCGCGGGGAATTCCTGCTCGCGCGAATCGATCCAGCGCACCCGGCAGGGCAGGGCGGCGAGCAAGGGTACCAGAGCCCGGCCGACATGGCCCGCGCCGAACACGGCGATCTGCGCCTGCACTCCGGTCATCGGCTCGAACAGCAGCACGGTGGCGCCGCCGCAGCACTGGCCGAGGCTGGCGCCGAGGCTGAAGCGCTCCAGGTGCGGGGTGCTGCGCTGCTCCTCGAGCATCTGCCGGGCGATCTGCAGGGCCTTGAACTCCAGGTGGCCGCCGCCGATGGTGTCGTACAGGGCGCTGGCGCTGACCACCATTTTCGAGCCGGCGTTGCGCGGGGTGGAGCCGCGTTCCTCGATGATGGTCACCAGCACGCAGGGTTCGCCGCGGGCTTGATGCTCGGCGAGGGCGTTGATCCATTGGTGCATGATTTGCATCCTCCTCGTGCCCTTGTAGGAGCGGCCTTGTGTCGCGAAAGGGCTGCATGGCAGCCCCAGAAATCTTCATCGCTGCACAGGGGTTGGGGCCGCTTCGCGCCCCTTTCGCGACACAAGGCCGCGCCTACAGGGGCCCGCGTTATCAGTGCGTCACCGGTTCCAGTTGCTGTTCGGCAGGTTGCTGCGCAGCCACCGCCTTGCGCATCTGCTCACAACCCCACAGCACTCGCTCCGGCGTCGACGGCGCGTCGATATTCGGTTGCACGCGGTAGTCGGCGATGCTTGCCACCGCATCCTTGATCGCGCACCAGGCGGCGATGCCGAGCATAAACGGCGGCTCGCCCACGGCCTTGGAATGGAACACCGTGTCCTCGGGGTTCTTGCGGTTTTCCACCAGCTTGACCCGCATGTCCAGCGGCATGTCGGCCACCGCCGGGATCTTGTAGCTGGCCGGCCCGTTGGTCATCAGCTTGCCCTTGGCGTTCCACACCAGTTCCTCGGTGGTCAGCCAGCCCATGCCCTGGACGAAACCACCCTCGACCTGGCCGATGTCGATGGCCGGGTTCAGCGAGTCGCCCACGTCGTGGAGGATATCGGCGCGCAGCATCTTGTATTCGCCGGTCAGGGTGTCGACGATCACCTCCACGCAGGCGGCGCCGAAGGCGTAGTAGTAGAACGGCCGGCCACGGGCCTGGGCGCGGTCGTAGAAGATCTTCGGCGTGCGGTAGAAACCGGTGGTCGACAGCGACACCTGGGCGAAGTACGCCTGCTGCACCAGTTGCTCGAAGCTGACGATCTGCTCGCGCAGGCGCACATGGCCGTTGCGGAACTCGACGTCTTCCTCGGTGACGTTGTAATGCCGCGCGGCGAACTCGGTGAGGCGCTTCTTGAGGATCTCGGCGGCGTTCTGCGCCGCCTTGCCGTTCAGGTCGGCGCCGCTGGAGGCCGCGGTCGGCGAAGTATTGGGCACCTTGTCGGTGTTGGTGGCGGTGATCTGGATGCGGCCGAAGTCCACCTGGAACACCTCTGCCACCACCTGCGCCACCTTGGTGTTCAGGCCCTGGCCCATTTCGGTGCCGCCGTGGTTGAGGTGGATGCTGCCGTCGGTATAGATGTGGATCAAGGCGCCGGCCTGGTTGAGGAAGGTGGCGGTGAACGAGATGCCGAATTTCACCGGGGTCAGCGCCAGGCCCTTCTTCAGCACCGGGCTGTTGGCGTTGAAGCGGCGGATCGACTCGCGGCGCTCATGGTAGTCGCTGCTGGCCTCCAGGTCGGCGGTCATCTCCTCGAGCAGGTTGTGCTCGACGGTCTGGTAGTAGTGAGTGACGTTGCGCTCGGTCTTGCCGTAGTAGTTGGCCTTGCGCACCGCCAGCGGGTCGAGGGCCAGGTGGCGGGCGATATGGTCCATCACCTGCTCGATGGCGACCATCCCCTGGGGGCCGCCGAAACCGCGGTAGGCGGTGTTGGAGGCGGTGTTGGTCTTGCAGCGATGGCCATGCACCGTGGCATCGCCCAGGTAGTAGGCGTTGTCGGCGTGGAACATGGCGCGGTCGACGATCGAACCGGACAGGTCGGGCGAGTAGCCGCAGTTGCCGGCCAGGTCGAAGTTGATCCCATGCAGGCGGCCGCTGTCGTCGAAGCCGACGTCGTACTCGACGTAGAACGGGTGGCGCTTGCCGGTCATCATCATGTCCTCGACCCGGGGCAGGCGCATCTTGGTCGGCTGGCCGGTCAGCCGCGCGATCACCGCGCACAGGCACGCGGGGCTGGCGGCCTGGGTTTCCTTGCCGCCAAAGCCACCGCCCATGCGGCGCATGTCGACGACGATCTTGTGCATCGGCACGTCGAGCACTTCGGCTACCAGCTTCTGCACCTCGGTGGGGTTCTGCGTCGAGCAGTAGACGATCATGCCGCCGTCTTCGCTGGGCATCACCGAGCTGATCTGGGTCTCCAGGTAGAAGTGCTCCTGGCCGCCGATGTGCAGGTTGCCCTGGATGCGGTGCGGGGCGCTGGCCAAGGCGGCGGCCGAGTCGCCGCGCTGGTGGGTGTGGCTGTCGAGCACGAAGTGCTGCTTGCGCAGTGCCTCGACCACATCGAGCACCGGCTCCAGGTCTTCGTACTCGACGATGGCGGCCATGGCGGCGCGGCGGGCGGTGTCCAGGTCGCGGGCGGCCACGGCCAGCACCGGCTGGCCGAAGAACTCGACCTTGTCGATGGCCAGCAGCGGGTCGCCGGCGACCACCGGGCCGATGTCCTTGAGCCCGGGAATGTCTTCGTGGGTGATGGCGATGCGCACGCCCTCGAACTGGTAGCAGGGCGCGGTATCGATGCGCAGGATGCGCGCGTGGGCGCGGTCTGCGGTGCGCGCATAGACGTGCAACTGGTTGGGGAATTCCAGGCGGTCGTCGATGTACACCGCCTCGCCGGCCACGTGCTTGTCGGCGCTGTCGTGCTTGAGGCTGCGGCCGACCCCGGTGGTCAGGCCCTGGCTGAACAGTGCGGCCATCTCGGCCTGGCTCTTGACGGCGTGATGGTTAGACATAGGCGGTCACCCGGGTTTCGATGTGCGGCGTTTGCAGTTCGATGAAGTACTTGCGCAGCAGGTTCTGCGCGGTCAGCAGGCGGTACTCGCGGCTGGCGCGGAAGTCGCTGAGCGGGGTGAAGTCCTCGGCCAGCGCCTGGCAGGCGCGCTCGATACTGGCCTGGTTCCACGGCTTGCCGCGCAGGGCAGCTTCGCAGGCGCGGGCGCGCTTGGGGATGGCGGCCATGCCGCCGAAGGCGATGCGCACGCCGCTGACCACGCCGTTGTCGAGGCTCAGGTTGAATGCCGCGCACACGGCGGAGATGTCGTCATCCAGGCGCTTGGACACCTTGTAGGCGCGGAACGTCCAGTCGTTGCTGGCGCGCGGCACGATGATCTTCTCGATGAACTCGCTGTCCTGGCGCGCGGTGATGCGGTAGTCGATGAAGTAGTCTTCCAGCGCCAGGGTGCGCTGGTGCTCGCCCTGGCGCAGGACGATCTGCGCATCCAGGGCGATCAGCAGGGGCGGCGAATCGCCGATCGGCGAAGCGTTGCCGATGTTGCCGCCCAGGGTGCCCTGGTTGCGGATCTGCAGCGAGGCGAAGCGGTGCAGCAGGGCACCGAAGTCGGGGTACTCCTCGTTGAGCGCGGTATAGCAGTCGGTCAGCGGGGTGGCGGCGCCGATTTCCAGGTGGCTGGCGTTCTTGTCGATGCGCTTGAGCTCGGCGACATGGCCGACGTAGATCATCACCGGCAAGGTGCGATGGAACTGGGTGACCTCCAGGGCCAGGTCGGTGCCGCCGGCCAGCAGCCGGGCCTCGGGGTGCGAGCTGTACAGCTCGGCCAGGTCCGCCACGGTCAGCGGCACCAGGCAACGCTTGTCGCCGCTGTTGAGCTCGCCGGTCTGCTGCGGGGCAATGGCCTTGAGGCGGGCGATGGTCTGGGCCTGCTGCGTGTCGAACTGGTCGCGGCAGGGGCGCGCGCAGCTCTGCTCGGCGGCGTCGAGGATCGGCCGATAGCCGGTGCAGCGGCACAGGTTGCCGGCCAGGGCTTCCTGGGCTTGGTGCAGGTGGTGGCCGCTGCTGTTCTTCTGCAAGGCGAACAGCGACATGACGAAGCCTGGGGTGCAGAAGCCGCATTGCGAGCCATGGCAGTCGGCCATGGCCTGTTGCACGCTGTGCAGTTCGCCCTGGTGCTTGAGGCCCTCGACGCTGATCAGCTGTTTTCCGTGAAGCGACGAGACGAACGTCAGGCATGAGTTCAGGCTGCGGTAGCGGATACTGTCGCCGCCCTGTTGGTCCTGCAGCAGTTCGCCGACGACCACGGTACAGGCGCCGCAGTCGCCGCTGGCGCAGCCTTCCTTGGTGCCGGGCTTGCCCAGGTGCTCGCGCAGGTACTGCAGCACCGTCATGTTCGGGTCCAGGGCGTGCTCGCTGCGCAGCTCCTGGTTGACGAGAAACTGGATCACGGGGGAGGGCCTCGCAATGGTTTTATTGTTGTTCGGGCGGACTCTAAGCAACGCTTGACCTTGTGGTCAATAATTTTCTGACTCAAAGGTCAAGATTTTGCTCGAGCCCTTTCCCGACCGCCTCATCGCGCCTTTTCCCAAGCATAGTTCGCGGCGTGGCCCACGCTCGACCCGACGGTCGCACAAAGCACCTCGTCGCGCTGCGCGAGCGCAGGGCAAGTGCGCTACAATCGCGCCCTTGTGCACAGCTACCCAGATCGCGAAGGAAAACCATGACGTTCAAGGCGCCGGACAGCCTCTCCGAGCAAATTGCCCACTACCTGGCCGAGCGGATCATCCGCGGCGAACTCGCACCCGGCGAGCGCATCCAGGAGCAGAAGGTCACCCAGGCCCTCAACGTCAGCCGCGGCTCGGTGCGCGAGGCGCTGCTGATCCTCGAGCGTCGCCACCTGGTGGCGATCTTGCCGCGCCGTGGCGCCCATGTGACCGAGCTGGACGAAAACAGCGTGCGCAGCCTGTGCACCCTGATGGGCGAGTTCTACATCCTGCTGGGCAACGCCGTCGCCGAGCATTGGCGCAGCGACAGCGACCTGCGCCCGTTCCTGGAGATCCAGCAGCGCTTGCAGCAGGCCCATGCCGGCAAGGACATCAAGGCCTTCGTCGCCGACAGCTTCGCGGTGATGCGCGCGGCCTATCCGTTCGCCAACAACCCGTACCTGCAGGAGACCGTCGAGAACCTGCAGCCGGCCATGAGCCGTGCCTACTACCTGGCCCTCGACCAGCGCCAGGCCAGCATGGTCGACTACCTCACCCTGTTCGCCAGCCTGCTCGAGGCGGTGGTCGCCCGCGACCTGCCGCGCATCCGCGAGGTCCTCACCGCCTATTGCCAGCGCAGCTGCGAGCTGGTGCTGGCGGCGCTGGCGCGAGCCTGACGCCATGCGCCTGAAGTGCATTCGCCTGGCCGGGTTCAAGTCGTTCGTCGACCCGACCACCGTCAACTTCCCCAGCAACATGGCGGCGGTGGTCGGCCCCAATGGCTGTGGCAAGTCCAACATCATCGATGCGGTACGCTGGGTGATGGGCGAGAGTTCGGCGAAGAACCTCCGTGGCGAGTCGATGACCGACGTCATCTTCAACGGCTCCACCAGCCGCAAGCCGGTCAGCCAGGCGAGCATCGAGCTGGTGTTCGACAACAGCGACAACAGCCTGGTGGGCGAGTACGCCGCTTATGCCGAGATCTCGATCCGGCGCAAGGTCACCCGTGACGGCCAGAACACCTATTACCTGAACGGCACCAAGTGCCGGCGCCGGGATATCACCGATATCTTCCTCGGCACCGGCCTGGGCCCGCGCAGCTACTCGATCATCGAGCAGGGCATGATCAGCAAGCTGATCGAGGCCAAGCCCGAGGAACTGCGCAACTTCATCGAGGAAGCGGCGGGGATCTCCAAGTACAAGGAGCGCCGCCGCGAAACCGAAAACCGCATACGCCGCACCCAGGAAAACCTGGCGCGCCTGACCGACCTGCGCGAGGAGCTGGAGCGCCAGCTCGAACGTCTGCACCGCCAGGCCCAGGCCGCCGAGAAGTACCGCGAGTACAAGGCCCAGGAGCGCCAGCTCAAGGCGCGCCTGTCGGCCTTGCGCTGGCGTGAGCTGGATGCGCGGGTGCGCCAGCGCGAGACGGTCATTGGCGACCAGGAGATCGCCTTCGAGGCGCTGGTGGCCGAGCAGCGCAACGCCGACGCCAGCATCGAGCGCCTGCGCGATGGCCACCACGAGTTGTCCGAGCGTTTCAACCAGGTGCAGGGCCGCTTCTATTCGGTGGCCGGCGATATCGCCCGGGTCGAGCAGAGCATCCAGCATGGCCAGCAACGCCTGCGCCAGTTGCAGGACGACCTGAAGGAAGCCGAGCGCACCCGCCTGGAAACCGAATCGCACCTGGGACACGACCGCACCTTGCTGGCGACCCTGGACGAAGAACTGGCGCTGCTCGAGCCGGAGCAGGAACTCACCCTGGCCGCTGCCGAGGAAGCGGCGGCGACGCTGGAGGAGGCCGAGCTGGGCATGCACGGCTGGCAGGAGCAATGGGACAGCTTCAATACCCGCTCCGCCGAGCCGCGTCGCCAGGCCGAGGTGCAGCAGGCACGCCTGGCCCAGCTCGAGGCCAGCCTGGAGCGCCTGGCCGAGCGCCAGCGCAAGCTGGGGGAAGAGGGCGAGCAGCTGGAGGGTGATCCGCAGGGCGCCGAGCTGCTGGAGGTGGCCGAACAGCTGGCCAGCAGCGAGTTGCTGCTCGAAGACCTGCAGTTGCAGGAGCAGCAGGTGGTCGAGCGCCTCGAGGCGCTGCGCGAGCAGTTGCAGCAGGCCGCCCAGGCCCAGCAGCAACAGCAGGGTGACTTGCAGCGCCGCGGTGGCCGCCTGGCCTCGCTGGAGGCCCTGCAGCAAGCCGCGCTCGAGCCAGGCGTGGGCGCTGCCGAGTGGTTGCGCGAGCAAGGTTTGCAGCAGCGCCCGCGCCTGGCCCAGGGCCTGCGGGTCGAGCCAGGCTGGGAGTTGGCGGTAGAGGCAGTGCTCGGCGCCGACCTGCAAGCGGTGTTGCTCGAGGGCTTCGACAACCTCGACTTCGCCACGCTGGAGCAGGGTGAGCTGCGCCTGTTGCTGGCCGCCGGCGAGGGCGCGCGGATGGCCGGCAGCCTGCTCGACAAAGTCGAGGCACCTACCGACCTGTCGCCCTGGCTGGGCCAGGTCAAGCCGGTGGAAACCCTGGAGCAGGCCCTGGCCTTGCGCGCCACGCTGAGCGGTGAGCAAAGCCTGGTCAGCCGCGACGGTTACTGGGTTGGGCGCCATTTCCTGCGGGTCAGTCGTGGCGGCGAGGCCCAGGGCGGCGTGCTGGCCCGGGCTCAGGAAATCGAGCGCCTGGGCCAGGAGCAACTGGAGCAGCAAGCCCTGCTGGAGCAGCAGGATGAGCAGCTGCTGCGTCTGCGCGAGCGACAGCGCGAGCAGGAGGCGCAACGCGAGCAACTGCGCCGGCGCAGCCAGGACGAAAGCCGCCAGCACGGCGAGTTCAAGGCGCGCCTGTCCGCCGGCAAGGCCCGGGCCGAGCAGGTCGAGCTGCGGCGGCGGCGTTTGCAGGAAGAGCTGGCCGAACTGCAGGCGCAGCGCGCCGTCGAGCACGAGCAACTGGGCGAGGCGCGGCTGATGCTGCAGGACGCCCTCGACCTGATGGCCCAGGACACCGAGCAGCGCGAAGCCTTGATGGCGCGCCGCGATACGCTGCGCGAAGGCCTCGACCGGATTCGCCAGGAAGCTCGCCAGCACAAGGATCACGCCCACCAGCTGGCCGTGCGCCTGGGTTCGTTGCGCGCCCAGCACGATTCCACTGGCCAGGCCCTCGAACGCCTGGAACAGCAGGCCGCGCGCCTGAGCGAGCGTCAGGAACAGCTGAACCTGAACCTGGAGGAAGGCGAGGCGCCGCAGGAAGAGCTGCGCCTGAAGCTCGAGGAACTGCTCGAGCGGCGCATGAGTGTCGACGAGCAGATGCGCCAGGCCCGCCTGCACATGGACGAGGCCGACCGCGAACTGCGCGATGCCGAACGCCGCCGCACCCAGGCCGAACAGCAATCGCAGTTGCTGCGTGGCCAGTTGGAGCAACAGCGCCTGGAGTCCCAGGGGCTGGATGTACGGCGCAAAACCCTGCAGGAACAATTGCTGGCCGACGGCTACGATCTTCAAGGCGTGCTCGCCACGCTCGAAGCCGATGCCAGCGAGCAAGGCACCGAGCAGGAGCTGGAGCAACTCGAGGTGCGTATTCAGCGTCTGGGCGCGATCAACCTGGCGGCCATCGAGGAGTACGAACAGCAGTCCGAGCGCAAGCGCTACCTGGATGCCCAGGACGCCGACCTGGTCGAGGCGCTCGACACCCTGGAAAACGTCATCCGCAAGATCGACAAGGAAACCCGTAACCGCTTCAAGGATACCTTTGATCAGATAAATGCCGGATTACAGGCACTTTTCCCAAAAGTTTTCGGTGGCGGCAGCGCTTATCTGGAACTGACGGGCGAAGATCTACTCGATACAGGGGTGACGATCATGGCGCGCCCGCCGGGCAAGAAGAACAGCACCATCCATTTGCTGTCCGGCGGCGAGAAGGCCTTGACGGCACTGGCACTGGTGTTCGCCATCTTCAAGCTGAACCCGGCGCCGTTCTGCATGCTCGACGAGGTCGACGCGCCGCTGGACGACGCCAACGTCGGCCGCTATGCACGGCTGGTGAAGGAAATGAGCGAAACCGTGCAGTTCATCTACATCACCCATAACAAGATCGCCATGGAGATGGCCGATCAACTGATGGGGGTGACCATGCACGAGCCGGGCTGTTCACGTCTTGTTGCAGTTGATGTGGAAGAGGCCATGGCCATGGTTGACACATGAGGTGTATGAAAGGGCTCGATCTTGTAGGCAATTTCCGCGGCAGATGCGACAGACGGTGTAAAGTTGCCTTTGGTCGTGCTAGCTTTATGTCACTTGTTTTTTGCGTGGGTAAAACGCCTGTCAGAACATAGAGTTGGCGCCACGTGTTAAAGGCCTTTGAAGCCTTTGTTTTCAAGCATATTTTTTATAGAGGCACGGGATTACATGGAAATCGGTCTGCGCGAGTGGCTGATCGTCATCGGCATCATTGTCATCGCCGGTATTCTTTTCGACGGCTGGCGCCGCATGCGCGGCGGCAAGGGCAAGTTGAAGTTCCGCCTGGACCGTAGCTACGCCAACGTTCCGGACGACGAGGGCAGCGCCGAGGTGCTTGGCCCTGCACGTGTGCTGGACACCCACAAAGAGCCCGAGCTGGACGAAAGCGACCTGCCGTCGGTGAGCGCGCCTGCCCGTGAACGCGAGCGTGAGCGCGAAGCCAAGCCGGCAAAGGCCGCCAAGCGTGGCAAGCGCAGCAACAGCGAGCCGCAGCAGGGTGACCTGAACCTGGCCGCCGAGCCGCGCGAGCCCGACCTGTTCGACGAAGGCAGCGACGAGCTCGCCGCCGACAGCAAGCGCAACGCCAGCTTCGCGGCAGCCAGCACCCCGGCCAAGGAACTGCCGCCCGCCGAGGAAGTGCTGGTGATCAGCGTGATTTCCCGTGACGAAGGCGGCTTCAAGGGGCCGGCCCTGCTGCAGAACATCCTGGAAAGCGGCCTGCGCTTCGGCGACATGGACATCTTCCACCGCCACGAGAGCATGGCCGGTCACGGCGAAGTGCTGTTCTCCATGGCCAACGCGGTCAAGCCGGGTGTGTTCGACCTGGACGACATCGACCACTTCAGCACCCGCGCCGTGAGCTTCTTCCTCGGCCTGCCGGGCCCGCGTCACCCCAAGCAGGCGTTCGACGTGATGGTCGCCGCTGCCCGCAAACTGGCCCATGAACTCGATGGCGAGCTCAAGGACGACCAGCGCAGCGTGCTGACCGCCCAGACCATCGAGCACTACCGCCAGCGCATCGTCGAGTTCGAGCGCCGCGCACTGACCCAGAAACGCTGATGTACCCGAGCGAGTGGGCCTTGCCTCGGCCCATTTCGTGATGATTCAAGCAAAAGAGCAGCCTGGGGCTGCTCTTTTGCTTTGCAAGAGAAGACGAAGAATGAACGCCGAATCCCGAATCCATGAGTTGCGTGCCGAGCTCGATCAGCATAACTACCGCTATTACGTGCTCGATGAGCCCAGTGTGCCGGACGCCGAATATGACCGCCTGTTCAAAGAGCTCAAGGCGCTGGAGGCCGAGCATCCGCACCTGGTGACGCCCGACTCGCCGACCCAGCGCGTCGGTGGCGCGGCGCTCGCGGCATTCAGCCAGGTTCGTCATGAAATCCCCATGCTCAGTCTGGGCAACGCCTTCGAGGAAGATGACCTGCGCGACTTCGATCGACGCGTGGTCGAGGGCCTCGACCTGCCAGGTGACGATTTGTTCGCCGCAAGAGCCGCCGTCGACTACAGCTGCGAGCCCAAGCTCGACGGTTTGGCGGTGAGCCTGTTGTACCGTGATGGGCAGTTGGTGCAGGGGGCTACCCGCGGTGATGGCACCACCGGCGAGGACATCAGCGCCAACGTCCGTACCGTGCGCAACATCCCGCTGAAGTTGCAGGGGCAAGGCTGGCCGGCGGTGCTGGAAGTGCGAGGCGAGGTGTACATGAGCAAGGCCGGTTTCGACCGGCTCAATGCCGCCCAGGCCGAAGCCGGCGGCAAGACCTTCGCCAACCCGCGCAACGCCGCCGCCGGCAGCTTGCGCCAGCTGGACTCGAAGATCACCGCCAGCCGCCCGCTGGAGTTCTGCTGCTATGGCGTCGGTCAGGTGTCCGAGGCGTTCGGCGACAGCCATATCGGCATTCTCGAGAAGCTCAAGGCCTGGGGCCTGCCGATCAGCCGCGAGCTGCGCCACGCCGCGGGGATCGAGCAGTGCCTGGCCTATTACCGCGATATCGGCGCCCGTCGCAACGACCTGCCCTACGAGATCGACGGCGTGGTGTTCAAGGTCAACGCCCTGGCCGCGCAGCGCGAGCTGGGTTTCCGCGCCCGTGAGCCGCGTTGGGCCATCGCCCACAAGTTCCCGGCCATGGAAGAGCTCACCGAGGTGCTCGATGTCGAGTTCCAGGTCGGCCGTACCGGTGCGGTAACCCCGGTGGCCCGCCTGAGGCCGGTCAAGGTCGCCGGGGTCACGGTGTCCAACGCCACCTTGCACAACATGGACGAGATCGCCCGCCTGGGCCTGCGCATTGGCGACACGGTGATCATCCGCCGGGCCGGTGACGTGATCCCCCAGGTGATGCAGGTGGTGCTCGAGCGGCGCCCCGCGGATGCCCGCGCGGTCGAGGTGCCGAGCAGTTGCCCGGTGTGCGGCTCGCAGGTCGAGCGCACCCAGCTGGTCAAGCGCAGCAAGGGCAAGGAAACCACCAGCGAAGGCGCGGTGTACCGCTGCGTCGGGCGCCTGAGCTGCGCTGCCCAGCTCAAGCAGGCGATCATCCACTACGTGTCGCGCCGGGCCATGGATATCGACGGCCTGGGCGAGAAGAGCGTCGAGCAGTTGGTCGATGAGAACCTGATTCGCTCGCCGGCCGACCTCTACCAGCTCGCGTTCGAGCAGGTGGTCGCGCTCGAAGGTTTCGCCGAGGTCTCCAGCCGCAAGTTGCTGGAGGCCATCGAAGCCAGCAAGCGCCCGAGCCTGGCGCGCTTCATCTACGCCCTGGGCATCCCCGACGTGGGCGAGGAAACCGCCAAGGTGCTGGCACGCTCGCTGGGCAGCCTGGCGCGGGTGCAGGTGGCCTTGCCGCAAGTGCTCACCTACCTGCCGGACATCGGCCTGGAAGTCGCCCACGAGATCCACAACTTCTTCGAGGACGCGCACAACCGCGCGGTGATCAGGCAACTGCTCGACAGCGGCCTGCAGTTGCAGGAGGAGGGCGAGCTGGCAGCCGAGTTCGCGGCCAGCACCACCCTGGCCGGCATGCTCGCCAAGCTCGATATCCCATCGGTGGGGCCAACCGGGGCCGAGAAGCTGGTCGACAAGCTGGGCACCCTGGACAAGATCATTGCCGCCGACGGCATCGACCTGCGCCAGGCCTTGAATACCAAGGCGGCTGACGGCGTGCGCGAGTTCTTCAAGGTCGAGGCCAACCAGCAGTTGGCCCGTGCCATCGAGGCCCAGTTGCTGGACTTCGGCATGCACTGGTCGTGCGAGAAGAAGAGCGCCGAGGGCCTGCCCCTGGCCGGCCAGACCTGGGTGCTGACCGGTACCCTGGAGCGCATGAGCCGCGATATCGCCAAGGACAAGCTGGAAAGCCTGGGGGCCAAGGTGGCAGGCTCGGTGTCCGGCAAGACCCACTGCGTGGTCGCCGGCCCCGGCGCCGGCTCCAAGCTGGCCAAGGCCGCTGAGCTGGGCGTTGCGGTGATGGACGAGGAGGCATTCGTGGGCTTCCTGGCGGAGCGCGGCATCAGCGTCTGAGCCCGCTGGCTTTATCGCGGGGCAAGTCCTTGAGAAATGATGGTTTTTTCACGATCAAAGGTTGTAACTTCGCTCTGGCGCTGTACAATGGCGCGGCTCGTCACTTGGCGAGCCGTCGTGGTGGCCCCATCGGTCCCCCCGCATTGATTACCCGTTAACCTGGTCAGGCCCGGAAGGGAGCAGCCATAGCGGGAACATCGAGTGCCGGGGTGTGGCTGGTGGGGCCGCCTCCATTTTGGGCGTAGGCATTTTCCGGTGCGCCGCCTTTCCTACCCCGCTCGACGCCTTTCCTCGCATCGTTTTACACCTGCACAAGCGTGCGCGGCGCTTTATCATGCATCCCATCGTGTCAGTCCGTTCGGCCAGGAGATAGCGACCGTGGAACATGTCGACGACCTCACCCGCCAGAAAATCCGTGAGTGGCAATTGCGCCGCCTGGAAATCAAGGACCAGATGGCCGCCCAGCCCGAGCGCGTGCTGGAGCTGTCGCAGGTGCTCGACCAGATGGAAGAAGAGCATGAGCGGATTCTCGAGCAGGCAACCCCGCCGGCCAGCATGACGCCCAGCGCCGCGCCACTGGAGTTGCACCTGCAGGTCTCGGCGAACAATGCCCGCGATCTGCGCAAGTTGCTCGAGCTGGCCTTGCACGAGCTCGATGACGCCTTGGCCGAGCCTCGCCCGGGCAGCCAATGCGCCGACATGGCCGGCTCGCTCGGCGCCTACCGCTTCGCGCTGAGCGTCGAGCCCGGCGAATCCTGAATGATTGCCCGGAACCTGCGCCCTCATGCAGCCTGAACACTTCGACTTCTCCCGTCCGGTCTACCTGCCGGTGACCGCCGAGGTCTGCCAGGGGCTGTTGCAGGCCGAAGGCGCGCCTGCGCTCGAGGCCCTGAGCGACCCCGAACTTGCCGCCTTGCTGGTGATCCAGAACCTGGCCCAGGGCGGCAAGGTCGATGCACTGGCCGCCGAGAAGGTGCTGGGCCGGTTGCTGGCCTGGGCAGTGGACGGGCCGCATTCGGCCGATGTCGGCCTGTTGTCGGAGGCACGCCGGCTGTTCGATGCGCGCAAGCTGTACTTTGGCCTCGAGGTGATCAAAGGCTCGCGCCTGCGCCTGCTCGATGCCGAACAGGTACAGGCGCGGGCCTACCTGCTGGCGGACGGCAAGTGGGATTTCGCTTTCCGTATCCGTCTGCAGCAAGACGGCAACCCGTTCAGCCAGCAGGTGACCACGGGCTTCGACAAGGAGCGCTGGCTGACCGTCGAGCAGGACAAGCTGCTCAAGGTGGTGCGCGCCAACCTCGATGAAGATCTGCATGTGCAAGGTTATGCCGGGATCGGCAAGAGCTACCTGCTCGGCGCGCTGATGGACTGCCTGCCGCGGGGGCGGGTGCTGGCCCTGGCGCGCACGCCGGCCAAGCTCGGTGCCCTGCGCCAGCGCATGGGGCTGGATGCCCAGGCCAAGGTCGGCATGACCTTCGGCCAGTTCGCCCACGCGCTGCTCAAGGAGGCCAGGCCGCCGGCGGCCAAGGCCTCGCCGCGGGGGCCGGGCAAGCGCCGCCTGGCCGAAGAGCTGGGCATCGTCGGGCTGCGCCAGTACGATGCCGAGCATGCCCTGGAGATCTGCCTGGAAGTACTGCAGCGCTACTGCGAGTCACGCGACTACAGCCTGTCGAACCGCCACTTGCCGTTCTTTCGCCAGGCGTTGTCGGCCCTCGACGCGCAGGTGCTGCTGGAGTATGCCAGCCGGCTGTGGCGCTACCTGCAGGCGAATCCGGCCTGGGGCGCGCAGACCGGCTTCGAGGCGCTGCTGCTGATCAAGCGCGCGAGTCTGGCCGGTTGCAGCGTGCCCGGGCGTTTCAGCCATGTGATCATCGATGAGAGCCAGGATGTACCAGCGTCGCTGTTGCAAACCATCGAGCGCGGTCGCCAGGTGCTGATCACCCTGGGTGACGAATACCAGAAGGCCAGCGGCGAGGTGGTGCGCCGCGAGCGCCAGGTGCGGCACAAGGACATGGCGTTTGCCGTGCGCTCCGGGCGCAAGGTCGAGCGCCTGATCAACCCCTTGATTGGCGTGCACTCGCAAAAATCCAAGGTGGCCTTCGAAGCGGCGGACGCTGTGGATGTCGGGATCGAGCATTTTCCTGAAGGCTTCGTGCCGCCCGAGGGCTGCGTGGTGCTGACCGCCTCGCGCTGGGACACGATGCGCTGGGCCATGGAGCTGATCGATTGCAATTGCCAGCTGAACTTCCCCGACTGGCCCGACATGCGCCGCTTCATGGCCACGGCGATCAGCCTGTTCAGGTCGGCGTTCCATGCCACGGGGCCGGATGCCGAGGGCCAGCACGGTTATTTTGCCCATCTGCTCGATTGGCCCCAGGTGCGTGAGTCGGAGCGCTTCGATGCGTCGTTCCAGTGGGTCGAGGCGCGCCTGGAGGCCGGGTTCAAACTGGCCGACCTGACCCTGCTCGATGCCCGGGTCGCGGATCGCCGCGGCAGCCTTACCCTGATGCAGGCCGAGCAGGCCGGCGGGCTGGAGTTCGACCAGGTGCTGCTGACCCCGGAGTTGATGACCACCCAGCGCTTCAAGGATGCCTACGCCTTCGATGCGCGGATCTGCGCGGTGTATATCGCCTTGTCGCGGGCGCGCCGGCAGTTGTACCTGCCGTATGACGTGCAGGAGTGGATCGACTACCACAAGGGCCAGCCGTTTCGCGAGTTGCACGGCTACTGAGGCTTGCTGGATGGGGCGCGGCAGCGCCCCGCGATACCGGCGAAGTCGCCGCCAGCCATCGCCGAGCAGGCTTCAGGCCTTGGCGGCTGACCTGCCGCGCTTGCCCTGGCTAGCCGATACCTGCACCAAGCGCTGGAATGTCGGGCAGTGCAGGTGATGCGCCTCGGGGCAGGCCGCTGCATGGCGCAACCCCTTGCTCATGGCTTGCAAGCGTCGGACCTTGCGGTCGATCTCGTCGGCCTTGGCCAGCAGCATCTGCCGGTCGACCTGCTGTTCCACGAGCATCGCCGCCACCTCGTCCAGGGAAAACCCGGCTGCCTGGCCGAGGGCGATCAGTGCCAGGCGTTCTGCTGTGTCGGCTGGGAACTGCCGGCGCTGACCGCGGCCAGCCAGTGACCTGAGCAGGCCCTTGTTCGCGTAGTAACGCAGTGTCGATGCAGGCACCCCGGTGCGCCGGGCGACATCGGCGATGTCCATGCTAATCCCCTTGACTTGAAGTTGACTTCAACTTGCATGCTGCTCGGCAGGTACCTTTTCGTCAACTTGCCAAGGGCTTTACCATGACTACCTCACTCCTTGCTCTCTCCATCGTGCTGGTCGGTATCGGCGCGACCCTGCTCATGGACCTGTGGACCTGGCTGCTCAAGCGCCTGGGCGTGACCACCCTGAACTACGCGATGATCGGCCGCTGGGCCGGGCATCTGCTGCAGGGGCGCTGGCGCCATGCGGCGATCGGCAAGGCCGCGCCAGTGCGCGGCGAGCGGGGCTGGGGTTGGCTGATCCACTACGCCACCGGGCTGGCGTTCGCCCTGTTGCTGGTGGCCGTGGCCGGGCAGCCCTGGCTGCGCGCACCGACCCTGTGGCCCGCGTTGCTGGTCGGGGCGGTGACCGTGCTGGTGCCCTTGTGCGTCGTGCAACCGGCTCTGGGCGCCGGCTACTTCGCGGCGAACACCCCGGCGCCGCTGCGCAGTTGCCTGCGTAGCCTGGCGACGCACTGCGTGTTTGGCCTTGGGCTGTTCCTCAGCGCCTGGGCCCTGGCCTGGTGCCTGCAGGGGTAGGCGGGCGGGGTAGCAGGGCGTTGCGCCTTGCCGGTCTGCCCGGGCTTGCGCCTGGACGACAACGGCAGGGTGCAATTTTGGCCCCGCTCCGCTAGCATTAGCGCTCTTTCCGCCCGCTCCGGTCACGATGGTTTTTTGATGAGTTATCAGGTTCTTGCACGTAAATGGCGTCCGCGCTCGTTCCGCGAAATGGTCGGCCAGACCCATGTGCTCAAGGCTTTGATCAACGCCCTGGACAACCAGCGCCTGCACCACGCCTATCTGTTCACCGGTACCCGTGGCGTGGGCAAGACCACCATCGCGCGAATCATCGCCAAGTGCCTTAACTGCGAGACCGGCATCACCTCGACGCCCTGCGGCACCTGTTCGGTGTGCCGGGAGATCGACGAGGGCCGCTTCGTCGACCTGATCGAGATCGACGCCGCCAGCCGCACCAAGGTCGAGGACACCCGCGAACTGCTCGACAACGTGCAGTACGCCCCCAGCCGCGGGCGCTTCAAGGTCTACCTGATCGACGAAGTGCACATGCTTTCCAGCCACTCGTTCAACGCCTTGTTGAAGACGCTGGAAGAGCCGCCGCCCTACGTCAAGTTCATCCTCGCCACCACCGACCCGCAGAAGCTGCCAGCCACCATCCTGTCGCGCTGCCTGCAGTTCTCGCTGAAGAACATGAGCCCGGAGCGGGTGGTCGAGCACCTGAGCCACGTGCTGGGTGCCGAGAACGTGCCGTTCGAGGACGATGCCCTGTGGCTGCTCGGGCGCGCCGCCGACGGCTCGATGCGCGACGCCATGAGCCTGACCGACCAGGCCATTGCCTTCGGTGAAGGGCGGGTGCTGGCGGCCGATGTGCGGGCGATGCTCGGCACCCTCGATCATGGCCAGGTGTACGGCGTGCTCCAGGCGCTGCTCGAGGGCGATGCCCGGGCGCTGCTGGAAGCGGTGCGCGACCTGGCCGAGCAAGGCCCGGACTGGAACGGCGTGCTCTCGGAAATGCTCAACGTGCTGCACCGGGTGGCCATTGCCCAGGCGCTGCCGGAGGCCGTCGACAACGGCCAGGGCGACCGCGACCGCGTGCTGGCGCTGGCTCAGGCGCTGCCGGCCGAAGACGTGCAGTTCTACTACCAGATGGGCCTGATCGGCCGCCGTGACCTGCCGTTGGCGCCGGACCCACGTGGCGGCTTCGAAATGGTCCTGCTGCGCATGCTGGCGTTCCGTCCGGCCGATGCCGACGATGCGCCGAAGCCGGTGCTAAAGCCGGTGGGGATCAGCCAGGCCACAGCTGATCCAACCACACCGGTGGCAGCGACGGCTGCTGTCGTCGCGCCCCCCGTGGCGCACGAGGCCGCGCCGGCGCCCGCCGAGGTTGTCGAAGCGGCCCCCGTGCCAGTGGTGCCTGTGCCCGCAGTGCTCGAACCAGCGCCGCCAGAGCCCGTCGCCGAGCCGGTGGCGCTGCCGGCAGCGGCCGAGGAAGTCGTCGACTTGCCGTGGGAAGAGCCTGTCGCCGCGCCTGCGCCAGTGGCTATCGAGCCGCCGCCTGAGCCTGAGCCCCCAGCCGCCGAACCGGCGCACTACCAGCCCGACGATGATGCGCCGCCGTTCGACCCGTCCGCTTACAGCCCGGCGGGCATGGAGCGTGATGACGAACCGCCAGGCGATGAGGACTACTACGTCCCGGACAGCGATCCGGCCGGTTTCAGCTACCTGGACGAGCTCGCCGAGCACGTCCAGGAAGAGCCTCCCGCCCAGGCACCCGAACCCTTGCCCGCCGCTCAGCCGGCCACCGGTCTGGCCCTGCAATGGCTGGAATTATTCCCACAGTTGCCTGTCTCTGGGATGACAGGCAACATCGCCGCCAACTGTACCCTGATCGCCACCGAGGGCGACGACTGGCTGCTGCACCTGGACCCAGGCCAGGGCGCGCTGTTCAACGCCACCCAGCAACGGCGCCTGAACGACGCGCTCAACCAGCTGTTGGGGCGTAGCATCAACCTGAGCATCGAGTTGATCCGCCCCGCGCAGGAAACCCCGGCCCAGGCTGCAGCGCGCAAGCGCGCCAACCGCCAGCGCGACGCCGAGGTGTCGATCGAGCAGGACCCGCTCATCCAGCAGATGATTCGGCAGTTCGGCGCGACGGTACGACAGGATACTATTGAGCCGGTAGACGCCCTGGTCAGCCAGGGTCAATGACGGATAACCATGCGGCCGGCCACGGGGCGGGCCGCATCACATGACCCAATCGAGGTACACCCCATGATGAAAGGTGGCATGGCCGGCCTGATGAAGCAGGCCCAGCAGATGCAGGAAAAGATGCAGAAGATGCAGGAAGAACTGGCCAATGCGGAAGTCACCGGCCAGTCCGGTGGCGGCCTGGTCAGCGTGGTGATGACCGGTCGCCACGACGTCAAGCGCGTTAGCATCGACCAGAGCCTGATGTCGACCGATGCGGATGACAAGGAAGTGCTCGAGGACCTGGTCGCCGCGGCGCTGAACGATGCCGTGCGCAAGATCGAGCAGAGCAGCCAGGAGAAGATGGGCGGCATGACCGCCGGCATGCAGCTGCCGCCTGGTTTCAAGATGCCGTTCTGATCGGCGGCTTGCGTCATAAGGGGGAGCAACGACCCAGCGGGCGTTGCTCCCTTGTTCATTCTGATTCCTGAATTGGCAGGCCCGCATACATGAGCTTCAGCCCCCTGATCCGCCAACTGATCGACGCCCTGCGCATCCTGCCCGGTGTTGGCCAGAAAACCGCCCAGCGCATGGCCTTGCAGCTGCTCGAGCGCGACCGCAGCGGCGGTACCCGCCTGGCCCAGGCTCTGAGCCAGGCCATGGACGGCGTCGGTCATTGCCGCCAGTGCCGCACCCTGACCGAGCAGGAGCTGTGCCCGCAATGCGCCGATCCGCGCCGCGACGACACGCAGTTGTGCGTGGTCGAAGGGCCGATGGATGTCTATGCGGTGGAGCAGACCGGCTACCGTGGTCGCTATTTCGTGCTCAAGGGGCACCTGTCGCCGCTCGACGGCCTGGGCCCTGATGCCATTGGCATTCCACAGTTGATGGCACGGATCGAGGCGCAGGCTACCTTCAGCGAGGTGATCCTGGCGACCAACCCGACGGTGGAAGGGGAGGCGACGGCGCATTACATCGCCCAGCTGCTGGCCGAGAAAGGCCTGGCGGCCACGCGCATCGCCCATGGCGTGCCGTTGGGTGGGGAGCTGGAGCTGGTCGACGGTGGGACCCTGGCCCACGCCTTCGCCGGGCGCAAGCCGATTTCGCTGTAAGGCCCAGCCCCGTAAAGGTCTTGCGATTTTTAAGCTATGGCCGTTTGAGCTCAACATTGCTGGGGGCGCTTTGCGCCCCTTTCGCGACACAAGGCCGCTCCTGCAAGGGGCGCGACCAATGTGCAGGCGAACTCAATATTCGCTGAGGGAGAACTCGGTCAGGCAGAAGGTCGGCACCCCGGCCGCCTGCAGGCGACGCGAACCTTCCAGCTCCGGCAGGTCGATGATCGCCGCCGCCTCGAACACCTGGGCACCGGTGCGGCGCACCAGGTTGGCCGCAGCCAGCAGGGTGCCGCCAGTGGCGATCAGGTCATCGAAGATCAGCACCGAGTCCCCTTCGCAAAGGCTGTCGGCGTGCACCTCCAGGAAGGCCTCGCCGTATTCGGTCTGGTAACCCTCGCTCAAGACGTCGGCCGGCAGCTTGCCCTGCTTGCGGAACAGGATCAGCGGCTTGTTCAACTGGTGGGCGATGATCGAGCCGATCAGGAAGCCCCGCGCGTCCATGGCACCGATGTGGCTGAACTCGGCTTCGACATAGCGCTCGATGAACTGGTCGGCGACATAGCGCAGCCCGCGCGGCGATTGGAACAGCGGCGTGATGTCGCGGAAGATCACGCCCGGCTTGGGAAAGTCCACTACCGGGCGGATCAGGGCTTTGAGGTCGAAGGTGTCGCTGTGCATGGGGCGGGTATCCTGGAAAAACCAAGGCGCCAGTATACCCTGTTCACGCCAGGATCAGACCTCTAGCGCACCACCGGCCAGCGCGCACAGCTGGATCGGATCGAGGATATGCACTTCCTTGCCTTCGGCCTTGAGCAAGCCATTTTGCTGGAAGCGGGTGAATACGCGGGACACGGTTTCCACGGCCAGGCCCAGGTAGTTGCCGATCTCGTTGCGCGACATGCTCAGGCGGAACTGGTTGGCCGAGTAGCCACGGGCACGGAAGCGCGCGGACAGGTTGACCAGGAAGGTAGCGATGCGCTCGTCGGCGGTTTTTTTCGACAGCAGCAGCATCATCTGCTGGTCGTCGCGGATCTCGCGGCTCATCACCCGCATCAGCTGGCGCCGCAGTTGCGGCAGTTGCACCGACAGTTCGTCGAGGCGCTCGAACGGGATCTCGCACACCGAGGTGGTTTCCTGGGCCTGGGCCGACACCGGGTAGGCCTCGGTGTCCATGCCGGACAGGCCGACCAGCTCGCTGGGCAGGTGGAAGCCGGTGATCTGCTCTTCGCCGCTGTCGCTCAGGCTGAAGGTTTTCAGGGCGCCGGAGCGCACGGCATAGACCGAGCCGAAATTGTCACCCTGGCGGAACAGGAACTCACCCTTTTTCAGCGGGCGGCCGCGTTTGACGATTTCATCCAATGCGTCCATGTCCTCGAGGTTGAGGGACAGGGGCAGGCACAGGGGGGCCAGGCTGCAATCCTTGCAATGGGCCTGGTTGTGTGGGCGCAGTTTTACTGGCTCGGACATTTCTTTCGATCCTTGTGGGAAAGCACACATAAGCCGTAAGGATAACCCGTGGCATGGGCTGTAGGCCAGCATGCGCTTTTTTGGTGCGCGCCGGCTTCGGTCCGGTGGGGTGTTCCGGCACCGTACAACTGTCCATAGTGTGCCTCGAAAGGCCCGCTGTCCATGCGGTGAAACGCCTCAATACAACCCTTAGATCACCCGTGAAAAACGTTGGCGGTTCTGCTGCGCCAGGTAGGCATCGAAGACCATGCATACCGAGCGTGCCAGCAGGCGGCCGGCTGGCAGGATGCGTATGCCCTGGGCGTCCAGGGTGATCAGGCCGTCGCGCTGCATGGCCTGCAACTGCGGCCAGAGATCGTTGAAGTAGCCGCGAAAATCAATGGTGAACGCCCGCTCGATTGGCTCGAAGTCCAGCTCGAAGTGGCAGATCAGTTGCTGGATGACGGCCCGGCGCAAGCGATCGTCCTGGTTGCACAGCAGGCCGCGCTGGGTCGCCAGCTGCGCGGTGGAGAGGGTGTCCTGGTAGGTGTTGAGGTCGCTGCTGTTCTGGCAGTAGAGGTCGCCGATCTGGCTGATCGCCGACACGCCCAGGCCGATCAGGTCGCAGTGGCCGTGGGTGGTGTAGCCCTGGAAGTTGCGTTGCAAGGTGCCTTCTTCCTGGGCGATGGCCAGCTCGTCGTCGGGCAGGGCGAAGTGGTCCATGCCGATGTAGCGGTAGCCGGCTGCGGTCAGTTGGTCGATGGTGGCGTGCAGCATTTCCAGCTTGGCCGCCGGTGCCGGCAGATCGGCGCTGTCGATGCGCCGCTGGGGCATGAAGCGTTCGGGCAGGTGCGCGTAGTTGAACACCGACAGGCGGTCGGGTTGCAGGCGGATGACTTCCTCGACGGTGCGGGCGAAGCCTTCCGGGGTCTGCTTGGGCAGGCCGTAGATCAGGTCGAGGTTGATCGAGCGGAACTGCAAGGTGCGCGCCGCCTCGATCAGGGTGCGCGTCTGTTCCAGGCTCTGCAGGCGGTTGACCGCGCGCTGCACGGCCGGGTCGAGGTCCTGCACGCCGAGGCTGACGCGGTTGAAGCCCAGTTCGCGCAGCAGGCCCATGGTCGACCAGTCGGCCTCGCGCGGGTCGATCTCGATGCCGTAGTCGCCGGAATCGTCGTCCAGCAGGTTGAAGTGCTGGCGCAGGGTGGCCATCAGCTGGCGCAGTTCCACATGGCTAAGGAAGGTCGGCGTGCCGCCGCCGAAATGCAGCTGTTCAACAACTTGTTTAGGGTCGAGGTGGCAGGCGATCAGCTGGATCTCCTGCTCCAGGCGTTGCAGGTAGGGTGCGGCGCGGCCGCGGTCCTTGGTGATGACCTTGTTGCAGGCGCAGTAGTAGCAGATGTTGGCGCAGAACGGCACGTGCACGTACAGCGACAGCGGACGGGTGGCGCGACGGCTCTCGCGCAGGGCGTGGAGCAGGTCGAACGAGCCCACTTCGCCGTGCAGTTGCACGGCGGTCGGATAGGAGGTGTAGCGTGGCCCGGCCAGATCGTAGCGACGAATCAGGTCGGCGTCCCAACGTAGGTCGTCGAGCATGTGGGTGGTCCCCGGATAGAGCTGCAGTGTCCGGAGTCTAGGGGCGTCTGTAGGAATCTGTGTTGATTTGTATCAAGGGCAGTTGGCGGCCCTGCGATCAGTGCCCCATCAGCCAGTGCTGGTGCGGCCCGGGCAGGGTCCACAAGCCGAACAGAATCACCAGCACGCCCCCGGCCATGCGCACCCCGCGCTTGCGCAGCAGTTTGCCGACGCGCTCGGCGGCCAGCCCGGTGGCCAGCAGCACCGGCCAGGTGCCGACGCCGAAGGCCAGCATCAGCGCCGCGCTGTGCAGCGCATCGCCCTGGCTGGCCGCCCACAGCAGGGTGCTGTACACCAGGCCGCAAGGCAGCCAGCCCCACAGGGCGCCAAGCAGCAGGGCGCGGGACAGGCTGGAGACCGGCAGCAGGCGCGTGGCCAGCGGTTGCACATGGCGCCACAGCCCGCGCCCCAGCGCCTCGATACGGGTCAGGCCGCTCCACCAGCCCGCCAGGTACAGGCCCATGGCAATCAGCAGTAGCGCCGCCAGCAGCCGCAGGCCGGTCGCCAGCGGGCTGCTGGCCAGGGCCACCCCGGCCAGGCCCAGCAGCAGGCCGGCGCTGGCATAGCTGAGGATGCGCCCGAGGTTGTAGGCCAGCAGCAGGCGCAGGCGCTTGCCGCGCTGCTCGGGGGGGATGGCCAGGGTCAGGGCGCCCATCAGGCCGCCGCACATGCCCAGGCAATGGCCGCCGCCGAGCAGGCCGAGCACCAGGGCCGAGCCAAGCAGGGGGATCAGCTCAGGCACGCGGGATCGGGTCCTGGTCGTCAGGCTTGGTTTCGTCGTGCTTCACGGCCGCCTGGTGGCGCGGGTCCTGGTCGTCGAACAGGATGCTGTGGGCCGGGCCTTCGAGGTCGTCGTACTGGCCGCTGTCCACTGCCCAGAAGAAGATGTACACGGCGACGCCGACCAACAGCAGGGCGGCGGGGATCATCACGTAGAGGGCGGGCATAGCGGTTTCCTTTCAGGCGACGGCGGCGCCTCGCCAGGCGCCTCGGCCGCGGCGGGCAGCCGGGTCAGGCGCAGGGCGTTGAGCACCACGATCAGCGAGCTGACCGACATGCCGATCGCCGCCCATACCGGGGTGATCCAGCCGAGCGCGGCGAACGGCAGCATGAGGCCATTGTACAGGGTCGCCCAGAGCAGGTTCTCGACAATGTTGCGGCGGGTGCGGCGGGCCAGGTCGAAGGCTTGCACCAGCGCGTGCAGGCGGTTGGACAGCAGCACCGCGTCTGCGCTGGTCTTGGCAAGGTCGGTGGCGCTGCCCATGGCGATGCTGATGTCGGCGGCGGCCAGCACCGGCACATCGTTGACCCCGTCGCCCAGCATCAGCACCTTGCGCCCCCCGGCCTGCAGGGCTTTCAGGCGGGCGAGCTTGTCGTCCGGGCGCAGGCCGCCGACGGCCTGGTCGACGCCCAGTTGCGCGGCCACCTCGGCGACCATCGGCGAGCTGTCGCCGGACAACAGCAGGGTCTGCCAGCCACGTGCCTTGCAGGCGGCCACCAGGTCGGCGGCATCGTCGCGCAGGCGGTCGTCCAGGCCGAACCAGGCCAGTGGCCCCTGGCGATCGCCCAGCAGCAGCCATTGCCCGCGTGGTTCGGGTACGCCGGGCACCTCGGCGCCGCTCAGGCCACAGACGAAGGGGGCCTGGCCAATGCGTAGGCGCTGGCCGTCCATGTCGCCTTCCAGGCCCAGCCCCGGCACCGCATTGACCGCCTCGGCGGGCCGCGCGGCACGGCCGAAGGCGCGGGCGATCGGGTGTTCGGAGCGATTCTCCAGGGCGGCGGCCAGGGCCAGGCAGCTGTCGCTGTCCAGGCGCCCCAACGGGCGCACGCTACGCAGTGCCAGGCGGCCTTCGGTGAGGGTGCCGGTCTTGTCGAAGATCACCGTGTCGATCTGGTTCAGGCCCTCCAGCACGTGGCCGCGGGTCACCAGCAGGCCAAGTTTGTGCAGGGTGCCGGTGGCGGCGGTGAGGGCGGTCGGGGTGGCCAGCGACAGTGCGCATGGGCAGGTGGCGACCAGCATGGCGAGGACGATCCAGAACGCCCGGGGCGCATCGAGCTGCCACCACACCAGGCCGATGAGCGCCGCCGCCACCAGGGTGAACAGCAGGAACCACTGCGAGGCGCGGTCGGCGATCTCGGCCAGGCGTGGTTTTTCCGACTGGGCGCGTTCCAGCAGGCGCACGATGGCCGACAGCCGCGAGTCATGGCCCAGGGCCTGGACCTCCACCGTGAGCGTGCTCTCGACGTTGAGGGTGCCGCCGGTGACGCGGTCGCCGGCCTGGCGTGGCAAGGGCAGGTATTCGCCGGTCAGCAGCGACTCATCGACGCTGGAGCGACCGGCGACGATGCGCCCGTCAGCGGGAATCACCGCGCCGGGCAACACCTGCACGTGGTCGCCGCACTGCAACTCGCCGAGCAGGATGCGTTCGGCCTGGCCGTCGGTCGTCACGCGCAGGCACGAGGCCGGCAGCAGGTTGACCAGCTGCGCGGTGGCTGCCGCGGTGCGCTCGCGGGCGCGGCGTTCGAGGTAGCGCCCGGTGAGCAGGAACAGGGCGAACATGCCCACGGTATCGAAGTACAGCTCGCCACTGCCGGTGATCGCGGTCCAGATGCCGGCGCAGTAGGCCAGGGCGATGGCCAGCGACACCGAGACATCCATGGTCAGGTGGCGGGTGCGCAGGTCGCGGGCGGCGCCCTTGAAGAACGGCGCGCAGCTGTAGAACACGATGGGCGTGGTGAGGAACAGCGCGACCCAGCGCAGGATGGTGTGCATCTCTGGTGACAGGTCGATGTTGAATTCCGGCCAGGTGGCCATGGTCGCCATCATCGCCTGGAACCACAGCAGGCCGGCCACGCCGAGGCGGCGCAGGGCACTGCGGTTTTCCCGGGCCAGCTGTTCGGCGGCCTGGTCGGGCTGGTAGGGGTGGGCGGCGTAGCCGATCTGGCGCAGCTCGGCGAGCAGCCTGGACAGCGGCAGCTGGTGATCGGCCCAGCTGAGCAGCAGGCGGTGGTTGGACAGGTTGAGGCGCGCTTCGGCGACGCCGGGCAGGTTGCGCAGGTGCTTCTCGATCAGCCAGCCACAGGCGGCGCAGCTGATGCCTTCGACCAGCAGCGTGGCTTCGGCCAGTTCGCCTTCGTGGCGGACGAAGTTGCGTTGCACGTCGTCGCGGTCGTACAGCGCCAGCTCGTCCTGCAGTTGCCGCGGCAGGGCCTCGGGGTTGGCGCTGGTGTCGCTGCGGTGCTGGTAGTAGTGCTCCAGGCCCCCGGCGACGATGGACTCGGCCACCGCCTGGCAACCGGGGCAGCAGAATGCCCGAGGCGCGCCGAGCACCACGGCGGTGAAGCGGCTGCCGGCGGGGACGGGCAAGGCGCAGTGGTAGCAGGGGGTGGGGTGGGTCATGTTGAGTCTATCTTTTGGCTTGGGATTGCCGGGGCCGCCTTGCGGCCCTTTCGCGACACAAGGCCGCTCCTACAGGGGGGCATGCGATTCCTTGTAGGAGCGGCCTTGTGTCGCGAAAGGGGCGCAAGGCTCCCCCAGCGGTGTGGCGATTCATTGCTGGTGCTCGGCACCTTGCAGCGCTTCATCCCCCAGCTGCAAGGTCACCCCATGCTCGACCTTCTCTTCCTCGAACAGCCGCCACACATGGTCGTCCTGGCTGCCCAGCAATTCGACGAAGCGCCGGCCCTGGACCTTGTCGTCGAGCTGGCCGACATAACGCCCCGGCTCGCTGCGCGCCAGCGGAACCTTGCGGTCCTTGTCCGGCTGGGTCGGCGAGATCAGGTTCAGCTCCAGCGTCTGTGGGGCACTGTTGCCGGTCAGGCGCACTTCGACCTCGCCGGTCAGTTCGTCCAGGTGCACACTGGCCTTGAGGTTCAGGGCCTGGGCCAGCAGTTCGCGGTCCAGCGAGCGATTGATGCCCTTGCCGGCCTCGTAGTAGTTGTCGTTGACCAGGTTGTCCGGGTTGCGCACGGCGATGCTGACCATGGTCAGGCTCAGGCACACCGAGGTGGCCAGGATGCCGATGATGATCCAGGGCCAGAGGTGCTTGTACCAGGGGCTGGCGGCGGTGGCGGCAGGCATTGTCGAAACTCTCTCTCAGCGGATCTGTGGGCCGATGAAGCGGCTCTTGGCTTCAACCTGGCTGGCACCGTCGTCGGCGGCCTTGAGGATGAAGGTGATTTCGTTGGTGGTCGAGGGCAGCTGCTCCGGGGCGACCGACAATTGCACCGGCAGGGTGACGATGTCGCCGGCGCTGACGCGGATCTCGCGCAGGCCTTCGAGCTTGAGGTCCGGCAGGCCGGCGGCGTCGAGCAGGTAGACGTGGTCGCGCTGGTCCTTGTTCATCACCTTGAGGCTGTACACGTTCTCGATCCGCCCCTGGGCGTTCTCGCGGTACAGCACGCGGTCCTTGGCCACGTCGAAGCCGACCAGCGAGCGGGTGGCGAAGGCGGTGGCCAGGGCGCCGATCATC
Organism: Pseudomonas sp. VA159-2; assembly: GCF_024126635.1. Lineage (NCBI taxonomy): Bacteria > Pseudomonadati > Pseudomonadota > Gammaproteobacteria > Pseudomonadales > Pseudomonadaceae > Pseudomonas > Pseudomonas sp. VA159-2. The sequence continues at coordinate 26,133 of NZ_JAMYBV010000020.1, read as the reverse complement.
ACCAGCAGCACCAGGGCGTAGCCGATCAGGCGCGGGCGCAGCATGTGGGTCTTCTGCCCGGACAGGTTGTGCTCGGTGGTGTAGCTGATCAGGCCCTTGGGGTAGTTCATCTTGTCCATGATCGCGTCGCAGGCGTCGATGCACGCGGCGCAGCCGATGCACTCGATCTGCAGGCCGTCGCGGATGTCGATGCCGGTCGGGCAGACCTGCACGCACATGGTGCAGTCGATGCAGTCGCCCAGGCCCTTGGCCTTGTAGTCCATGTCCTTCTTCCGCGGGCCCCGGGTTTCGCCGCGGCGCGGGTCGTAGGAGACGATCAGGGTGTCCTTGTCGAACATCACGCTCTGGAAGCGCGCGTAGGGGCACATGTACACGCACACCTGCTCGCGCAGCCAGCCGGCGTTGCCGTAGGTGGCCAGGGTGAAGAAGCCGATCCAGAAGTAGGCCCAGCCGTCGGCCTGCCCGGTGAAGAATTCGAAGACCAGTTCGCGCACCGGGGTGAAGTAGCCGACGAAGGTCATGCCGGTGACGAAGCCGATCAGCAGCCACAGGCTGTGCTTGGTGAACTTGCGCAGGAACTTGTTGGCGCTCATGGGCTGCTTGTCCAGCTTCATGCGCTGGTTGCGGTCGCCCTCGGTGACTTTCTCGCACCACATGAACACCCAGGTCCATACGCTTTGCGGGCAGGTATAGCCGCACCAGACCCGGCCGGCGTACACGGTGATGAAGAACAGGCCGAAGGCGGCGACGATCAGGATGCCCGAGAGCAGGATGAAGTCCTGCGGCCAGATGGTGGCGCCGAAGATGTAGAACTTGCGCTCGGGCAGGTCCCACCACACGGCCTGGCGGCCGCCCCAACTCAGCCAGACGGTGCCGAAGTACAGCAGGAACAGCACCGCGCCGCCGACCATCCGCAACCTGCGGAAGATGCCGGTGAAGGCGCGGGTATAGATTTTTTCGCGCGAAGCGTAGAGATCGACGGAATCCTTCCCTTTGTTGGCAGGCGGGGTGACGTCATGTACCGGAATTTGCTTGCTCATCATCAAGTCCCACGGCAGTGGAGAAATGCCGCGGCCAGTGCTTGCCGGCCGCAGTCTCGCGCGTTCTGCTAGCGCTCTGCGGCCCATGATACGCCTGTGATGGCATGCCTGGGGCGCGCTGCGACACTTAGTCGCGTTGGGTTTGTGGTGTGAATCGTGATAGGGCGGGTGTCAATTGATTCAGGTCAGCTGGTGCTGAGTTTGCTGGCCTCATCAGGAATGAATCCGCTACTACAGGGGGTGGTAGGAGCGGATTCATCCTTGAGCGGCCTGGCCTGCCTTACTCGGCCTTGGCCGGTTCCGCCTGATGCGACAGGCTGTACACATAGGCTGCCAGCAAGTGCACCTTGTCGTTGCCTTGCATCTGCGCCTGGGCCGGCATCTGCCCTTGGCGACCGTAGCGGATGGTCTGTTGCAGCTGGGCGAAGCTCGAACCGTAGATGAACGCCTGTGGGTGGGTCAGGTTGGGCGCGCCCATGGCCGGGGTGCCCTTGCCTTCGGGGCCGTGGCAGGCCACGCAGTTGCTGGCGAAGATCTGCTGGCCCTTGACCGGGTCGGCCTTGGCGTCTTCGGGCAGCTTGCGGCCATCGAGGTTGGTCAGCACGAAGGCGGCCACGTCGGCCACGCCCTGCTCGCCGATCACCGTGGCCCAGCCCGGCATCACCCCGTGGCGACCATTCATGATGGTGGCCTTGATGGTCTCCGGTTCACCGCCCCAGCGCCAGTCGTTGTCGGTCAGGTTGGGGAAACCGTAGGCGCCGCGGGCGTCGGAGCCGTGGCACACCGAGCAGTTGGAGGCGAACAGCCGCGCGCCCATCTTCAGCGCCTGGGGGTCCTTGGCCACTTCTTCCACCGGCATGGCGGCGAACTTGGCGAAGATCGGCCCGAAGCGGGCGTCGGCCTTGGCCATCTCCTTTTCCCATTCGTGCACGCCGGTCCAGCCGGCCTGACCGTTGCTGAACTCGGTCTGCTTGTCGTTATCCAGGTACGCATAGCCCGGCAGGATGCCTTTCCAGTTGCCCAGGCCGGGGTAGAGCACCAGGTAGCCGAGGGCGAAGACGACGGTGCCGACGAACAGCCAGAACCACCATTTCGGCAGCGGGTTGTCGTACTCCTCGATGCCGTCGAAGGCGTGGCCGACGGTTTCGTCGGTGATTTCCTCGCGCTGGCCCTTGCGGGTCGACAGCAGCAGCCAGGTCAAGGCGAAGATGGTGCCCAGGGTCAGGACGCTGACGTACAGACTCCAGAAGGTTGTCATTGTTGTTTGCTCCCAGAAGCTCGTGCTTGCTCGAGGTGCCGGATGGCCTCGGGATCGTCCGCGAACGGCAATTGCGTCGCTTCATCGAAATCCTTCTTGCGCCGTGGGCTGAACACCCACAACGCCAGGCCCACGAAGGCCACCAGCACCAGCGCGGTGCCCAGACCGCGAATCATCCCGATATCCATCATGGTCACCGTTTGCTCTTGATGAGGGTGCCAAGGCCTTGCAGGTACGCCACGATGGCGTCCATCTCGGTCTTGCCCTTGACTGCGTCCTTGGCACCGGCGATGTCTTCGTCGGTGTAGGGCACGCCAAGCGTGCGCAGCACTTCCATCTTCTTGGCGGTGTCCTTGCCGTCGAGCTTGTGCTCGACCAGCCAGGGGTAGGACGGCATCTTCGATTCCGGTACCACGTTGCGCGGGTTGTACAGGTGCGCGCGGTGCCAGTCGTCCGAGTAGCGGCCGCCGACGCGGGCCAGGTCCGGCCCGGTGCGCTTGGAGCCCCACAGGAACGGGTGGTCCCACACGCTCTCGCCGGCCACCGAGTAGTGGCCGTAGCGTTCGGTTTCGGCACGGAACGGGCGAATCATCTGCGAGTGGCAGCCCACGCAGCCTTCGCGGATGTAGATATCGCGGCCCTCGAGCTCCAGCGCGGTGCGCGGCTTCATGCCTTCGACCGGCTTGTTGGTGACGTCCTGGAAAAACAGCGGGACGATTTGCGTGAGGCCACCGATGCTCACCGCGATGACCATGAAGAAGGCCATCAGGCCAATGTTCTTCTCGACTGCTTCGTGCTTCATCAGTGCGCTCCCACGACGACGATCTTGGCGGCTTCCTCAGCCTGTACCGGGTTGGCGGCGCGGACTGTGCGCAACACGTTGTAGGCCATCAGCAGCATGCCGGAGGCGAAGAACGCACCGCCCAGGGCGCGGACGATGAAGCCCGGGTGGCTGGCCTGCAGGGCTTCGACGAAGGAGTAGGTGAGGGTGCCGTCGTCGTTGATGGCGCGCCACATCAGGCCCTGGGTGATGCCGTTGACCCACATCGAGGCGATGTACAGCACGGTGCCGATGGTGGCCAGCCAGAAGTGCGCGTTGATCAGGCCGACGCTGTGCATCTGCTCGCGACCGTAGAGTTTCGGGATCATGTGGTAGACCGCGCCGATGGAGATCATCGCCACCCAGCCGAGGGCGCCGGCGTGGACGTGGCCGATGGTCCAGTCGGTGTAGTGCGACAGCGAGTTGACCGTCTTGATCGCCATCATCGGGCCTTCGAAGGTGGACATGCCGTAGAACGCCAGCGACACCACCAAGAAGCGCAGGATCGGGTCGGTGCGCAGCTTATGCCAGGCGCCCGAGAGGGTCATCATGCCGTTGATCATGCCGCCCCAGCTCGGTGCCAGGAGGATGATCGACATCACCATGCCCAGCGACTGGGCCCAGTCGGGCAGGGCGGTGTAGTGCAGGTGGTGCGGGCCGGCCCAGATGTACAGGGTGATCAGCGCCCAGAAGTGGACGATCGACAGGCGATAGGAATAGATCGGGCGTTCGGCCTGCTTGGGCACGAAGTAGTACATCATCCCCAGGAAGCCGGTGGTGAGGAAGAAGCCCACGGCGTTGTGCCCGTACCACCACTGGATCATCGCGTCGGTGGCGCCGGCGTAGGCCGAGTACGACTTGAACAGGCTCACCGGCAGCGAGATGTGGTTGACGATGTGCAGCATCGCGGTGACCACGATGAAGGCGCCGTAGAACCAGTTGCCGACGTAGATGTGCTTGGTCTTGCGCTTGACGATGGTGCCGAAGAACACCAGGGCGTAGGTGACCCAGACGATGGCCAGGAGGATCGCCAGCGGCCACTCGAGCTCGGCGTATTCCTTGGTGGTGGTCAAGCCCATCGGCAGGGTGATCAGTGCGCCGACGATCACCGCCTGCCAGCCCCAGAAGGTGAAGGCGGCCATGCTGTCGGAAATCAGGCGGGTCTGGCAGGTGCGCTGCACCACGTAGTAGCTGGTGCCGAACAGGGCACAGCCACCGAAGGCGAAGATCACCAGGTTGGTGTGCAGCGGGCGCAGGCGGCCGAAGCTCGTCCATGGCAGGTCCAGGTTGAGCTGGGGCCATACCAGTTGCGAGGCGATGAAGACGCCGAGCCCCATGCCAAGGATCCCCCAGACCACCGTCATGATGGCGAACTGGCGGACGACCTTATAGTTATAAGCAGTCGGACTGATTGCAGTGCTCATTCTAAGGTTCCACGGTTTGGGTGTTCTTGTTGGTTGGTAAATCGGCGCCAGTATCGATAACCACCAGGGTTATGGCAACGCAAGGGATCGGGCGCCGACCCGTGTCCAGACCCGTTTCGCCACCGTCCCGTGGCGTTGGGGTCGAACGATTGTACACAAACAAATATTTGTAATGTGTACCGTTTTCCATATTTTTCTGATCGATCGGTCAAGCTTTTAAACGGGGACGGGCACGCAAGGCGTCATCCCAAAGCCGCAGGCGCGTGAGCGTGGAGTCGATGCGTGATGTCAGGCTGTGCACCACGTCTGTTCCGGTCGCTGCGAGCGGAGCCACTGTGGCAACAAGCTTAGTTGTGTTCGGAGGGGGTGCAAGGCGCGGAGGAAGGAGCGCGGGGAGAAGGTTCGTGGGAGCGGGCTTGCCCGGTGACGGCGTTGGCGCTGATGCCATCGCGGTGCAAGCCCGCTTCCACGGGGGTGTTACTTGGCGGTTACGGTTTCAGGCGTCTGCTCCTGCGAAAGGCTATACACATACGCCGCCAGCAGGTGGACCTTGTCGTTGCCCTGGATGTCGGCCTGGGCCGGCATCTGGCCCTGACGGCCGTAGCGGATGGTCTGCTGCAGCTGGGCGAAGCTCGAGCCGTAGATGAACGCCTGCGGATGGGTCAGGTTGGGCGCGCCCATGGCCGGGGTGCCCTTGCCTTCAGGCCCGTGGCAGGCCACGCAGTTGCTGGCGAAGATCTCCTTGCCCTTGACCGGGTCGGCCTTGGCATCCGCCGGCAGCTGGCGGCCGTCGAGGTTGGTCAGCACGAACGCGGCCACGTCGGCCACGCCCTGCTCGCCAATCACCGTGGACCAGCCCGGCATCACGCCATGGCGACCGTTCATGATGGTCGCCTTGATGGTCTGGGCGTCGCCGCCCCAGCGCCAGTCGCTGTCGGTCAGGTTGGGGAAGCCGTAGGAACCCTTGGCGTCGGAGCCGTGGCACACCGAGCAGTTGGAGGCGAACAGGCGGCTGCCCATCTTCAGCGCTTGCGGGTCCTTGGCCACTTCCTCCACAGGCATGGCGGCGTACTTGGCGAAGATCGGTCCGAACTTGGCGTCGGCCTTGTCCATCTCTTTCTGCCACTCGTCCACCTGGGTCCAGCCGTTCTCGTAGCCGGGCAGGATGCCCTTCCAGTTGCCCAGGCCCGGGTACAGGATCAGGTAGCCGACCGAGAACACCAGGGTGCCGACGAACAGCCAGAACCACCATTTGGGCAGCGGGTTGTCATACTCCTCGATGCCATCGAAGCTGTGGCCCATGGTCTGGTCGGTGGTGTCGCTGCTCTGGCCCTTGCGGGTGCTGAGCAGCAGCCAGGTCAGGCCGATCAGGCTGCCGATGGTCAGTACGCTGATATACGTACTCCAGAAGGTGGTCATTGCCCGTTACTCCTCATGGCAGGTTCCTGCCCGGCGGGGGGCAGGCGGTCGTCGACGAAGGGCAGCAGGCGCGCTTCGGCGAAATCTCGGTCGCGGCGGCGGTTGAACACCCACAGTGACAGGCCGATGAAGGCAATCATCACCACCAGGGTGCCCAGGCCGCGGATCATGCCGATGTCTAGGTCCATCGCACTCACCTCTTGTTCTTGATCGCGGTGCCGAGCACCTGCAGGTAGGCGACCAGCGCGTCCATCTCGGTCTTGCCCTTGACCGCGTCCTTGGCACCGGCGATGTCGTCGTCGCTGTAGGGCACGCCGAGGCTGCGCAGGACGCGCATCTTGACGTCGGTGTGGCTGTTGTCGACCGCCGCGGCCACCAGCCACGGATAGGACGGCATCTTCGATTCCGGCACCACGTTGCGCGGGTTGTACAGGTGCGCGCGGTGCCAGTCGTCCGAGTAGCGGCCGCCGACGCGGGCCAGGTCCGGCCCGGTGCGCTTGGAGCCCCACAGGAACGGGTGGTCCCACACGCTCTCGCCGGCCACCGAGTAGTGGCCGTAGCGCTCGGTCTCGGCGCGGAACGGCCGGACCATCTGCGAGTGGCAGCCCACGCAGCCTTCGCGGATGTAGATGTCGCGGCCTTCCAGTTGCAGGGCGGTGTAGGGCTTCATGCCTTCGACCGGCTTGTTGGTGACGTCCTGGAAGAACAGCGGGACGATTTGCGTCAGGCCGCCGATGCTGACGGCGAACACCATCAGCAGGGCCATCAGGCCTATGTTTTTCTCAACGACTTCGTGTTTCATCAGGCTCTACTCCTCAAGCCAGCTGGGCGTTGGCGGTGGCTTGCTCGGCAGCCGGGGCACGCACGGTGCGCCAGGTGTTCCAGGCCATCAGCAACATGCCGCTGAGGAAGATCACGCCGCCGACGAAGCGCACGACGAAGCCTGGGTGGCTGGCCACCAGGGTTTCGACGAACGAGTAGGTCAGCGTGCCGTCGCTGTTGACCGCGCGCCACATCAGGCCCTGGGCGATGCCGTTGACCCACATCGAGGCGATGTACAGCACGGTGCCGATGGTGGCCAGCCAGAAGTGCGCGTTGATCAGGCCGAGACTGTACATGCGTTCCTTGCCGAACACTTTCGGGATGGTGTGGTACAGCGCGCCGATGGAGATCATCGCCACCCAGCCGAGGGCGCCGGCGTGCACGTGGCCAATGGTCCAGTCGGTGTAGTGGGACAGGGCGTTGACCGTCTTGATGGCCATCATCGGGCCTTCGAAGGTGGACATGCCGTAGAACGCCAGCGAGACCACCAGGAAGCGCAGGATCGGGTCGCTGCGCAGCTTATGCCAGGCGCCCGAGAGGGTCATCATGCCGTTGATCATGCCGCCCCAGCTCGGGGCCAGGAGGATCAGCGACATGATCATGCCCAGCGACTGGGCCCAGTCGGGCAGGGCGGTGTAGTGCAGGTGATGCGGGCCGGCCCAGATGTACAGGGTGATCAGCGCCCAGAAGTGCACGATCGACAGGCGATACGAATACACCGGGCGTTCAGCCTGCTTGGGCACGTAGTAGTACATCATGCCCAGGAAGCCGGCGGTGAGGAAGAAGCCCACGGCGTTATGGCCGTACCACCACTGCACCATGGCATCGGTGGCGCCGGCGTACAGCGAGTAGGACTTGGTCAGGCTGACCGGCACTTCCAGGTTGTTGACGATGTGCAGGATCGCCACGGTGAGGATGAAGGCGCCGAAGAACCAGTTGCCCACGTAGATGTGCTTGGTGTTGCGCTTCATCAGCGTGCCGAAGAACACCACGGCATAGGCGACCCAGACGATGGTGATCAGGATGTCGATCGGCCATTCCAGTTCGGCGTACTCCTTGGTGCTGGTGTAGCCCAGCGGCAGGCTGATCGCCGCCAGCAGGATCACCAGTTGCCAGCCCCAGAAGGTGAACGCGGCCAGGCGTGGCGCGAACAGGGTGGTCTGGCAGGTGCGTTGCACCGAATAATAGGAGGTGGCGAACAGGGCACAGCCGCCGAAGGCGAAGATCACCGCGTTGGTGTGCAAGGGTCGCAGGCGGCCGAAGCTGGTCCACGGCAGGTCAAGGTTGAAGGCGGGCCAGGCGAGCTGGGCGGCGATGAAGACGCCGAGCCCCATCCCGACGATGCCCCACACCACCGTCATGATGGCGAATTGGCGGACCACCTGATAGTTGTAGGCGGTACTGCTGGTTGTGTTCATGTATGGGTTCCCATCCACGGTTATAGGCAGGCTAGACAGCGAGGCAAGCATGATTAATGGGCAAAGTGCCGGTATTGACGGGGATCAATGGGCGAAGATCGCAAATGTCCCAGGCTTGCGCTGCGATCCTCCGAAAAGTCCGGGGGATCGCGGCGTTTGCGGCTGCCTGATCCTGGCCCATGGCGCCGGTGCGCCAATGGACAGCGGGTTCATGGAGGACATGGCGCAAAGGCTGGCGGGGCAAGGGGTAGGGGTGGTGCGCTTCGAGTTTGCGTACATGGCCCAGCGGCGTGTCAGCGGTGCTAAACGGCCGCCCAATCCGCAGAAGGTGTTGCTGGAAACCTGGCGGACTGTATACGAACAGGTGCGACCTTTAGTCGCAGGCAAATTGGCCGTTGGCGGCAAGTCCATGGGCGGACGCATGGCCAGTTTGCTGGCCGACGAACTCGGCGCTGATGCGCTGGTGTGCTTGGGCTATCCGTTCTATGCGGTGGGCAAGCCGGAAAAACCCCGGGTCGAGCACCTGGCGGGGCTGCGTACGCCCACGCTGATCGTGCAGGGCGAGCGGGATGCCCTGGGCAATCGTGAGGCGGTGGCGGGGTATGCACTATCGCCGGCGATCGAGGTGTGCTGGCTGGCGGCGGCGGATCATGACTTGAAGCCGCTGAAGGTGTCCGGGTTCAGCCATGAGCAGCATCTGCAGACGGCGGCGCAGCGGGTGGCGGGGTTTTTGACCGATGCGCCGGCAAGTCGGTTACGCTGCTCCCTGTAGGAGCCGGCTTGCCGGCGAACCAATACGCGCTTAGTCGCGGTACTCGCACAGGTAGGCGGTATCGACGGCGACCTTGAGCTGGAACTTGCTGTCGGCCGGCACGTTGAACTGGCTGCCCGCGGCGAATTTCTCCCAGTTGTCGCTGCCTGGCAGCTTGACGGTCAGGGCGCCGGAGACCACGTGCATGATCTCGCGCTTGGCGGTGCCGAACTCGTATTCACCCGGCGCCATGACGCCGACGGTAGCCGGACCTTCATGGCCTTCGAAGGCGATCGACTTGACGGTGCCATCGAAGTACTCATTGACCTTGAACATGGGGCGGCTCCTGAAAAAGGGCTGAAAAATGGGCTGGCCAGTATGCCCAAGGCCCACGGCGGCGTCATCTGTTTCAGGCATCCCCTGCTGGCAGGCTCAAGGGCAGCAGGCGGGCGGTGTTGCGCGCATCCTCCAGGGCCCGGTGCTGGCGTCCGGAAAACTGCAGCCCGGCCAGTTGCAGGGCGCCGTTCAACCCCGCCGGTCGTTGCAGCTGACGGGCCTTGGCGAAGCGCTGCTTGAGGTTGATGTGCGGCAACTGCGCCAGCAGGCTGTGCACCTGGTGCAACTGCCATTCTTGCAGCAACTGCTTGCGGTCGTAGTCGCCCCAGCTGACCCAGGCCTGCAACTGCCCCTGGTGATGCACCAGCCAGCGCTCGAACTGCCCCCAGACCTCGGCGAACGGCGCGGCGCCGTCGACGTCGGCCTGGCGAATGTGGGTCAGCTCGCGGCAGAACGGGGTCAGTTGCGGTCGCCGCCTGGGCCGCACGAAACGCTGGAAATGCTCGACCTCGCGGCCGTCGCGGGTGACCAGGCTCGCGCCGATCTCGATGACTTCCATATCCGTGACCGGCCAGCCACCTTCGTCGGTGGTGGCTTCCAGGTCGATCACCAACCAATGGCCCATGCCAGGCTCCCTATCAATGCACGAAGATCCCTCGGCAAGCCCTCGAAGAGGCGCCAGCGCGCGGGCCAGTAGAGCGTAGCCAAAGTCGGCGCGCACGGCATCCCCTGGCACTTTGGCATATCCAGCGGTTGTGCCGGTCAGGGAAAACGCCTAGCTTAGGCGCATTAAGGTCCCAACCTGTGATGAGTGTCCCGACTTGATCCCTTTGCCCAGCCTCAAGCTGTCGTCCACCTTGCTGTTGTTCGCCACCTTGTTGCTGACAGCTGCGGCGCGGGCCGACGAGGGCCATGAGGTGAAGGTCGGCGCGGCGCACTTCCCGCCCTACACGGTGCGCCCGGAGCAGGGGGCCGATACCGGCTTGCTGCCGCAGTTGGTGGAGGCGCTGAACCGGATGCAGGGGCAGTACCGTTTCGTCCTGGTACCGACCTCGATCCCCCGGCGCTTCGGTGACTTCCAGCAGGGCCGCACCGACATGGCGATCTTCGAGAACCCGCAATGGGGTTGGCAGGGCATCGCGCACAAGGCCGTGGACATGGGCCTTGAGGATGCCGAGATCTTCGTCGCCCACCAGCAGCCCGAGCGTGACCAACGCTATTTCGACGACCTCGACGGCAAGCGCCTGGCGCTGTTCAACGGCTATCACTATGCCTTCGCCGATTTCAACCCAGACCCGGCCTACCTGAAGAAACGCTACCGGGCGACCCTGACCTACTCCCACGACAGCAACCTGAACATGGTCGAGCGCGGGCGTGCCGATGTCGCCCTGGTGACCCGTTCGTACCTGATCGATTTTCTCAAGCGCAACCCCGGCAGCGCGTTGATGGCCTCGGAGCGGGTCGACCAGGTCTACCACCACTACGCGCTGCTGCGCCCCGACGCGCCGATCAGCCCCGAAGCGTTTGCCGGCCTGCTGCGCGGCCTGCGCGAGAACGGTGAGCTGCTGCGCATCTTCCAGCCCTACCAGATCACTGTCGAAGCCCCGCGCGACTAAATTGCCCAAGGCGGGTCACGTTCACAGGAGTGAGCCTTCTTTCACTTGCCGTGAGCCATGACCATGCCGTTCGATGCTGCTTCGCCGCCCCTCTGCGCGCCTCGCTGGCGCACCCTGCACGCCGACGAAGGCGATTGCCGCCTGAGTCTTGCCCTGGAAGGACGCCCGTTGATCGGCGTGCGCCTGGCGCCGGAGGATGCGCTGCATGTGCACCTCGAGCAGCTTTGCCCGGAGCGTCCTGAGCAGGCGTTGTGGGCAGCCTGTTACTGGTTGCTGTCCCGTGATCCAGGCTGTCAGCGCCTGGTCTGGCACTTGCCGGATGTACAGTCGCAGGCCTTGGCCAGCGGCTTGCTGGTACCAGGCGAGGCGCCGGGGCAGTACCTGTGCGAGCGCGCGTTGTTCTGGCAATTGCCCCAGCCGTGGCTGGGCGAGTCGCGGGCCGACGTCTACCCGCAGCAGATGCAGATCAGCCAAGGCAAGCGCCACCCACGTCGCGCGCCCAAGCCGCGCGGCGAGGTGTACCGGCGTTTCGATGCGCGCCTGGGGGCCTGGGTGTCGTTGCGCACCCTGGAGATCGAGCAGGACCTGGAGCGTTTCAATCGCTGGCAGAACAGCCCGCGGGTCGCGCAGTTCTGGCAGGAGGGCGGCACGCTGGCGCAACACCGCGAATACCTCGGCAAGCTCGAGCAGGACCCGCACACCCTGACCCTGATCGGCTGCTTCGACGATGAGCCGTTCGCCTACTTCGAGGCCTACTGGGCCAAGGAGGATCGTATCGCGCCGTTCTATCCTGCCGACGACTACGATCGCGGCATCCACATGCTGGTGGGGGAGCAGGCGCACCGCGGGCCGCACAAGGTGGCCAGCTGGCTGTCGGCGCTGGTCCACTACCTGTTCCTCGACGACCCGCGCACCCAGCGGGTGGTGGCCGAGCCGCGCGCCGACAACGGCAAGATGATCGGCTACATGCACGACCAGTGCTTCCATTGCGAGAAGGAATTCGATTTTCCGCACAAGCGTGCGGCGCTGATGATCCTGGGGCGTGAGCGATTCTTCGATCGCTGCACCTTGGTGTGAGGCGCGTTGCCCTGTAGGACTCGGCGTTGCTTGCTTCGCCAGCAAGGCGGGCTCCTACAGGGCCGGGCGAGAACTGTGTAGGAGTCGGCTTGCCGGCGAACCCTGCCGTCAGCCCTGGCGGCTGCTCTTGCGGCAGTGGATCAGCGCATCGCGAATCATGAAGTTGACCAGCGTCGGCGAGACCCCGAGCTCCTTGGCGATGTCCTTTTGCGGCACGCCGTGCAGCCGGTACATCTCGAAGGCGTAGCGGGTGCGCGCGGGCAGCTCGTTGAGCGAGGCGGCAATGTGTTCGAGGGTGGCGAGGTTGATGTGGGTGGCTTCGGGCGAGGCGTTCTGGATGACCACGTTCAGGCCCTCCTCTTCACTGCCGGAGTACTTCAGCTCCATGGCCTGCTTGCGGTAATGATCGATGGCCAGGTTGCGCACGATCTGGAACAGGTAGCTGAGCTGGGCCTTGAACGATGACGTGATCTGTGGGGCGGCACTGAGCCGGAAGAACGCGTCCTGCACTACATCCTCGGCGCGTGAGCGGCAGCCAGTGATGCGCGCCGCGATCTTGACCAGGATATTGCGATTGTCGACGAACGCCTGGAGTAACGGTGAATCGCACTTACTTGTGGATAGTTGTTCCGCCATGGAAATCACCTTGTCTCGGAGGGGAAAGGGAGCACAGCTAAAAGCGATGCTTCCTACGACGTGCGACAAGCTATTCAGAATGATAATGATTGTCAAATACGAAAGTTAATGAGTTTCGATTAATTTCGGTTCTAAGCGTCGACGCTGTGAAGCACGTCAACCTTGCCGCTTGCCACGGCCTGTTCCGGGCCTAATTTCTGCCCTGGTTTATCCGTTCCCCTGTGTACATCCGGCTGCCGAACGCTGCCCGCCTGTCATGTGCGGGGCCAGCCAGGCACGACTCACCCAGACACTGGCAGGAACATTCCATGACGGACGCCTTCGAACTCCCGCACTCGCTGGTCCAGGCCCTGGCGCAACGCGCCGCCCAGACCCCGGAGCGGATTGCCTTGCGCTTTCTCGCCGACGCGCCCGGTGAACAGGCGGTGCTCAGCTACCGGGACCTCGACCAGCGCGCCCGGGCGATTGCCGCGGCCTTGCAGGCCCGTGCCGGGTTTGGCGAGCGCGCCGTGCTGCTGTTCCCCAGCGGGCCGGACTATGTCGCGGCGTTCTTCGGCTGCCTGTACGCCGGGGTGATCGCCGTGCCGGCCTACCCACCGGAATCCTCGCGCCAGCATCATCAGGAGCGCTTGTTGTCGATCATCGCCGATGCCGAGCCGCGCCTGCTGCTGACGGTCGAAGCGCTGTGCGACGGTTTGCAGGGCCTTGACGTCCTGGCCGCGGACCACGGCCCGACGCTGCTGGCGGTGGACCGCCTGGACCCGCAGCTCGCCGCGCAATGGCGCGAGCCGTCGCTGGCGGGGCATGACATCGCCTTCCTGCAATACACCTCCGGCTCCACCGCGTTGCCCAAGGGCGTGCAGGTCAGCCACGGCAACCTGGTGGCCAACGAGCAATTGATCCGCCGCGGCTTCGGTATCGACCTCAACCCGGACGACGTGATCGTCAGCTGGTTGCCGCTGTACCACGACATGGGCCTGATCGGCGGGCTGCTGCAACCAATCTTCAGCGGTGTGCCGTGCGTGCTGATGTCGCCGGGTTATTTCCTCGCCCGGCCCCTGCGTTGGCTGCAGGCCATCAGCGAATACGGCGGCACCATCAGCGGTGGTCCTGACTTCGCCTACCGGCTGTGTAGCGAGCGGGTCAGCGAGTCGGCCCTGGCCGGGCTCGACCTGAGCCGCTGGCGCGTTGCCTACTCGGGCTCCGAGCCGATTCGCCAGGACAGCCTCGAGACCTTCGCCGCGAAGTTCGCCGCCTGTGGTTTCCAGGCCAGCAGCTTCTTCGCCAGCTATGGCCTGGCCGAGGCCACCCTGTTCGTCAGCGGCAGCCGCCGTGGCCAGGGCATCGCTGCCCTGGCGCTGGACGCCGAGGCGTTGGCCGGCAATCGCGCCGAAGCAGGCCAGGGCAGCGTGCTGATGAGTTGCGGCTATCCGCAGCCGGACCACGCGGTGCGGATCGTCGAGCCGCAGCAGCTGGCGCAGCTCGGCGACAATCAGGTCGGCGAGATCTGGGCCGCTGGCCCGAGCATCGCCCTGGGCTACTGGCGCAACCCCGAGGCCAGTGCCCGCACCTTCGTCGAGCGCGACGGCCAGACCTGGCTGCGCACCGGCGACCTGGGCTTCCTGCGCGATGGCGAGGTGTTCGTGACCGGTCGCTTGAAGGACATGCTCATCGTCCGTGGCCAGAACCTCTACCCCCAGGACCTGGAGAAAACCCTGGAGCGCGAGGTCGATGACCTGCGCAAGGGGCGGGTGGCGGTGTTCGCCGTCGACGACCAGGGCGAGGAGGGTATCGGCGTGGCGGTGGAGATCAGCCGCAACGTGCAGAAAGCGCGCCAGCCCGAAGCGCTGATCAACACCCTGCGCCGGGTAATCGCCGACGCCTGCCGCCAGGCGCCGGCGGTGGTGTTGCTGCTCAATCCGGGGGCCTTGCCCAAGACTTCCAGCGGCAAGTTGCAGCGTTCGGCGTGCCGCCTGCGCATGGAGGACGGTAGCCTCGATTGCTACGCACGCTTCCCGGCGGCTGTGCAGCCGCCGCTCGCCGCGGCCACCGGCGAAGGCTTGCAAGCCCGTATCGCCAGCCTCTGGTGCGAGCTGCTGGGCATCGAAGCGGTGGCCGCGGACGATCACTTCCTGCTGCTGGGCGGCAACTCCATCGTCGCCACCCAGGTAAGTGCGCGCCTGGGTGATGCGCTGGGTATCCCGCTGAGCCTGCGCACCTTGTTCGAAGCGCCGACCCTGGCCGAATACAGCGCCGCCGTGGCGGCCCTGCTCGCCGACGGCAGCAGCGTTGCCGGGCGCATCGAGCGCCAGGGCCGTGACCAGGCGCTGGCGCAGTCGCTGGCACAGAACCGCTTGTGGCTGCTGTGGCAGCTGGAGCCGCAATCGGCCGCCTACAACATTCCGGCGGGCCTGCACCTGCGCGGCGAGCTCGACGAGCAAGCCCTGCAGGCCAGCTTCCAGGCCCTGGTGGCGCGCCACGAGTCGCTGCGCACGGTCTTCGACGAGGTCGATGGCCAGGGGCTGCAACGCATCCTGCCGAGCCTGCCATTGACCGTGCAGCGCCTGGACCTCGAAGGCCTGGACGCCGACCAGGTGGCGGCACGCCGCGAGCAGGAAGCGCAACAACCGTTCGACCTGCGCCAGGGGCCGCTGCTGCGGGTAACCCTGGCGCGCCTGGACGACGAGCAGCACCAGCTGTGGCTGACCCTGCACCATATCGTCGCCGACGGCTGGTCGCTGAATATCCTGCTCGACGAATTCGCCCGCCTGTATGCCGCCCAAGGCCAGGCGCTGAACCTGGGCGAGCTGCCGCTGGGCTATGCCGACTACGGCCACTGGCAGCGCCAGTGGCTGGCCGACGGCGAAAGCGCGCGGCAGCTGGCGTACTGGCAAGCCAAGCTCGGCAGCGAGCTGCCGGTGCTCGACCTGTGCACCGACCAGCCGCGGGCGAGCCTGCGCGATGCCCGCGCCGCGCGCCTGAGCCTCAAGGTGCCGGCCGCGCTCGGCAGCGCCCTCAAGGACCTGGCCCGCGCGCAGCAGGCCAGCCTGTTCATGGTCCTGCTGGCCGGCTGGCAGGCGCTGTTGCACCGCTACACCGGCCAAGGCGATATCCGCGTCGGGGTACCCAACGCCAACCGCCCGCGCCTGGAAACCCAGGGCCTGGTCGGCTTCTTCATCAATACCCAGGTGCTGCGTGCCGAGCTCGATGGCCGCCTGCCGTTCGTCCAGTTGCTGAACCAGGTGCGCCAGGCCACCCTGGAGGCCCAGGCGCACCAGGACCTGCCGTTCGAGCAGTTGCTCGAGGCGCTGCCCCAGGCCCGAGAGCAGGGCCTGTTCCAGGTCATGTTCAATCACCAGCAACGCGACCTCTCGGCCCTGCGCCGGCTGCCCGGCCTGCTGGCCGAGGAGCTGCCGTGGCACAGCCGCGAGGCCAAGTTCGCGTTGCAACTGCACAGCGAGGAAGACCATCAAGGTCGCCTGACCCTGGCCTTCGACTACGCCGCTGGGCTGTTCGAGGCGGCCACCGTGCAGCGCCTGGCCGGTCACCTGCTGGCACTGCTGGAGCAGGTGTGCGCCGAGCCGCACCTTGCCCTGGGCGAGGTGCGACTGCTGGATGAACAGTGTCGCGCGCAGCTGCTGGATTGGGGCCAGGCGCCCATGGCCAACGCGCCGCAGCTGGTGGTGGAACAGCTCAACGAACAAGCCCGGCGCACGCCCGAAGCTACCGCGCTGGTGTGGGACGGCGGCCAGCTCGACTACGCCGAACTGCATCAGCAGGCCAACCGCCTGGCCCATTACCTGCGGGACAAAGGCGTTGGTCCCGACACCTGCGTGGCCATCGCCCTGGAGCGCTCGCCACAACTGCTGGTCGGCCTGTTGGCGATCCTCAAGGCCGGCGGCGCCTACGTGCCGCTCGACACCGACTACCCGGCCGAACGCCTGGCCTACATGCTCGCCGACTGCAAGGCCGGCCTGCTGCTCAGCCACAGCGACCTGCTGCAGACGCTGCCCCAGGTGGACGGCGTCAGCGTCATCGCCCTCGACCAGTTGCACCTGGACAGCTGGCCGAGCCAGGCCCCCGGCCTGCACCTGCACGGCGACAACCTGGCCTATGTGATCTACACCTCCGGTTCCACCGGCCAGCCCAAGGGCGTGGGCAACACCCATGCCGCCCTGGCCGAGCGCCTGCACTGGATGCAGCAGGCCTACGCCCTGGATGCCAGCGACGTGCTGATGCAGAAGGCGCCGATCAGCTTCGACGTGTCGGTGTGGGAGTGCTTCTGGCCACTGCTCAGTGGCTGCAAGCTGGTGCTGGCCGGCCCCGGCGAGCACCGTGACCCGCAGCGCATCGCGCAGCTGGTGCAGCAGCTTGGGGTAACCACGCTGCACTTCGTGCCGCCGTTGCTCCAGGTGTTCGTCCAGGAGCCGCAGGCTGGCGCGTGCACCAGCCTGCGCCGGCTGTTCTCAGGTGGCGAGGCGTTGTCCGCGGCGCTGCGTGATCGGGTGCTGCAACTGCTGCCCCAGGTGCAGCTGCACAACCGCTACGGCCCGACCGAGACCGCGATCAACGTCACCCACTGGCACTGCCAGGCCAGCGACGGCCAACGCTCGCCGATCGGCCGGCCGCTGGGCAATGTGCTGTGCCGGGTGCTGGACGATGAGTTCGAACTGAGCGCGCCGGGCGTGCCCGGCGAGCTGTGCCTGGGCGGCGCGGGCCTGGCCCGTGGTTACCTCGGCCGCCCGGGGCTGACCGCCGAGCGCTTCGTGCCGCAGCCCGACGGTGACGGCGCGCGGCTGTACCGCAGCGGCGACCGCGTCCGCTGGCAGGTGGGCATTGCCGCGCTGGACTACCTCGGGCGCCTCGACCAGCAGGTGAAGGTGCGTGGTTTCCGGGTCGAGCCCGAGGAGGTCCAGGCCGTGCTGCTGGCCCAGGCCGGTGTCGAGCAGGCGCTGGTGCTGATCCACCAGGATGCCGTCGGCGCGCAGTTGCTCGGTTATTACAGCGGGGTCGAGCAGACTGCCGCGTTGCTGGCCACCCTGGGTGAGCGCCTGCCGGCCTACATGGTGCCGGCGCAACTGATCCACCTGGCGCAGATGCCCCTGGGCCCGAGCGGCAAGGTCGAGCGCAAGGCGCTGCCGGCCCCGGTGTGGCAGCAGCGTGAGCATGTCGAGCCGCAATCGGCGCTGCAGCAGCAGGTCGCGGCGATCTGGCGCGAGGTGCTGAACCTGCCGCGCATTGGCCTGCAGGATGATTTCTTCGCCTTGGGCGGCCACTCGTTGCTGGCCACCCAGATCGTCTCGCGCACCCGCCAGGCGCTGGATGTCGAGCTGCCGCTCAAGGCGCTGTTCGAGGCCAGCGAGCTGGGCGCCTTCTGCGCCGAGGTCGAGGGCCTGCGCGATAGCGGCGCGCGCAACCTGCAAGGCGCCATCGCCCGGGTCGACCGACGCCAGGCGGTGCCGCTGTCCTACTCGCAGCAGCGTATGTGGTTCCTCTGGCAGATGGAGCCGGACAGCCCGGCCTACAACGTCGGTGGCATGGCTCGCCTGCGCGGCGCGCTGCACGTGGACGCCTTCGAGCGCGCCCTGCAGGCGCTGATCGTGCGCCACGAAACCCTGCGCACCACCTTCCCCAGCATCGACGGCAAGCCCTACCAGTGCGTGGCCGACGACAGCAACCTGCAACTGGCTTGGCACGACTTCAGCGGCATCGACGCCCAGGTGCGCGAGCAGCGCCTGCAGCAGCTGGCCGACGCCCAGGCGCACCTGCCGTTCGACCTGGAGCGCGGGCCGCTGCTGCGTGCCTGCCTGGTCAAGGCCGGCGAGCGCGAGCACTACTTCGTGCTGACCCTGCACCATATCGTCACCGAAGGCTGGGCCATGGATATCTTCGCCCGCGAACTGGGCGAGCTGTACGAGGCCTTCGTCGATGAGCGCGAGTCGCCGTTGCCGCCGCTGGCGGTGCAGTACCTGGACTACAGCCAGTGGCAGCGCCAGTGGCTCGAAGGCGGCGAGGGCGCCCGGCAACTGGCCTACTGGCAGGCGCGCCTGGGCACTGAGCACCCGGTGCTGGCGCTGCCGGCCGACCGGCCGCGCCCGGCGGTGCAGAGCCACCGTGGCGCGCTGTACCGCTTCGACCTGGAGCCGGCGCTGGTGCAGCGCGTGCATGCCTTCAACAGCCAGCACGGCCTGACCCTGTTCATGACCATGACCGCCACCCTGGCCGCGCTGCTGCACCGCTACAGTGGCCAGCGCGACCTGCGCATCGGCGCGCCGGTGGCCAACCGCATTCGCCCGGAAAGCGAGGGGCTGATCGGCGCCTTCCTCAACACCCAGGTGCTGCGCTGCGAGCTGGATGGGCAGATGAGCGGCCAAGCGCTGCTCGCGCAGGTGCGCCAGGCCATCATCGAAGGCCAGTCGCACCAGGACCTGCCGTTCGATCAGTTGGTCGAAGCCTTGCAGCCGCCACGCTCGAGTGCCTACAACCCGTTGTTCCAGGTGATGTGCAACGTGCAGCGCTGGGCCTTCCAGCAAAGTCGCAGCCTGGCCGGCATGCAGGTGGACTACCTGGTCAACGACGCCAGTGCCACCAAGTTCGACCTGTACCTGGAGGTCACCGACCTCGACGGTCGCCTGGGCTGCTGCTTCACCTACAGCCGCGACCTGTTCGACGAGCCGCGTATCGCGCGCATGGCCGGGCACTGGCAGCAGTTGCTGGTGGCCTTGCTCGACAATCCGGCGCAGCGCCTGTGCGAATTGCCGATGCTCGGCGTGGCCGAGCAGCAGCGCCTGATCGGCCAGCTCCAGGGCGCACAGGATATCGCCCTCGACCAGACCCTGCACGGCCTGTTCGCCGCCCAGGCCGAACGCACCCCTGCAGCCCTGGCATTGACCTTCGCGGGCCAGCACCTGAGCTACGCCGAGCTGAACCAGCAGGCCAACCGCCTGGCCCGCGCCTTGCGCGAGCGCGGGGTGGGCCCGCAGGTACGCGTCGGCCTGGCGCTGGAGCGCTCGCTGGAAATGGTGGTCGGCCTGTTGGCGATCCTCAAGGCCGGGGGCGCCTATGTGCCGCTGGACCCGGAATACCCGCTCGACCGCCTGCGCTACATGATCGAGGACAGCCGCCTGGGCCTGTTGCTTGCCCAGCGTGAACTGCTCGAGCGCCTGGCGCCATTGCCCGAGGGCGTGGCCCGCTGGTGCCAGGAGGACGACGCCGCGAGCCTGTCGGCCTACAGCGATGCGCCGCTGGACAACCTCAACCTGCCCGGCCACCAGGCCTACCTGATCTACACCTCCGGCTCCACCGGCAAGCCCAAGGGCGTGGTGGTCAGCCATGGCGAGATCGCCATGCACTGCCAGGCGGTGATCGCCGAGTTCGGCATGCGCAGCGACGACTGCGAGCTGCACTTCTATTCGATCAACTTCGACGCCGCCAGCGAGCGCCTACTAAGCCCCTTGCTGTGCGGTGCCCGGGTGGTGCTGCGGGCCCAGGGTCAATGGGACGCCGAGGAAATCTGCCAACTGGCGCGCAGCCAGCAGGTCAGTATTCTCGGGTTCACCCCAAGCTACGGCAGCCAGCTGGCCCAGCACCTGGCCGTGCAAGGCGAGCAGTTGCCTGTGCGCCTGGTGATCACCGGCGGCGAGGCCTTGACCGGCGAGCACCTGCAACGTATCCGCCAGGCGTTCGCCCCGCAGCAGTTGTTCAATGCCTACGGCCCGACCGAAACCGTGGTCATGCCACTGGCCTGCCTGGCCCCGGACGTGCTGCCCGACGAGGCCGGCAGCGTGCCGATCGGCCGGGTGATCGGTGCCCGTACCGCGTACATCCTCGACGAGGACCTGGCCCTGCTGCCACCCGGTGGCATCGGCGAGCTGTATGTCGGTGGCGCTGGCCTGGCCCAGGGCTACCACGAGCGCCCGGGGCTCAGTGCCGAGCGCTTCGTCGCCGACCCCTTCAGCCACACGGGTGGACGCCTGTACCGCACGGGCGACCTGGTACGGCTGTGCGCCGACGGCTTGGTGGAGTACGTCGGCCGCGCCGACCAGCAGGTGAAGATCCGCGGTTTCCGCATCGAGCTGGGTGAAATCGAGAGCTGCCTGCAAGCCCATGCCGAGGTCGACGAGGCGGTGGTCCTGGCCCTCGACCTGCCCGGTGGCAAGCAGCTGGTCGGCTACCTGGTGTGCGCCCAGGCCACGGCCGGCAGCGAGGCCCAGGCCCAGCTGCGGGAAGCGGTCAAGGCCGATGCCCGCCTGCACCTGCCCGATTACATGGTGCCGGCGCACCTGGTGCTGCTCGAGCGCCTGCCGCTGATGGGCAACGGCAAGCTCGACCGCCGCGCGCTGCCGGCCCCGGACCTTGAACAGGCGCGCCAGCACTACCAGGCGCCGGCCAGCGAGCTGGAAAACCAGTTGGCACAAGTCTGGCGCGAGGTGCTCAACGTTTCGCGCATCGGCGTGCAGGACAACTTCTTCGAACTGGGCGGCGACTCGATCCTGTCGATCCAGGTGGTCAGCCGTGCCCGCCAGCTGGGCCTGCAATTCACCCCGCGCGACCTGTTCCAGCACCAGACCATCCAGACCCTGGCGGCGGTGGTCACCCGCAGCGCGGCGCCCAGCGCCATCGAGCAGGGGCCACGCCAGGGCCGTATCGGCCTGACGCCGATCCAGCACTGGTTCTTCGACAGCGAGGTGGCGCAACCGCAGCACTGGAACCAGGCGGTGCTGCTGGAGGCCCGTCAGCCGTTGCAGGCCGAGCTGCTGGAGCAGGCCCTTGGCGCGCTGGTGGCGCACCACGACAGCTTGCGCCTGCGCTTCAGCCAGGCCAATGGCCGCTGGCAGGGCGACTACGCCCAGCCGGCCGCCCAGCCCCTGCTCTGGACCGCCACGGTCAGCGATTTTGCCGACTGCCAGGCGCTGTATACCGATGTGCAGCGCAGCCTCGACCTTGGCCAGGGGCCGCTGTTGCGCGCCTTGCTGGTGACCGACGGCCAGGGCGGGCAGCGCCTGCTGCTGGCGATCCATCACCTGGTGGTCGACGGTGTGTCCTGGCGCGTGCTGCTGGAAGACCTGCAAGCGCTGTACCGCGGTCAAGCGCTGGCGGCCAAGACCCACGCCATGGGCGACTGGGCGGCGCGCCTGGCCAGCTATGCCGGCAGCGACTCGCTGCGCGACGAGCTGAGCTGGTGGGAAAACCAACTGGGCGACGCGCGCCTCGAGCTGCCCTGCGACCATCCTCAGGGCGGCAATCTGCAGCGTCATGCCCAGAGCCTGGCCATCGAACTGGATCGCGAACAGACCCGGCAGTTGCTGCAACAGGCCCCGGCGGCCTATCACACCCAGGTCAACGACCTGCTGTTGACCGCCTTGGCGCGCACCCTGTGCCGCTGGACCGGCGGCGCCCAGGTGCTGGTGCAGCTCGAAGGCCATGGCCGCGACGGGCTGTTCGAGGACCTGGACCTGACCCGCAGCGTGGGCTGGTTCACCAATGCCTATCCGCTGAGCCTGAGCCCCGCCCAGGGTGATGACGAGGCGGCGCGGGCAGCATCGATCAAAGGCATCAAGGAGCAATTGCGCCAGGTGCCGCACAAGGGCCTGGGTTATGGCGTGCTGCGCTACCTGGCCGACCAGGCCGGACGCGAGCGCATGGCAGCCTTGCCCCAGGCGCGCATCACCTTCAACTACCTCGGCCAGTTCGACCAGCAATTCGACGCCGCGGCGTTGTTCCAGCCGCTGGATGCGCCGGCGGGCCTGGCCCATGACCCGGATGCGCCGCTGCCGAACTGGCTCAGCGTCGACGGCCAGGTGTATGGCGGGGCCTTGCAACTGCGCTGGACGTTCAGCGCCGAGCGTTTCGAGGCCTCGACCATCGCCGAGCTGGCCGAGGCTTATCGCCAGGAACTGCTGGCCCTGGTCGCTCACTGCCTGGCCGAGGGCAACGGCAGCTTCACGCCGTCGGACTTCCCGCTGGCGCAGCTGACCCAGGAGCAGATCGACGCGCTGCCGGTGCCGGCCGCCGAAATCGAGGATGTCTACCCGCTGACGCCGATGCAGGAAGGCCTGCTGCTGCACACCTTGCTGGAGCCGGGCACGGGCCTGTACTACATGCAGGACCGCTACCGGATCAACAGCGCCCTGGACCCCGAACGCTTCACCCAGGCCTGGCAGGCCGTGGTGGCGCGGCATGAGGCCTTGCGCGCCTCGTTCAGCTGGAACGCCGGCGAGGCGATGCTGCAGATCATCCACAAGCCGGGCAAGCTGGCGGTGGACTACCAGGACTGGCGCGGCCTCGACGAAGCCGCCCAGGAGCTGCGCCTGCAAGCCCTGCACAAGCAGGAGCGCGAGGCTGGCTTCGAGCTGCTGCGCGAGGCGCCGTTCCACCTGCGCCTGGTGCGGGTGGACGAGGCACGCTACTGGTTCATGATGAGCAACCATCACATCCTCATCGATGCCTGGTGCCGTTCGCTGCTGATGAACGATTTCTTCGAGCTGTACCAGGCACTGGGTGAAGGCCGCCAGGCGACGTTGCCGGTACCGCCGCGCTACCGCGACTACATCGGTTGGCTGCAACGCCAGGACCTGGCCGAGGCGCGCCAGTGGTGGCAGGACAACCTGGCCGGTTTCGAACGCGCCACGGCGATCCCCAGCGACCGACCGCTGCGCCATGAGCATGCCGGCGACGGCATGCGGGTGGGCGATTGCTACACTCGCCTCGAGGTCAGCGAAGGCGCGCGGCTGCGCGAGTTGGCCCAGGCCCATCAGCTCACCGTCAATACCTTCGCCCAGGCGGCCTGGGCCCTGACCCTGGCGCGCTACAGCGGCGAACGCGACGTGGTGTTCGGCGTCACCGTGGCCGGGCGCCCGGTGAGCCTGCCGCAGATGCAACGCACCGTCGGCCTGTTCATCAACAGCATCGCCCTGCGCGTGCAGCTGCCCCAGCCGGGTGAGCGGCGCAGCGTGCGCCAGTGGTTGCAAGGCTTGCTCGAGCGCAACATGCAGCTGCGTGAGTACGAATACCTGCCGCTGGTGGCGATCCAGGAGTGCAGCGAGCTGCCCAAGGGCCAGCCGCTGTTCGACAGCCTGTTCGTGTTCGAGAACGCCCCGGTGGAAACCGCGGTGCTCGACCATGCCCAGCATCTGAACGCCAGCTCCGACTCGGGCCGGACCCACACCAACTTCCCGCTGACCGCGGTGTGCTACCCCGGCGATGACCTGGGCCTGCACCTGTCGTTCGACCAGCGCTATTTCGACTTCCCCACCGTCGAGCGCCTGCTGGCCGAATTCAAGCGCCTGCTGCTGGCGCTGGTCGCAGGCTTCGACGGCGAGGTGGACGCGCTGCCCTTGCTCGGCGCCGAGGAGCAACGCTTCCTGCTCGAGGACTGCAACCGCAGCGCGCACCCCTATGCCCTGGAACAGAGCTACGTCGAGCTGTTCGAGGCGCGGGTCGCCGCGCATCCGCAGCGCACCGTCGCCCGTTGCCTGGAGGCGTCCTACGACTATGCCGGGCTGAACGTCGCGGCCAACCGCCTGGGGCATGCCCTGGTCGCGGCGGGCGTGGCCATCGACCAGCCGGTGGCGTTGCTGGCCGAGCGTGGCCTGGCGCTGCTGGGCATGATCGTCGGCAGCTTCAAGGCCGGCGCCGGCTACCTGCCGCTGGACCCGGGCCTGCCGGCGGCGCGCCTGCAACGCATCGTCGAGCTCAGCCGCACGCCGGTGCTGGTGTGCAGCGCCGCCTGCGCCGAGCAGGCGCGCCAGCTGCTCGATGAAGTGGCCGGCGCGGTGCGGCCGAAGTTGCTGGTGTGGGAAGAGGTGCAGGCGAGCCATGTGGCCAGTCACAACCCAGGCATCCACAGCGCGCCGGACAACCTCGCCTATGTGATCTACACCTCCGGCTCCACCGGCCTGCCCAAGGGCGTGATGGTCGAGCAGCGCGGCATGCTCAACAACCAGCTGAGCAAGGTGCCGTACCTGGCGTTGGACGAGCAGGACGTGATCGCCCAGACCGCCTCGCAGAGCTTTGACATTTCAGTGTGGCAGTTCCTCGCCGCGCCGCTGTTCGGCGCCACGGTGCAGATCGTGCCCAACGCCATCGCCCACGATCCGCAGGGCCTGCTGGCGCATGTCCAGGACACCGGTATCAGCGTGCTGGAAAGCGTGCCGTCGCTGATCCAGGGCATGCTCGCCAGCGACCACCAGGCCCTCGACGGCCTGCGCTGGATGCTGCCTACCGGCGAGGCGATGCCGCCGGAACTGGCCGCCCAGTGGCTGCAGCGCTACCCGGCCATTGGCCTGGTCAATGCCTATGGCCCGGCGGAATGCTCGGACGATGTGGCGTTCTTCCGCGTCGATGCCGCCTCGACCCAGGGCAGCTACCTGCCGATTGGCACGCCGACCGACAACAACCGCCTGTACCTGCTCGGCGAGGACCAGGCCCTGGTGCCACTGGGCGCAGTGGGCGAGCTGTGTGTCGCCGGTACGGGTGTCGGCCGTGGTTATGTGGGCGATCCGCTGCGTACTGCCCAGGCGTTCATCCCGCACCCTTACGGCGCGCCGGGTGAGCGGTTGTATCGCACTGGCGACCTGGCCCGCCGCCGACCGGATGGGGTGCTGGAGTACGTCGGGCGCATCGACCATCAGGTGAAGATCCGTGGTTATCGCATCGAGCTGGGCGAGATCGAGGCGCGCCTGCACGAGCAGCCGGAGTTGCGCGATGCCGCGGTCGGTGTGCAGGAGGGCGTCAATGGCAAGCACCTGGTTGGTTACCTGGTGGCCCACCAGGGTGTCGCCACCGATGCCGACCTGCTCGACCAGCTCAAGCACCGCCTGCGCGCCGAACTGCCGGAGTACATGGTGCCGCTGCACTGGGGCTGGTTCGACAGCCTGCCGCACAATGCCAACGGCAAGCTCGACCGCAAGGCGCTGCCGGCCATCGACATCGGTGGCCAGCACAGCCAGGCCTACCTGGCGCCGCGCAACGCGCTCGAGCAAACCCTCGCTGGCATCTGGGCCGATGTGCTCAAGGCTGAACGGGTAGGGGTGCGCGACAACTTCTTCGAGTTGGGCGGGCATTCGCTGCTGGCCACGCAGATCGCCTCGCGGGTGCAGAAGGCATTGCAGCTCAATGTGCCGCTGCGGGCGATGTTCGAGTGCAGCACCGTGGAGGAATTGGCCGGCTACGTGCAGGGGTTGCAGGACAGTGCGCTGGACGAGGACAAGGTCGATCGCCTGAGCGATCTGATGGCGGAGCTGGAGGCTTTGTAAAAGGACTGCCGTCAGGAATGCACTAGCCCTGTAGGAGCCGGCTTGCCGGCGAACACCGGCAAAGCCGGTGCCAACCACCGCGTCGCCTGGTTCGCCAGCAAGGCTGGCTCCTACGGGGCAGGGTGCGGCGCAAACCTGTAGGAGCCGGCTTGCCGGCGAACACCGGCATGGCCGGTGCCAGCCACCGCGTCGCCTGGTTCGCCAGCAAGGCTGGCTCCTACGGGGCAGGGTGCGGCGCAAACCTGTAGGAGCCGGCTTGC
>NZ_JAMYBV010000019.1:0-87463 GCF_024126635.1 Pseudomonas sp. VA159-2 | reverse complement strand
ACGCAGGGGTTTCTTTTTGGTTGGCATACATGCACCTCTTACTCATGTTATGCCCGAACACAAAATTTCTGACACCCTCAGCGGCCCCAGCAATCGAGGCAGTATCGCTGAAATCCTGGGGCCGCTGCGCGCCCCATCGCGACACAAGGCCGCTCCTACACGCGAACGGCGTGTTCCTCAAGGAACACCACCTCTGGCTACACTGTCCATCGAATAGCCGTTGCAGTCCCTCGCCCCTAACAAGAGCAGGACCACCGCCATGTTCGATATCCGCGACTATCCCCAGGCCCTGGCCGTGAGCCAGTCCGCCACCCTCAGCGACGAGGATTACCGTCGCCTCTACCGTCAATCGGTGGACGATCCCGATACCTTCTGGGCCGATCAGGCCAAGCACCTGGACTGGATCAAGCCCTGGTCGAGCGTGCAGCAGTGCGACCTGAAGACCGGCAGTGCCCGCTGGTTCGACGGTGCCCAGTTGAACGTCAGCCATAACTGCATCGACCGCCACCTGGCCACACGTGGCGAGCAGACCGCCCTGCTCTGGGAGGGCGACGACCCCGGCGACAGCAAGGCCATCAGCTACCGCGAACTACACCGCCAGGTCTGCCGCCTGGCCAACGCGTTGAAAGCCCGCGGCGTGAAAAAGGGCGACCGCGTGTGCATCTACATGCCAATGATCCCCGAGGCCGCCTACGCCATGCTCGCCTGCACGCGCATCGGCGCCATCCACTCGGTGGTATTCGGCGGTTTCTCCCCCGATGCCCTGCGCGACCGCATCCTCGACGCCGACTGCCGTACCCTGATCACCGCCGATGAAGGCGTGCGCGGCGGCAAGCGCGTTCCGCTCAAGCAGAACGTCGACAAGGCGCTGGCCAGCTGCCCGGCGGTGAGCAGCGTATTGGTGATCAAGCGTACCGGCGCTGATGTAGCCTGGCGCGACGGGCGCGACCTGTGGTACCACGAAGTGACGGAAACGGCCGCTGACGACTGCCCCGCCGAACCGATGAACGCCGAGGATCCGCTGTTCATCCTCTACACCTCGGGCAGCACCGGTAAACCCAAGGGCGTGCTGCACAGCACCGCCGGCTACCTGCTGCAGGCGACCATGACCTTCAAGACGGTGTTCGACTACCGCGACGGCGAGGTGTTCTGGTGCACCGCCGACGTCGGCTGGGTGACCGGCCATAGCTATATCGTCTACGGCCCGCTGGCCAACGGCGCGATCTCGCTGATGTTCGAAGGCGTGCCCAACTACCCCGACACCTCGCGCTTCTGGCAGGTGGTCGACAAGCACCGGGTGAACATCTTCTACACCGCGCCCACGGCCCTGCGCGCGCTGATGCGCGAGGGTGCAGGGCCCTTGCAGGGTACCTCGCGCCAGAGCCTGCGCCTGCTCGGCAGCGTCGGCGAGCCGATCAACCCCGAGGCCTGGGAATGGTATTTCGAAGCCGTCGGGAAAAAACGCTGCCCCATTGTCGACACCTGGTGGCAGACCGAAACCGGCGGCATCATGCTCAGCCCCCTCCCCGGCACGCCACGGCTCAAGCCGGGCTGCGCCACCCAGCCGATGTTCGGCGTGCAACCGGTACTGCTGGACGACAAAGGCAAGCTGATCGAAGGCCCCGGCGCCGGCCTGCTGGCGATCAAGGCCAGCTGGCCGGGGCAGATCCGCAGCGTCTATGGCGACCACCAGCGCATGGTCGACACCTACTTCAAACCTTTCCCCGGGTACTACTTCACCGGCGACGGCGCTCGCCGCGACGCCGATGGCGACTACTGGATCACCGGCCGCATCGACGATGTGATCAATGTGTCCGGCCACCGCATCGGCACCGCCGAGGTGGAGAGCGCCCTGGTGCTGCACGACAGCGTTGCCGAGGCGGCCGTGGTCGGTTACCCACATGACCTCAAGGGCCAGGGTGTGTATGCCTTCATCACCCCCATGAACGGCGTCGAAGCGGACGACGCGCTCAAGGCCGAACTGCTGGCCCTGGTCAGCAAGGAGATCGGCAGCTTCGCCAAACCTGAACTGATCCAGTGGGCGCCCGCCCTGCCCAAGACCCGTTCGGGCAAGATCATGCGGCGCATCCTGCGCAAGATTGCCTGCAACGAACTGGACAACCTGGGCGACACCTCGACCCTCGCCGACCCGAGCGTGGTCCAGGGCCTGATCGACACACGCCTGAACCGATAGAGAGCTGCGCAGGACGGCCTCCACCGGCCGTCCTGTTGCGAATTGACATATCGAATAATCCCGATATTATCGCGCCATGGAACTGCTCGACGTATTCAAGGCACTCTCGAACCGCACCCGCCTCGAGATCCTCAAAGGCCTGAAAGACCCGGTGAAACACTTTCCTCCCCAGGACGAAGGTGACGTTCACACCGTGGGTGTCTGTGTGAGCAGTATCCAGGAAGGCGTCGGGCTGTCGCAGTCAACGGTCTCCGACTACCTGGCCACCCTGCAGCGCGCAGGCCTGGTCGAGGTCCGCCGGATAGGTCAGTGGACCTACTACAAGCGCAACGAAGCGGCTATCAGCGTACTCGCGGAGCTGATCGGGAGTGAACTCTAAGGTTTTCTTCCATTTCAATATATCGACTTTTCCCGATATCCCGTTTTCACGAAAAGAGCAATCATCGAGGTGCCGGGGCGCCCAGGAACGCAATAGCAGTGTCATTACCCATCAATACATCGATATTTCCCGATATCCCTTTTTATCGAAGCGAGGAACTACCATGAAAGCATTGATACTGGACGCCTTTGGCGGACCGGACGCGTTCGCCTATCGCGATGTCGCCAAACCAGTGCCACAGGCCGGGCAGGTGCTGGTCCGGGTGCATGCCACCTCGATCAACCCGCTGGACTACCAGGTTCGTCGTGGTGACTATCCCGACCTGGTGCCGCTGCCGGCCATTACCGGGCACGACGTCTCCGGCGTCGTCGAAGCCGTCGGACCTGGCGTGACGGCGTTCCGGCCCGGCGACGAGGTGTGGTACACCCCACAGATCTTCGAAGGCTCGGGCAGCTACGCCGAGTACCATGTCGCCGCCGAAGGCATCGTCGGCCTGAAGCCGCCCTCGCTGAGCCATCTCGAGGCGGCCAGCCTGAGCCTGGTCGGCGGTACGGCCTGGGAGGCGTTGGTGGTCCGCGCAGCGCTCAGGGTGGGCGAGAGCATCCTCGTGCATGGCGGTGCCGGAGGGGTCGGCCACGTGGCGATCCAGCTGGCCAAGGCGATGGGCGCCAGGGTGTTCACCACGGTGCGCGCAGCGAACGGCGAATTCGTGCGGCGCATGGGCGCCGATGTGGTCATCGACCATGAACGCCAGGATTATGTCGACGTCATCCTGAAGGAAACAGCAGGCCGTGGTGTCGATGTGGTGTTCGACACCATCGGCGGCGATGCCTTGTCTCGCAGCCCGGACGCCTTGGCGCAGTTGGGGCGCGTGGTCTCGATCGTGGACATCGCACAACCGCAGAACCTCATTCAGGCCTGGGGCAAGAACGCGAGTTACCACTTCGTCTTCACCCGGCAGCTGCGCGGCAAGCTCGATGAGCTCAGTGCTCTGGTCGAGCGCGGGCAACTGCGTCCACACGTGGGCGCCGTCTATCCGCTTGCCGAGGTTGCCCACGCCCATGCCCGGCTGCAAAGCCCCAACAACGGCCTGCAAGGGAAGATCGCCATTGCCGTCGTGCCTGCGCCCGAACTTGCCTGCGCTTGATGCGCCCATAACCCCGTTCGATCCGGAGAACCGCCATGATCTACGAAATCGCCATACTCCCCATCCGCCAGGCGCGCATCGAAAGCTTCAGGCACGCCTTCGCCGAAGTCGCCCCGCTGCTCAGCCGGGCCAAAGGGCACATCAGCCACCTGCTCGCGCAGGGGGTCGAGAGCCCCCATCAGTTCAACCTGATCGTGCAGTGGCACTCGCTCGAGGATCACTCGCCTGGCTTCGAGGCAAGCGCAGACCACCAGCGCTTCATGGCCCACCTGGCGCCGTATTTTTCCGAGGAGCCGACGGTTTATCATGTCCAGGGAGGCGCGTTCGAGCCGCCCCCCGCCGGCCAGGCTGATGCCCGGCTGAACGACAAACGTCCAACCCCATAGACGGCCGCCATGGCGGCCAGCACAGGTCGCCATGGAAGCCCTACGTCGTCGCATCGAAACCCAGGTCATGAGCCTCACCGGGCTGGCCCTCGGCCAGCTCGACCTGGAGTCGCCCAAGGGCGATCCCGGCCTGTTCGGCCCCGACAGCCTCAGTTGGCAGGTGCATGGCGACTTTCCCAGCATGCTGGTGGGAGGCATCAGCGCCTTGCTCCTGCAATTGCTGCACCCTCTGGCCCTGGCCGGGGTGTGGGACCATTCGAACTTTCGCGGCGACCTGCTAGGGCGCCTGCGCCGCACCAGCCAGTTCATCTCCGGCACCACCTTCGGTTCGACCCGGGATGCCGAATGGCTGATCGACAAGGTGCGCACCCTCCACTTAAAGGTGGCCGGCACCGCCCCCGACGGCCGTCCCTACGCCGCCAGCGACCCCGAGCTGCTGACCTGGGTGCACGTGGCCGAGGTCAGCAGCTTCCTCGCCGCCCACCTGCGCTATCGCAACCCGCACCTGCCAAGGGCCAGCCAGGATGCCTACTACGCCGAGATCGCACTGGTCGCCGAACGCCTCGGCGCCCGCAACATACCGCGCTGCTGCGCCGAGAT
Source organism: Pseudomonas sp. VA159-2 (assembly GCF_024126635.1). Classification (NCBI taxonomy): domain Bacteria; kingdom Pseudomonadati; phylum Pseudomonadota; class Gammaproteobacteria; order Pseudomonadales; family Pseudomonadaceae; genus Pseudomonas; species Pseudomonas sp. VA159-2. The sequence goes on along the minus strand of NZ_JAMYBV010000019.1, from coordinate 82,757 downwards.
CGAGGCCTACCTGCAGCGCATGCGCCCGCAACTGCGCTGTGACGCCCGCAGCCTGGAGGTGGTCGACATCCTGCTCAAGGCCCCAGCGCCCAGCCGCCTGGCACAGCCGGTGGGCAAGCTGATGCTCGCGGCTGGCATCGACCTGCTGCCCGATTGGGCCAGCGCCATGCTCGACTTGCACCAGGGGCCATTGCAGCGGCGCATGGTGCGCCTGGGCCTGATGAATACCGCGCCGATGCTGCGCTGGGCCATGCGCGACGGTTCGGCGCACCGTGCGCGACGGCGCATGGGCCTGGAATGAGGTATTTTGGTCGCCTCATCGGAACCGATTTAACGTGCCATACTCCAAGCACTCCAGCCTGATACAGACGAAGCGACACATGCCCAAAGGATTGACCCGCGCCCTCGGCGCCCTGCTGGCCCTCGTGGCCCTGTACAGCCTGCTCGGCTTTCTCATTCTCCCTGGCGTCGCCCTGCGCATCGCCAACCAGCAACTGGCGCAATACGCCACGGTGCCTGCTCACCTGCAACGCATCGAGCTCAACCCGTTCAGCCTCGAGCTGACGCTCTGGGGCCTGCAGATCGGCGAGCCCGGCAAGGAGCAGGTCGGCTTCGAGCGCCTGTACGCCAACCTGTCGCTGGACAGCCTGTGGACCAAGGCCCTGCGCCTGGACGCCGTGGAACTGGACAAGCCGCGCACCGAGCTGCTGTTCGCCAAGGACGGCAGCCTCAACCTGGCGCAGCTGTTCAAGCTGCCGCCAAGCGAGCCGAAAGCCGACGAGCCACCCAGCGATCCGTTCCCGGTACGCATCGCCAGCATCAAGCTCAACGAAGGCTACCTGCACTTCGAGGACCTGCGCCCGAGCGAGCCGATCGAGTTCCTCTACGACTCGATGAACCTCGAGCTGAAGAACCTCAGCACCCTGCCCGACGACAACGCCGACATGACCCTGGTGGCCAACGGCCCGGCCGGGGGACGCATCGACTGGAGCGGCACCCTGAGCCTGACGCCCATCGCCTCCGAAGGCACCCTGAAGATCAGCGACGGCAAGATGAAGCTGTTCTGGCCCTACGTGCGCGATGCCGTGCCATTGGTGCTGGAAGACGGCATGGTCAGCCTCGACACCCACTACAAGCTCAACCTGGCCAAGGAGACCGAGCTGCTGCTCGACAACACCTCGGTCCGGGTCGCGCCCTTCGCCATCAAGGCGCCGGACGGCCGCCCGCTGGCGCGCCTGGCCAGCCTCGAGGTGAGCGAGACCTCCATCGACCTGGCCAAGCAACTGGTCACGGTCGGCAAGATCCGCAGCGAAAACCTCGAGACCTGGGCCGCCCTGGAAAAAGACGGCCAGCTCGACTGGCAGAAGCTGTTCGCCAGCCAGCCAGAAAAGGCCACTCCCAAGGAAAAGGCCGAGCCGGCCACTGCCGAGCCGAGCGACCAGGAAAAGGCCGCCGCCACGCCAAGCAAGCCCTGGCAGGTGCTGCTCAAGGACGTACAGGCGCGTAACTACAGGGTGCACCTGGCCGACCGTAGCCAGAAGGAACCGGTGGCGCTGGATGTCGGCCCGCTGAACCTCGACTTGCAGAACTTCGACAGCCTCAACCAGTCGCCCTTCACCCTCAAGCTCGACACCGGCGTGGGCAAGCAGGGCAAGCTGCAAGCTGCCGGCCTGGTGAACCTGGCCCCGGTGACCGCCAAGCTCGACGTCGCCACCCGCGATATCGACCTGCGCGTGGCCCAGGCCTACATCAGCCCGTTCATCCGCCTCGAGTTGCGCAGCGGCATGCTCTCCAGCGACCTCAAGGTCGACCTCAAGAGCACCGAGCCGCTGGCCTTCAGCATCACCGGCAAGGCCCAGGCCAGCCAGTTGCATACCCTGGATACCATCAAGAACCGCGACTTCGTCAAATGGCAGCAGGTCAACGTCGATGGCCTGGCGTACGTGCACGGCGACGCCTTGTCGATCGACAAGGTGACCCTGCTGCAGCCCTATGCGCGCTTCATCATCAACGAAGACCGCACCACCAACGTCGACGACCTGCTGATCCCACAGCCCGCCGACAAGCCTGCTCCGGCCGCGAGCAAACCGGCGGCCGCCGGCAGCGGCAAGGAGCTGGGTATCCATATCGGCCAGATCAGCATCAACGACGGTTCGGCCAACTTCGCCGACCTGACCCTGACGCCGAACTTCGCCACCGCCGTGCAACAACTCAACGGCCAGATCGGCACCATCGACAACCGCAAGCCGATGCCGGCCAAGGTGGATATCAAGGGCAAGGTCGACCGCTATGCGCCGGTGACCATCAAGGGGGCGCTCAATCCGTTCGACCCGATGGCCAGCCTGGATATCGCCACCAGCTTCAAGCGCGTCGAACTGACCACCCTGACGCCCTACTCGGGCAAGTTCGCGGGTTTGCGCATCCGCAAGGGCCGCCTGAACCTCGACCTGCACTACCTGATCACCAATGGCCAGCTCAAGGCCGAGAACAAAGTGGTGGTCGAACAGCTGCAACTGGGTGAGAAGGTCGACAGCCCGGACGCGGTGGACCTGCCGATCCGCCTGGCGGTGGCGCTGCTCAAGGACACCGAAGGCAAGATCTCCATCGAGCTACCGGTATCGGGCGACCTCAACAACCCGCAGTTCAGCGTGATGCCGATTGTCTGGCAGACCCTGCGCAACCTGGTATTGCGCGCGGCCCAGGCGCCGTTCAAGCTGCTTGGCGGGCTGGTCTCGGGCGGAGGTTCGCAAGACCTGGGCAACGTCTCGTTCGCCGCCGGCTCCAGCGACCTGACCCCCGAGGTGCAATCGTCCCTCGACAAGCTGGCCTCGGCGCTCAAGGAGCGCCCAGAGCTGCGCCTGGAGATCGAAGGCACCGCGGCGCAGAGCAGCGACGGCCCGCTGATCGCCCAGCAGCGCCTGGAACGCGAATACCAGGCCACCTGGTACAAGATCCTGCAACGCCGTGGCGACAAGGTTCCGGCCAACGCCTCGTTGCTGGTGGTCGACGACAGCGACAAACCGCCGATGCTCGAAGGCATCTACCGTAACCGCCTCAAGCAGCAGCCGCCCGCCGAGTGGGAAAAGCTCAGCCGCGACGAGCGTACCGCCAAGCTGCGCGAGGCGGTGATCACGTCCTGGGCGCAGAGCGCCGTGTTGCTGCGCAACCTCGGCCAGGCGCGTGCCAGCACCATCAAGGATTACCTGGTGGACAAGGGGCAGCTGGAGGATGACCGGGTGTACTTCATCGACACCAACCTCGGTCAGGCTGAAAGCGACGGGCGCGTGGTGACGCCGATGCACCTGGATGCCGAGTAAGCATCCGATCCGCGTTCGCCTGTAGGGGCCGGCCTTGCTGGCGAAGCAGGCATCGGCCAAGCCGGTGTTCGCCGGCAAGGCCGGCGCCTACAGCACCCCTTCAGACCAGCCGCTGCCCCGACACCGCCGGGTGATACAGCGGCTGCACCTTGTTCCCCGCCGGATCCAGCAAATGGAAGCTGCGCGCGCCATCGCCATGGTTGAACGGACGATCCAGCAAGGTCACCCCGCGGGCCTTGAAGTACTGGTACCAGGCCTCCAGCTCCTCGACGCTGTCGACAATGAAGCCATAGTGATCCAGGGTCTGCAGCCCATTGGCCGCCCCTGCCCCGCGCCCCAGCGACAGGTTGTCGTTGCCGCAGGTCAGGTACACCAGGTCTTCGTTGGCCCGGTTCAGCACCTCCATGCCCAGCACATCGACATAGAAACGCTCGCACTCCTCCAGGTTGGGGACCAGCAGGGCAATGTGGCGCAGGCCGTTCAAGCGACCAGGACGCACAGGTAGATCGGACATGGGCAAGGCTCCTTTTTTGTATACAATTCAATTTAGAATTTAAAACAAAAGGAGTGTCCTGTGTACAGCCTGTTTATCAAGACCCGCGTCAAACCCGGCAGCGCCGATGCCTTCCTGAGCGCCATCCAGGCCAATGCCACCGCCTCGGTGGCCACCGAGCCGGGCTGCCTGGTGTTCGATGTATCGCAGGACCGGGATGATCCCGACGTGATTTATTTGTACGAGATCTACCAGGACGATGCCGCGTACGAGGCCCATACCCAGACCGCGCATTTTCGCGACAGTCGGCCATTGGTGGAGCCGTTGATTGCCGAGCAGGTGTGCTTCGAGGGCGATGTGGTCGCGTGTAATCCGCAGCGGTGAGAGTGTTAAGGCGGGCATGCACAAAAACCCCGGCAGATGCCGGGGCTTTTGCTTGAAGGGGTGGCCAACTCCTTTTGGCCGACGGGACATTCCTTATTCGGACTTCAGGCCATCCGCCGAGACGGCCTGCACGCCCTTGATCTTCTTGGCGATGGCCACTGCCATCTCTTTCTGCGCATCGGTGATGGCCACGTCCGAGGACAGCGACACTACACCCTTGTTGGTCTCGACCTTGATGTCACTGCCTGGCACGCCTTTCTCGGTCATCAGGTCAGCCTTCACCTTGGTGGTGATCCAGGTGTCGGAAGTCGCTTCCTTGGCTTTGGTCACCTCACCGGCCGCAAGCGTCATCGGGGCCTGGGTGGACTGGGCAGCGAAAGCTGCGTTGGCCATGGTCAGGGTCAGAGCGGTAGCAGTAGCGGCAGCAATGGCGAACTTCTTCATGTGAGTCACTCCTGTTTTTCGAAAGGTCTGCGCCGTGGTTCCTGGCGTCAGGTAGGAATGATGTTGCAGGGCTTGTGCCAGTTTTTCCGTTTCGCTTGTTTCCTTATAAATCAATAAGTTAGTGAGTTTCTAAAATACTTGGCGTCGTGCATTTTGCAAGCTGCGGCGCCAACCTGAATGCAAGATGCAAGGCCAAAACCCCGTAGGAGCCGGCTTGCCGGCGAACCAATCGTCGCCTCGCCTGCTTCGCCAGCCCTCCGGGGGGGCGCGGCAGGCCAAAAAAAAGGACCCCGAAGGGTCCTTCTTCAGCCGCTCAGGGCTTAGACACCGGATGCCTTGGCGGCAGCGACGTCCTTGATCGACAGCTTGATACGGCCGCGGTTGTCCACGTCCAGTACCAGCACTTCGACTTCCTGGCCTTCCTTCAGCACGTCGGTGACTTTCTCGACGCGAGCATCGCTCAGCATGGAGATGTGCACCAGGCCGTCCTTGCCCGGCAGGATGTTGACGAAGGCGCCGAAATCGACGATGCGCTCGACCTTGCCGACGTAGATCTTGCCGATCTCGGCCTCGGCGGTGATGCCCAGGATGCGCTGCTTGGCAGCATCTGCCGCTTCCTTGGTTTCGCCGAAGATCTTGATCGAACCGTCGTCTTCGATGTCGATCGAAGCCTTGGTCTCTTCGCAGATGGCGCGGATGGTGGCGCCGCCTTTGCCGATGACGTCACGGATCTTGTCGGTGTCGATCTTCATCGCGATCATGGTCGGCGCGTTGGCCGACAGCTCGGTACGCGATTCGCCGATGATCTGGTTCATCTGGCCGAGGATGTTCAGGCGCGCTTCCAGGGCCTGGCCCAGGGCGATTTCCATGATCTCTTCGGTGATGCCGTTGATCTTGATGTCCATCTGCAGCGCGGTGACGCCTTTGGCGGTACCGGCTACCTTGAAGTCCATGTCGCCGAGGTGGTCTTCGTCACCGAGAATGTCGGTCAGCACGGCGAACTTGTCACCTTCCTTGACCAGGCCCATGGCGATACCGGCAACCGGGGCCTTCATCGGCACACCGGCGTCCATCAGCGCCAGCGAAGCGCCACAGACCGAAGCCATGGAGCTGGAGCCGTTGGATTCGGTGATTTCCGAGACCACGCGGATGGTGTACGGGAACACGTCGGCGGCCGGCAGCATGGCCTGGACCGAACGGCGGGCCAGACGGCCGTGACCGATTTCACGACGGCCAGCACCGCCCATGCGGCCACACTCGCCCACCGAGAACGGCGGGAAGTTGTAGTGCAGCATGAAGGGGTCTTTCTTCTCGCCTTCGAGGGTGTCCAGCAGCTGGGCGTCACGGGCGGTACCCAGGGTCGCGACGACCAGGGCCTGGGTTTCGCCACGGGTGAACAGGGCCGAGCCGTGCGTCTTGGGCAGCACACCGACTTCGATATTCAGCGGACGCACGGTCTTGGTGTCGCGACCGTCGATACGTGGCTTGCCGTTGACGATGTTTTCGCGAACGGTGCGGTACTCGATTTCGCCAAAGATGTCTTTGACTTCGCCGGCCGATGGCTGGCCTTCTTCACCGGAGAACTTGGCAACGGCCTGGTCGCGCAGCTCGCCCAGACGCGCGTAGCGGTCGGCCTTGACGGTGATGGTGTAGCCCTGCGACACCGCTTCGCCGAATTCGGCGCGGATGGCGTTGAACAGCTCGGTGTTGGCGACGGCAGGCTTCCAGTCCCAGGTCGGCTTGGCGGCCTCGGCAGCCAGCTCCTTGACCGCCTTGATGACGGCCTGGAATTCGTCGTGGGCGAACAGGACGGCGCCCAGCATCTGGTCTTCGGTCAGCTCTTGGGCTTCCGATTCAACCATCAGTACAGCGGACTCGGTACCGGCGACGACCATGTCCAGGCTCGAGGCAGCCAGTTGCTCGTAGGTCGGGTTCAGCAGGTAGCCGGTGCTTTCGTGGAAGGCGACGCGGGCAGCGCCGATCGGGCCTTCGAACGGAATGCCGGAAATGGCCAGGGCAGCCGAGGTACCGATCATCGCAGCGATGTCCGGATCGGTCTTCTTGCTGGTGGAGACGACGGTGCAGACAACCTGCACTTCGTTCATGAAGCCTTCTGGGAACAGCGGGCGGATCGGACGGTCGATCAGGCGCGAGGTCAGGGTTTCCTTCTCGGAAGGACGGCCTTCACGCTTGAAGAAACCACCAGGGATCTTGCCGGCGGCGTAGGTCTTTTCCTGGTAGTGCACGGACAGCGGGAAGAAGCCCTTGCCCGGATCGGCTTGCTTGGCACCGACCACGGTCACCAGCACGGTGACATCGTTGTCGACGGTGACCAGCACGGCGCCGGTGGCCTGACGGGCAATGCGGCCCGTTTCGAGAGTAACGGTCGATTGACCGAACTGGAACGTCTTGATTACCGGGTTCACGGTTTCCTACCTTTTTCAGTGGCTCTTGGGGGAACTGGTTCTTGCGAATTCTTGGGCAGCATGGGGAATCGGCCCCATCGACCGTCCAGATACAACACGAGGCTGGGAACCTGGCGCCGGGCGGATGAACCGCTCGGCAGACCAGGCTGCCAACCTCGCAGATCGCGCGGCGTGTCCAACGGCAGGGCTGCCAGGCAGCCTTGCCGAGGAATGCGACACGCCATGCAACACCACTGGCCAGGCCGCTATTAGCGACGCAGGCCCAGGCGACCGATCAGGGCGCTGTAACGAGTGGTGTCCTTGCCCTTCAGGTAGTCCAGCAGCTTACGACGCTGGTTGACCATACGGATCAGACCACGACGGGAGTGGTGGTCTTTTTCGTTGGCCTTGAAGTGGCCTTGCAGCTTGTTGATGTTGAAGGTCAGCAGGGCAACCTGTACTTCCGGGCTACCGGTGTCGCCGGCGGCTTGCTGATAGTCTGCAACGATCTGGGCTTTTTCTTCGACGCTGAGGGCCATTTGGCTTCTCCTGATAAACGGATCCCGCGAACGGTTTCCAATAGGCCAGGGACAAGTCCCCGTATTAATAAGAAGAGGTGTGACCGTGCCTAATAACAGCCACCCTCGAGTCCGCCGGTTTCAGCCGAAGCCTGCACCGATGGTTCCGGTCATTCCGACCGAATCAGTCGACGCGGCGCAATGCGCCCGTCCTCGCTCACCTCACCGATACCGATGAAGCGACCGTTGTGATCCTGTACCCGGACCATGCCGAACTGTGGCGCATCCGGGGCACGTACCGCCTGGCCATGCAGCCAGTAGAACGCGCTGTGCTCGGAAAGCACCACCAGGGGCCAGTCCTGCAGGCCGCTGTCCGAGGGCATCAGGAAGCGATCGAGCGCTTCGTTGCCACCTTCGGCGTGGGCCTGTTCGAGTTCCTCGAGCGTGACGGTCTGTGCCAGCGCGAAGGGCCCGGCCTGGGTCCGGCGCAATTCGGCAACGTAGGCACCACAGCCCAACGCCTCACCGATATCCTCCACCAGGGTGCGGATATAGGTACCTTTGCTGCAACCCACCGACAGGCGCGCACGGGTGCCTTCGCACTCGAGCAACTCCAAGCGGCCAATAGTAACAGAACGCGCCTCGCGCTCCACTACCTCTCCTGCACGCGCCAGTTTATACAGTGGCTGGCCATCGCGCTTGAGAGCCGAGTACATCGGCGGTACCTGCTTGATTTCACCCCGAAAACGCGGAATCACCGCTTCGATGTCGGCGCGACCAACGGTCACTTCCCGGGTTTGCAGCACTTCACCCTCGGCGTCCGCCGTGGTCGTGGTCTGCCCCATTTGCATGACCGTTTCATAGCCCTTGTCGGAATCGAGCAAGTACTGGGAGAACTTGGTCGCCTCGCCGAAGCACAGCGGCAGAACGCCGCTGGCCAAGGGGTCGAGGCTGCCGGTGTGGCCGGCCTTCTCGGCATTGAGCAGCCAGCGGACTTTCTGCAGCGCGGCGTTGGAGGTGAACCCCAGCGGCTTGTCGAGCAGGATGATGCCGCTGACGTTGCGGCGGATACGTTTGACCTGGGCCACCGCTTACTCCTTGGTGTCCGGCTCGTCGGCATCCTTGTGCAGGCGGTCTTCAGCCACCGCACGTTCGATCAGCGCCGACAGGTGGACACCACGGCTGACGCTCTCATCGAAGTGGAAATGCAGCTGCGGTACGCTGCGCAGCTGCATGACACGGCCAAGGTGCAGGCGCAGGAAGCTCGCGGCGCTGTTGAGGGCCTTGAGGGTCTGCGGCACGGCGTCGGTACCGTCCTGGCCCATCACGGTGATGAACACCTTGGCATGGCCCAGGTCACGGCTGACGTCGACGGCGGTGATGGTCACCAGGCCGACGCGCGGGTCTTTGACTTCGCGGCGGATCAGCTCGGCCAGCTCACGCTGCATCTGATCACCGATACGTTGGGTACGGCTGTATTCTTTTGCCATTCTTGCTACCTGTATCTTAAAGCGGCAAACGCCCGGTCAAGCGAAGAGCCTGACCGGGCGCTACCTTCAGAGGTGCCGGCAACCGCCCTGGGGCGGGGCCTGCACCACGCTCGGCCCTTACAGGGTACGAGCCACCTGGACTTTCTCGAAGACTTCGATCTTGTCGCCGACCTTGACGTCGTTGTAGCTCTTGACGCCAATACCGCACTCCATGCCGTTACGCACTTCGGAGGCATCGTCCTTGAAGCGACGCAGCGATTCCAGTTCGCCTTCGAAGATCACCACGTCGTCGCGCAGCACGCGGATCGGACGGTTGCGGTACACGGTACCCTCGATGACCATACAGCCAGCGATGGCGCCGAACTTCGGCGAACGGAACACGTCACGCACTTCGGCGATACCCAGGATGTTCTCGCGAACATCGCTGCCGAGCATGCCGGTCAGGGCCTTCTTGACGTCTTCGATGATGTCGTAGATCACGTTGTAGTAACGCATATCCAGACCTTCCTGCTCGACGATCTTGCGCGCGCCGGCATCGGCACGCACGTTGAAGCCGAACAGTACTGCATTCGAAGCCAGCGCCAGGTTGGCGTCGCTTTCGGTGATACCACCGACACCGCCACCGATGACGCGTACCTGAACTTCGTCGTTGCCCAGGCCGCCGAGCGAACCTTGCAGCGCCTCGAGCGAACCGCGCACGTCGGTCTTGAGGACGATGTTGAGGGTCTTCTTCTCTTCCTGACCCATGGTCTCGAAGATGTTTTCCAGCTTGCCGGCGTGAGCACGGGCCAGCTTGACCTCACGGAACTTGCCTTGACGGAACAGCGCAACTTCACGCGCTTTCTTCTCGTCGGCAACCACCGACATCTCTTCACCGGCATCCGGGGTGCCGTCCAGGCCGAGGATCTCGACCGGAATCGACGGGCCAGCTTCCTTCACAGGCTTGCCGTTCTCGTCGAGCATGGCACGCACGCGGCCATAGTTGGAGCCGACCAGGACCATGTCGCCCTGACGCAGGGTACCGTCCTGAACCAGGATGGTCGCCACCGGGCCACGGCCCTTGTCCAGACGCGACTCGACCACCACGCCACGACCTGGAGCGGTCGGGGTGGCCTTGAGTTCGAGGATCTCGGCCTGCAGCAGGACAGCTTCGAGCAGCTCGTCGACACCGGTACCCATCTTTGCCGAAACCTTGACGAACGGCGTGTCACCACCCCATTCCTCGGAGGTCACGCCTTCGACGGACAGCTCGTTACGGATGCGATCGAGGTCTGCGCCTGGCTTGTCGATCTTGTTCACGGCCACGACCAGCGGTACCCCAGCGGCCTTGGCATGCTGCACGGCTTCGCGGGTTTGCGGCATCACGCCGTCGTCCGCCGCCACCACCAGGATGACGATGTCGGTGGCCTTGGCACCACGTGCGCGCATCTGGGTGAACGCCGCGTGGCCCGGGGTGTCGAGGAAGGTGACCATGCCACGGTCGGTTTCGACGTGGTAGGCACCGATGTGCTGGGTGATACCACCGGCTTCGCCAGCGGCGACCTTGGCACGACGGATGTAGTCGAGCAGCGAGGTCTTGCCGTGGTCGACGTGGCCCATGACGGTCACGACCGGCGCACGCGAGGTGGTCTCGCCTTCGAACTTCAGCGATTCGGCCAGGGAGTCTTCCAGGGCGGTGTCGCTGACCAGGGTGACCTTGTGGCCCAGCTCTTCGGCGACCAGCTGCGCGGTCTCCTGGTCGAGCACCTGGTTAATGGTGACCGGGGTACCCAGCTTGAACATGAACTTGACGACTTCAGCGGCCTTGACCGACATCTGTTGCGCCAGTTCCGAGACGGTGATGGTCTCGCCGATGGTCACGTCACGAATGACCGGACCCGTTGGGCTCTGGAAGCCATGCGCATTGCGCTTCTTGCCCTTGCCCTTGCCACCGCGGCCACGACGGAAGCCATCGCTTTCCTCGTCGGTGGTACGGGGTGCGGCGCGAGGGGTCGGAGCCTTTTCCTTCTCCTTGACCTTGACCTTGACCGACATGCGCGGCGCATCGCCACGGCCGGCAGCCGCTGGGCCACCACCGCGACGTTCGTCATCACGGGTACGGCTTTCGTTGCGACGGGTCTCGTCTTTCTTGCGCTCGGCAGCACGTGCGGCGGCGTCTTCGGACACCGGCGCGTTGGCCACTACCGGGGCAGCGACAGGAGCGGGTTCAGCCTTGGGCGCAGGCGCCGCAGCCGGGGCTTCGGCGGCCTGACGGCGAGCCTGCTCCTCGTTGCGCTGGCGCACTTCGGCCTCGACCTTCTCGCGCGCGGCGTTTTCAGCGGCGCGGCGCTCTTCCTGCTCGCGCTTCTGCTCAGCCTGGATCTCTTCCGGGCTGCGCTGCACGAAGACTTTCTTCTTGCGTACTTCTACGCTGATGCTCTTGCTACCGGCGACACGCAGAGTGCTGGTGGTCTTGCGCTGCAAGGTGATCTTGCGCGGCTCTTCCGCCTTGCTCTTGTGGCTGCTCTTCAAATGGGTCAGCAGGGTCTGCTTCTCATTATCGGTCACTACCTGACCGGCGTCGGTGTGCGGCAGACCTGCCTCACGCATCTGCTGCAGCAGGCGCTCTACCGGTGCCTCGACCTCTTGGGCCAGTTCTTTCACCGTGACTTGCGTCATGCACTTCTCTCCTCAGGCCGCGCCTAATTACTCGAACCAGTGGGCTCGGGCGGCCATGATCAACTTGCCGGCACGCTCTTCGTCGATGCCGTCGATGTCGAGCAGGTCGTCAATCGACTGCTCGGCCAGGTCTTCGCGGTTAACCACGCCGCGCACCGCCAGTTCCGCCGCCAGGTCCTTGTCCATGCCCTCGAGGGAGAGCAGGTCTTCGGCCGGATGGGCGTCTGCCAGTTTTTCTTCGGTAGCGATGGCTTTGGTCAACAAACGGTCCTTGGCACGAGCGCGCAGCTCATTGACGATGTCCTCGTCAAAGCCATCGATGTTGAGCATTTCTTCCAACGGTACGTAAGCAATTTCTTCGAGGCTGGTGAAGCCTTCGTCGACCAGCACCTGTGCCAGTTCTTCGTCGACTTCCAGTTCCTCGATGAAGTTACGCAGGATGTCGCCTGTCTCAGCCTGTTGCTTGGCCTGGATGTCCTTCTCGGTCATCACGTTCAGGGTCCATGCAGTCAGCTGGCTGGCCAGACGGACGTTCTGGCCGCCACGTCCGATGGCCTGGGCCAGGTTGTCCTCGGCCACGGCGATGTCCATCGCATGGGCATCTTCATCAACGATGATCGCGGCAACCTCTGCCGGCGACATGGCGTTGATGACGAACTGCGCCGGGTTCTCGTCCCACAGGACGATATCCACACGCTCGCCACCCAGCTCGCCGGATACGGCCTGGACGCGCGAACCGCGCATGCCGATGCAGGCACCTTGCGGGTCGATGCGCTTGTCCTTGGAGCGGACGGCGATCTTGGCACGCGAACCCGGATCACGGGAGGCGGCCATGACTTCGATGAGGCCTTCGGCGATTTCCGGCACTTCGATGCGGAACAGCTCGATCAGCATCTGCGGCGCGGTGCGCGACAGGATCAGCTGCGGGCCGCGGTTCTCGGTGCGGATTTCCTTGAGCAGCGCGCGCAGGCGCACGCCAACCCGGAAGGTCTCACGGGGAATGATGTCTTCGCGGGCCAGCAACGCCTCGGCATTGTTGCCCAGGTCGACGATGACGTTGTCGCGGGTGACTTTCTTCACGGTGCCGGAGATGATCTCGCCGACGCGTTCGCGGTAGGCGTCGACCACCTGTGCGCGCTCGGCCTCGCGGACCTTCTGCACGATGACCTGCTTGGCGGTCTGGGCGGCGATGCGGCCGAATTCGATCGACTCGATCTTCTCTTCGATCACGTCACCGACCTTAGCGTCCGGGTGCGTGTCCTGGATCTTTTCCAGCCAGGTCTCGATCGCCGGATCGTCCAGGTCGTTTTCGTCAACCACGGTCCAGCGGCGGAAGGTCTCGTAGCTACCGGTGTGGCGGTTGATTTCCACACGCAGGTCGACTTCGTCCTCAAAACGTTTTTTGGTTGCAGTGGCCAGGGCCACTTCCAGCGCTTCGAAAATGACGCCTGGCGGTACACCTTTTTCGTTGGATACCGATTCAACAACCAGCAGTACTTCTTTGCTCATCGTACGCCTCGCCTTGCGCAAGCCATTGGCCCCGGAAAGTCCACCGGGCCCGGCACGTCTCAGTCAAAACTGGGAATAATATTGGCCTTGTCGATCGAGTCGATCGGCAGCAGGAACTCCTGGTTGTCCACCTGGACCACCACATCCTGCTCCTCCACACCACGGAGAAGGCCCTGGAAGTTACGACGACCCTCGAAGGGTGAACGCAGCTTGATCTTCACTTGTTCGCCGGCATGCGAGGCAAACTGTTCCAGAGTGAACAGTGGGCGATCCATGCCAGGCGAAGAAACTTCGAGGGTGTATTCACTGCTGATCGGATCTTCCACGTCGAGAATCGCGCTGGCCTGACGGCTGACCGCTTCGCAGTCCTCCACCAGGATGCCGCCATCCTTGTCGATGTAGATGCGCAGTACCGAATGCTTACCCTGGGAAACGTACTCGATCCCCCAGCACTGATAGCCCAGACCCTCGACCACCGGGGCCAACAAGGCCTGCAACTGTTCTAGCTTGCTCGACACCTGAACCCCCTCGTGCATGCTGTGCAAATAAAAAATGGGCGAAGCGCCCATCCCTGAAAGCGCCGTTGGACAACGGCGCCGAAAACTGTCGGCTAGCAAAAAGCCCCTGAAAAGGGGCTCTGCTGAAGCTGGTTGCGGGGGCTGGATTTGAACCAACGACCTTCGGGTTATGAGCCCGACGAGCTACCAAGCTGCTCCACCCCGCGACAAAGCTGGGGCGAAAGTATAAGACCGAACCCTGTGCAGGGTCAATCCAACCTCCACCTGCAAGAAAGCCCGCTAAAGCGGGCTCTCATGCTTCAATTGGTACCGAGAAGGGGACTCGAACCCCTACACCCTATGGGCACAACCACCTCAAGGTTGCGTGTCTACCAATTCCACCACCTCGGCAATACTACTTCTTGAAACCCGTTACTGCTGCTCTTTGGCCGGAGGAGGTACGTCACCAGCGTTGGTGGTTTCGCTCTTCTGCTGTTGGAGCACCGGTACATCATCATTGACTGCCGGCTTTGGCTCTTTGACTTCCAGCACTGCCGGATCTGGCAGACCAGCTTGAGTCAGCTGGTGAGCCCGCTGCTTGGCGAAGTATCCTAACCCAAGTGCAGTCAAAAAGAAAGTGGCAGCAAGTATAGCAGTAACTTTACTCAAAAAGGTAGCGGAACCTTGGCTTCCGAACACAGTATTTGAAGCCCCTGCGCCGAAAGATGCACCAGCTTCCGCACCTTTACCCTGTTGCAACAGCACCATAACTACCAGTGACAGCGCCGCCAACAGATGAAAAACAACTACGACTGTTTCCAGCATTTGTTCAGTTTCCTGCGGCGCGACAAATTGCACCGAATTCGTCTGCGTTCAGGGAAGCTCCACCAATGAGCCCCCCATCGATATCCGGCATGCCGAACAGTTCGGCCGCATTGGCCGCCTTCACGCTGCCGCCGTAGAGAAGCTGCACACTTTCTGCAACTTCGGCGTCCTTCGCCGCCAACTGCTTGCGGATGGCTGCGTGCACATCCTGGGCTTGCTGTGGCGAGGCCGTCAAACCAGTACCGATGGCCCAAACAGGCTCATAGGCAATAACTGCATTGGCGAAAGCCTTGATACCGAACACATCGATAACACTGCTTAGTTGACGCCCTACAACTTCAAGCGTCTCGCCGGCTTCGCGCTCTGCGAGAGTTTCCCCTATACAGAGCACTGGCGTCAAACCACTTTGCTGAGCCGCTGCAAACTTTTGATTCAGCACTTCGTCACTTTCGCCAATAACCTGGCGACGCTCGGAGTGCCCAACCAGCACATACTTGCAACCGACTTCAGCCAACTGACTCGGGGCAACTTCGCCGGTCAGCGCGCCTTGTTCAGGCTGTACTGCAGAATTCTGTGCGCCTACGCTGATTCCTTTGCCTTCCAGGCCATCGATCACTTGATTGATGAACAGGGACGGTGGAAACACCGCGACTTCCACACCGCTTGGCAGGGACAGATTGCCCAAGCCCTGGGTCAGCTCTACGACGCTAGCGCGGGTACCGTGCATCTTCCAGTTACCAGCTACCATGGGGCGACGCATGCTTTACCTCGTCGGTCAAAGTGGGCGCAGATCTTACCCAACCCGATCTGCGCTGGCAAGCCTCTTTCAGGCACAAACTTCTTCAACGAGCTTGGCCAGGGCTTCGGCATGGCCGCGCACCTGGCTTTCGTCATCACCCTCGACCATTACCCGCACCAACGGCTCGGTGCCGGACTTGCGCAACAATACGCGCCCACGGCCAGCCATGGCTTCGGTGGCCTTGGCGCTGGCTTCCTTGACCAGAGGGTTTTCCAACGGATCGGCCTTGCCCGCCGCGAAACGCACATTGATCAGTACCTGGGGGCACTTACGCACGGCCTGGCGCGCCTGGGCCAGGTTCTCACCGCGACGCTTGAGCGCCATCAGCACCTGAAGCGCGGCAATGATCGCGTCACCGGTCGTGGTATGACCGCCACAGACGACGTGACCCGAGTTCTCGCCACCCAGCAGCCACTGGCGCTCCAGCAGCTCAGCCATTACGTAACGGTCACCAACCTTGGCACGCGCGAACGGAATATCCAGTTCCTTGAATGCCAACTCCAGGCCCAGGTTGCTCATCAGCGTGCCGACCACCCCACCCTGGAGCTTGCCGCGCTCCTGCATGTCGCGGCCGATGATGAACAGCAGTTCGTCACCGTCGACGATGGTACCGGTGTGGTCGACCATCAGCACGCGATCGCCATCACCGTCGAAGGCGATGCCGATATCCGCATGACCGACCAGCACCGCAGCCTGCAGCGACTCGATGTGGGTCGAACCGCAGTTTTCATTGATGTTCAGGCCATCCGGCGCCGCATGCAGCACCGTGACCTCGGCACCCAGCTCGCGGAATACGCTCGGCGCGACCTTGTAGGTGGCACCATGGGCACAATCGACGACGATCTTCAGCCCTTCGAAACTGGTGCTGCTCGGCACGCTGCTCTTGCAGAACTCGATGTAGCGCCCTGCCGCGTCGTTGATGCGCGAGACCTTGCCCAGCTTGCTCGATTCGACCACGGTCATCGGCTGGTCGAGCAGTTCCTCGATCATCAGCTCGACTTCGTCCGGCAGCTTGGTGCCGGCGCCGGAGAAGAACTTGATGCCGTTGTCGTCGTGCGGGTTGTGCGAGGCACTGATGACGATACCCGCTTCGGCGTGGAAGGTGCGGGTCAGGTAGGCGATGGCCGGGGTCGGCATCGGCCCGAGCAACATCACATCGGCGCCGGCCGCGGAAAGCC
The DNA here is from genome assembly GCF_024126635.1 of Pseudomonas sp. VA159-2. Taxonomy (NCBI): domain Bacteria; kingdom Pseudomonadati; phylum Pseudomonadota; class Gammaproteobacteria; order Pseudomonadales; family Pseudomonadaceae; genus Pseudomonas; species Pseudomonas sp. VA159-2. The sequence continues at coordinate 66,240 of NZ_JAMYBV010000019.1, read as the reverse complement.
CGGCCTCCAGCGCGGATTCGAACATGTAGCCGGAGATTCGCGTGTCCTTGCCCACCAGCACGCGGCAGCTGCCCTGCTTGCGGAAGGCCATGCCCGCGGCCCAGCCGAGTTTCAGCATGAAGTCGGGGGTAATGGGGAATTGGCCGACGCGACCACGGATACCATCGGTACCAAAGTACTTTCTGCTCATAGTGACTCCAATGTTCTTATTCGGCGTTCTGTACCGCGGCGATCATGCGGACCACGTCAGCTGTTTCAGCGACGTCGTGCACCCGCAGGATGCTCGCACCCTTGGTCATGGCCAGGGCGGCCAAGGCCAGGCTGCCGTAGAGCCGCTCGCCGACCGGACGGTCCAGCGTGAGGCCGATCATGCTCTTGCGCGAAACACCCACCAGCAGTGGGCGCCCAAGGCGATAGAGCGCTTCCATGTGCTTGAACAGGCTCAGGTTGTGCGCAAGGGTCTTGGCAAAACCGAAGCCTGGGTCGAGGACGATACGCTCGGCGGCGATGCCCACTGCCGCGCAGGCAGCCATACGCTGTTCAAGATAGCGCGTGACATCGACGGTCACATCCTCGTAGTGCGGATTGTCCTGCATGGTGCCCGGCTCGCCACGCATGTGCATCAGGCATACCGGCAAGCCGGTATCGGCCGCAGCGTCCAAGGCACCGTCGCGCTCCAGGGCGCGCACGTCGTTGATCAGGCCGGCGCCCAGGCGGGCCGACTCGCGCATCACCGCAGGTGTCGAGGTATCGACGGAGATGATCACGTCCAGGCGGCTGCTGATCGCCTCGACGATCGGCGCCACACGCTCCAGCTCTTCTGTTGGTGAAACCGCACGGGCGCCTGGGCGGGTGGACTCGCCACCGACATCGACCAGGGTCGCGCCAGCCGCCACCATCGCTTCGGCATGGCGCAAGGCCGCGTCACGCTGGCTGAAGCGCCCGCCGTCGGAGAAGGAATCGGGGGTGATATTGAGGATACCCATGACATGGGTACGGGACAAATCAAGAACCCGGTTGCCGCAAGGCAACCGGGTCGGGTACTGCTGTGAGGTCATAGAAACCCTTAGTGTTGAGCCGCTGGACCGCCGATCGGCGATTCCGGACGATCATCCTGGGAGGCCGGAGTACCGGTGGTGCCGGCATCGTTGTCCCAGTCGCGCGGCTCGCGCGGGGTGCGCCCGGCCATGATGTCGTCGATCTGATCGGCATCGATGGTCTCGTACTTCATCAAGGCCTCGGCCATGGCGTCAAGCTTGTCGCGATTGTCGATGAGGATCTGCTTGGCCGTGGCGTAGCATTGATCGATGATGCTGCGCACCTCGGAGTCGATCATCTTGGCCGTTTCACCGGAAACGCTGGCGTGCTGGCTGCCAGCGCTGCGACCGAGGAACACCTCGCCCTCTTCTTCGGCGTACATCAGCGGGCCGAGTTTCTCGGACAGGCCCCACTTGGTGACCATGTTTCGGGCAATCTGGCTGGCACGCATGATGTCGTTGGACGCGCCGGTGGTGACACCGTCGAAGCCCAGGGTCATTTCTTCAGCGATACGGCCGCCGTACAGCGAGCAGATCTGGCTGATCAGCGCGCGCTTGGACAGGCTGTAGCGGTCCTCTTCCGGGAGGAACATGGTCACGCCCAGGGCACGACCGCGGGGAATGATCGACACCTTGTAGACCGGATCGTGCTCGGGTACCACACGACCGACGATGGCGTGGCCGGCCTCGTGATAGGCGGTGTTCTGCTTTTCTTTCTCGGACATGACCATGGTCTTGCGCTCGGCGCCCATCATGATCTTGTCCTTGGCCAGCTCGAACTCCTTCATTTCCACCAGGCGCTTGCCGGCACGGGCGGCGAACAGCGAAGCCTCGTTGACCAGGTTGGCCAGGTCGGCACCGGAGAAGCCAGGCGTACCACGGGCGATGACCGCCGCGTTGACGTTCTCGCCAACCGGCACCTTGCGCATGTGCACCTTGAGAATCTGCTCGCGACCACGGATATCCGGCAGGCCCACCACCACCTGGCGGTCGAAGCGGCCTGGACGCAACAGCGCCGGGTCGAGGACGTCCGGACGGTTGGTGGCGGCGATGACGATGATGCCATCGTTCATCTCGAAGCCGTCCATTTCCACCAGCAACTGGTTCAGCGTTTGCTCACGCTCGTCGTGACCGCCGCCCATGCCGGCACCACGATGGCGACCGACGGCATCGATCTCGTCGATGAAAATGATGCACGGCGCGTGCTTCTTGGCCTGCTCGAACATGTCACGGACACGGCTGGCACCCACGCCGACGAACATCTCGACGAAGTCGGAGCCGGAAATGGTGAAGAACGGTACCTTGGCTTCACCGGCGATGGCCTTGGCCAGCAGGGTCTTACCGGTACCGGGTGGGCCGACCATCAGCACGCCGCGGGGAATACGCCCGCCCAGGCGCTGGAACTTGCCCGGGTCGCGCAGGAACTCGACCAGCTCGCCGACTTCTTCCTTGGCCTCGTCGCAGCCCGCGACGTCGGCCAGGGTGGTCTTGACCTGGTCTTCGGAGAGCAGGCGCGCCTTGCTCTTGCCGAAGCTCATCGGGCCGCCCTTGCCGCCGGCACCGCCCTGCATCTGGCGCATGAAGAACATGAACACGGCGATGATCACCAGGATCGGGAAGCTGGCCACCAGCAGTTGCGTCCAGATGCTCTGCTGCTCGGGCTGCTTGCCTTCGACGGTGACATGGTTGTCGACCAGGTCGCCGATCAGGCCGTTGTCGGTGATGGCCGGGCGCACGGTCTTGAAGTTATCGCCATCGGTGCGCTTGCCGGTAATGATGTAGCCGTCGACGGTCACGCGCTCGACCTTGCCATCCTTGACCTGCTGGATGAAGTCGGAATAGTTGAGGGTCTGCGGCTCGTTAGGGCTGGAGAAGTTGTTCATCACCGTCACCAGGACGGCGGCGATGATCAACCAGAGGATCAGATTCTTTGCCATGTCGTTCAATTCGCTACCCTCTGAGGCCGGCGCACGACGCAGCCGTGCCTCGCATGATATTCATCGCCCTAACTTACTACATTACCCACGCATCCGCAGGCACCGTCTGTAACCCTTTGTGAAAGCTAGACTACACGAAGTTCGGACGATCCAGACGGGGCGGCCGATTGGAAATAACTATCGGCAACCCCGCAGCACGCCTTTCACGCTCCTTTGAACCCCTTGCCCAACAGGTACTGTTCGCGGGAGCGATCCCGCGAGGACGATGGCTTGCGCATCTGCACCTTGTCGAACTTGCTGCGCACGTCCTTGAGGTACATGTCGAAACCTTCGCCCTGGAAGATCTTGATCAGGAAATCCCCACCGGGCTTGAGCACGCGGGTCGCCAGATCCAGGGCCAGTTCACAGAGGAACATGGCGCGCGGCATGTCCACCGCGGGCGTACCACTCATATTGGGGGCCATATCGGAAATCACAAGGTCCACGTGCGAATCGCCGACCGCCTGGAGGATCTGCTGCAGCACTTCGTCCTGGGTGAAGTCGCCCTGGATGAAGGTCACATCGGGGATCGAGTCCATCTCCAGGATGTCCGAGGCGATCAGCCGGCCCTGGCCACCAATCAGACGACTGGTCACCTGCGACCAGCCACCCGGGGCCGCGCCGAGGTCGATCACGCTCATGCCGGGGCGGATCAGGCGGTCTTTCTCCTGGATCTCCAGCAGTTTGTAGCTCGCGCGCGAGCGGTAGCCATCCTTCTGTGCTTGCTTCACAAAAGGGTCGTTGAAATGTTCGCGCAGCCAGTTGGCGCTGCTTTTGGAACGTTGTACCACGGGGCACCTCGATGATATGCGTCGTGTTTGACTGGGCGGAGCCACAGGCCCTCGGGTAAAATGCCCGTCAATTTTACAGAATCAGACGAAAAGGGTCAGATTATGCCGCTCAACAACGAGCAGAAGAAGCAGTACAAATCGATTGGTCACGACCTGAAGCCGGTTCTGATCGTCGCGGGCAATGGTTTGAATGAAGGCGTCATCGCCGAACTGGAACGCGCCCTGACCGATCACGAACTGATCAAGGTCGAGATCCGCTCGGAAGATCGCGAGGAACGTGCCGCAGCCATCGCCGAACTGTGCAAGGCTGGCCGCGCCGAACTGGTACAGACCATCGGCAAGAAAGCGCTGATCTATCGCAAGAACCCGCAGCCGAACAAGCAGCTGTCCAATATCCACCGTTACAAGTAACGGTAGCAGGGCTGCTGCGCAGCCCATCGCGACACAAGGCCGCTCCCACAGGGATCGCGTTGCATCATAGGCCGGTGCAATCCCTGTGGGAGCGGCCTTGTGTCGCTAAAGGGCGGCAAAGCGGCCCCGGTAATCGTGAACTGATTACCGGCGCGCCTTGACCGGCACCGGCTGGGCCACCAGGACGATGCCTGAGAAGCCCAGCACCAGGAAACAGAACATCTGCCAACGCTCGCCCACGGAAATGCCGTAGCGCAGCGTGTAATAGCCGACACAGGCACCAAGGCCGAGCAGCAGCATCTGGCCGCGGAACTGCCGCCACCAGGCCGCCAGGCCGTCCACCCTCGCCAATACTGCCAGCTGGGTCACCAGCCCGAGCAGCGCCACGCCGATCAACCAGCGGTCGATCTGCCCGGCGATGTCATGCACCAGCAACGGCGCCAGGCCGCTGACCTTGAGCGCCGGCACCAGGCCCACATGGAACACCCACAGGCCGCCAACCCAGAACACCTGGGCCAGCTGCCAGAGGATCCCCTCGAGGGATGGCGCCCGCAGGCGCCGGTCAGATGTGCTTGACTTCGACAATCTCGTACTCGACGGTGCCGCTTGGCGTCTTGACGACGACCGTGTCGCCCTCTTCCTTGCCGATGATCGCGCGCGCGATCGGCGCGCTCGCCGAGAGCTTGCCCTTCTTGATGTCAGCCTCGTCCTCGCCAACGATCTGGTAGGTCACCTGATCGCCAGTCTCGGTGTTTTCCAGATCGACGGTCGTGCCGAAGATCACCTTGCCGGTATGGGCAATAGTGGTGACGTCGATCACTACCGAGTTCTGCAGGCGGCCTTCGATGTCGCGGATACGCGCCTCGACCATGCCCTGCTCCTCGCGGGCGGCATGGTATTCGGCGTTTTCCTTCAGGTCGCCCAGTTCACGGGCCTCGCCAATGGCCTGGCTCAGGCGCGGGCGTTCGGTCTTGCTCAGGAACAGGTGCTCTTCTTCCAGGGCGCGAGCGCCCTGGACGGTCATCGGGTACTTGGTAATGCTCATGCTTCGAGTCCTGCATGCAGATCCTGCAGGCGACGAACGGTCTTTTCCGGACCGAATTTCAGCGCCTCGCAGATGGCTTCACCGGCCGCAATGGTCGTGGTGCAGTAGATCTTGTGCTGCAGCGCATTGCGACGAATCGAGTAGGAGTCGGCGATCGACTGGCGGCCTTCGGTGGTATTGATGATCAGCGACACTTCGTCGTTCTTGATCATGTCGACCACGTGCGGGCGACCTTCGGTCACCTTGTTCACACGGCGCACTTTCAGGCCAGCGGCCTCGATCACCTTGGCGGTGCCGACAGTGGCGACCACTTCGAAGCCCAGGGCGATCAGGTCGCGGGCGACGCCAGCCACTTGCGGCTTGTCGTCGTCGCGCACGCTGATGAAGGCGGTACCGCCGGTCGGCAGCACTTCGCTGGCGCCCATCTGGGCCTTGGCGAAGGCTTCGCCGAAGCTGTCGCCGACACCCATGACTTCACCGGTGGATTTCATCTCAGGACCGAGGATCGGGTCAACCCCTGGGAACTTGGCGAACGGGAAGACGGCTTCCTTGACGCTGTAGAAGTTCGGGATGATTTCTTCGGTGAAGCCCAGTTCCTTCAGGGTTTTACCGGCCATGACACGGGCCGCGATCATCGCCAGGGAGGTGCCGATGCACTTGGAGACGAACGGCACGGTACGCGAGGCGCGCGGGTTGACCTCGATCACGTAGATCTTGTCGCCCTGCAGGGCCAGCTGCACGTTCATCAGGCCGACCACGCCCAGCTCCAGGGCCATTTTCTTGACCTGTACGCGGACTTCGTCCTGCACGTCCTTGCTCAGCGAGTAAGGTGGCAGCGAGCACGCCGAGTCACCGGAGTGAACGCCGGCCTGCTCGATGTGCTGCATGATCGCGCCGATTACCACGTCGGTGCCGTCGCAGACCGCATCCACGTCCATCTCGATGGCGCAGTTGAGGAAGTGGTCGAGCAGCACCGGGCTGTCGTTGGAGACCTGTACCGCTTCACGCAGGTAGCGCTTGAGCTCGTCCAGTTCGTAGACGATCTCCATGGCCCGACCACCCAGTACATAGGATGGGCGCACGACCAGCGGGTAACCGATGCTGCCAGCAGCGCGGATGGCCTCTTCTTCGCTGCGCACGGTGGCGTTTGGCGGCTGCAGCAGGTTCAGGCGCTGCACCATCTGCTGGAAACGCTCGCGGTCTTCGGCGCGATCGATGGCGTCCGGGCTGGTACCGATGATCGGTACGCCGGCTTCTTCCAGGGCGCGAGCCAGTTTCAGCGGGGTCTGGCCGCCGTAGTGGACGATGACGCCCTTCGGCTTCTCGACGCGGCAGACTTCCAGCACGTCTTCCAGGGTCAGAGGCTCGAAGTACAGGCGGTCGGAGGTGTCGTAGTCGGTGGAGACGGTTTCCGGGTTGCAGTTGACCATGATGGTCTCGTAACCGTCTTCACGCAGCGCCAGTGCGGCGTGCACGCAGCAGTAGTCGAACTCGATGCCCTGGCCGATACGGTTCGGGCCGCCACCGAGGATCATGATCTTGTCGCGGGTCGACGGGTTGGCCTCGCATTCTTGCTCGTAGGTCGAGTACAGGTAGGCGGTGTCGGTGGCGAACTCGGCGGCGCAGGTGTCGACACGCTTGTACACCGGGAACACTTCGAGCTTGTGGCGGTGGCGACGCAGGTTCTTGTCGGTGATGCCGAGCAGCTTGGCCAGGCGCTGGTCCGAGAAGCCCTTGCGCTTGAGGCGCAGCATGTAGTCCTTGTCGATCGACGACAGGGCCAGGGTCTTGACCTTCTCTTCTTCCTTGATCAGGTCTTCCATCTGCACCAGGAACCACAGGTCGATGCCGGTCAGTTGGAAAATTTCCTCGATGGTCATGCCCGAGCGCATGGCGTCGGCGACGTACCAGATGCGCTCGGCACCCGGCACGGTCAGTTCGCGCTTGAGGATGCCGGCCGCTTCCGGGCTGGCCAGGTCGACCTTAGGATCGAGACCGCAAGCGCCGACTTCCAGGCCGCGCAGGGCTTTCTGCAGGGACTCCTGGAAGGTCCGGCCGATGGCCATGACTTCACCCACGGATTTCATCTGGGTGGTCAGGCGAGCGTCGGCCTTAGGGAATTTCTCGAAGGCGAAGCGTGGCAGCTTGGTGACGACGTAGTCGATCGACGGCTCGAAGGAAGCCGGGGTACGGCCGCCGGTGATGTCGTTCTGCAGTTCGTCGAGGGTGTAGCCGATAGCCAGCTTGGCGGCGATCTTGGCGATCGGGAAGCCGGTGGCCTTCGATGCCAGGGCCGAGGAACGGGAAACCCGCGGGTTCATCTCGATCACGACCATGCGGCCGGTGTTCGGGCAGATACCGAACTGCACGTTGGAACCGCCGGTCTCGACACCGATTTCACGCAGCACCGCCAGCGAGGCGTTGCGCATGATCTGGTATTCCTTGTCGGTCAGGGTCTGTGCCGGGGCCACGGTGATCGAGTCACCGGTGTGCACGCCCATCGGGTCGAAGTTCTCGATCGAGCAGACGATGATGCAGTTGTCCTTCTTGTCACGGACCACCTCCATCTCGTATTCCTTCCAGCCGATCAGCGACTCGTCGATCAGCAGTTCCTTGGTCGGCGACAGGTCCAGACCACGGGTGCAGATTTCTTCGAATTCTTCACGGTTGTAGGCGATACCGCCACCGGTGCCGCCCATGGTGAACGACGGACGGATGATGCACGGGAAGCCGAGCTTCTCGAGAACCGCGTTGGCCTCTTCCATGCTGTGGGCGATACCCGAGCGCGGGCACTCCAGGCCGATGGCCTTCATCGCCTTGTCGAAGCGCGAGCGGTCTTCGGCCTTGTCGATGGTGTCGGCGTTGGCACCGATCATCTCGACGCCGAACTTCTCCAGAACGCCGTGGCGCTCCAAGTCCAGGGCGCAGTTCAGCGCGGTCTGGCCACCCATGGTCGGCAGCACGGCGTCTGGGCGTTCTTTTTCGATGATCTTGGCCACCGACTGCCATTTGATCGGCTCGATGTAGGTGGCGTCGGCCATGGCCGGATCGGTCATGATGGTGGCTGGGTTGGAGTTCACCAGGATGACGCGGAAACCTTCCTCGCGCAGGGCTTTGCAAGCCTGGGCGCCGGAGTAGTCGAATTCGCAGGCCTGGCCGATCACGATCGGGCCAGCGCCGAGAATCAGGATGCTTTTGATGTCTGTACGTTTTGGCATGGTTGTCACTCAAATCCGCGGGTCAGTCGGCAAGCCGTCTTGAACAATCTGGGTCAGGCGCTTCCGGGCGGCGCGAGCCGACCCGGGGCCTTGATGCAGGATGCTCAGCGGCGCTTGGCCATGGCATCGGTGAAACGATCGAACAGTGGCGCGACGTCGGTCGGGCCCGGGCTCGCTTCAGGGTGTCCCTGGAAGCTGAACGCGCTCTTGTCGGTGCGCTCGATACCCTGCAGGGTACCGTCGAACAGCGACTTGTGGATGGCGCGCACGTTGCCCGGCAGGGTGGCTTCGTCGACGGCGAACCCGTGGTTCTGGCTGGTGATCATGACCACGCCGGTATCCAGGTCCTGGACCGGGTGGTTGGCACCGTGGTGGCCGTGGCCCATCTTCAGGGTCTTGGCGCCGGAGGCCAGGGCCAGCAGTTGGTGGCCCAGGCAGATGCCGAATACCGGGATCTCGGTTTCGAGAATCTCTTTGATCGCCTGGATCGCGTAGTCGCACGGCTCCGGATCGCCAGGGCCGTTGGACAGGAACACGCCATCAGGGTTGAGCGCGAGTACTTCGCTGGCCGGGGTCTGGGCCGGCACCACGGTTACCCGGCAACCGCGGGCAACCAGCATGCGCAGGATGTTCAGCTTGACGCCGTAGTCGAAGGCGACCACGTGGTACGGCAGGTCGGCGGCTTCGCGGGTCGGGTGGCTGTCGGTTTTCAGCTCCCACACGCTGGAGCGCCACTCGTAGCGCTCCTTGGTGGAGACGACCTTGGCCAGGTCCATGCCCTTGAGGCCCGGGAAGGCGCGGGCGGCGGCGATGGCCTGCTCTTCGGTGATGTCGTCACCGGCGAGGATGCAGCCGTTCTGGGCGCCCTTTTCGCGCAGGATGCGGGTCAGGCGACGGGTATCGATGCCGGCAATGGCGACGACGTTGTTGGCTTTCAGGTAGTCAGGCAGCGACTGGGTGTTGCGCCAGTTGCTGGCCAGCAACGGGAGGTCACGAATGACCAGGCCGGCGGACCAGACGCGATTGGATTCGGCGTCTTCTGGGGTGGTGCCGGTGTTGCCGATGTGCGGGTAAGTCAGGGTGACGATTTGCTGGGCGTAGGAAGGGTCTGTGAGGATTTCCTGGTAGCCGGTCATTGCTGTATTGAACACGACCTCACCAACGGTCTGACCGTCGGCTCCAATGGCTTCACCGCGAAAAATGCTGCCATCGGCAAGGGCGAGTATGGCTGGCTTAGTCAAGAAGACCTCCCGTAAATCAAGCCTGAAAGGGCGATCGCAGGTTGCAAAAAAGCGGAATGACGTATGGACACGTCACCCCGCTTTTATGCTGAATTAGTCTGCGCGCTTTTAGTGGACACACTAAAGCTGTAGCTTACAGAAAAACGCGCTTTCGGTCTACCGTGATTGTGTCTCTAAAACGCAGGATTGCGACAGTAGCGACACGAGCCCGCCCTGTAGGAGCGGCCTTGTGTCGCGAAAGGGGCGCGCAGCGGCCCCTGGATCTCTGAACCACTCAGAATTGCCGGGGCTGCTGCGCAGCCCTTTCGCGACACAAGGCCGCTCCTACAGGGACCGCATCAGCGCAGCGCGAGCACGTCCTGCATGTCATACAGCCCAGGCTCGCGCCCGTCCAGCCACAGCGCCGCGCGCACCGCACCCTTGGCAAAGGTCATGCGGCTCGAGGCCTTGTGGGTTATTTCCAGGCGCTCGCCATCGGCGGCGAACAGCACGGTGTGATCACCGACCACATCACCGGCACGCACAGTGGCGAAGCCAATGGTCTTGCGGTCGCGGGCACCCGTCTGGCCCTCACGGCCATATACCGCCACTTCCTGCAGGTCACGCCCCAGCGCACTGGCGACCACTTCACCCATGCGCAGCGCGGTACCCGACGGCGCATCGACCTTGTGCCGATGGTGGGCCTCGATGATCTCGATATCGACATCGTCACCCAGCACGCGCGCCGCCATGTCCAGCAGCTTGAGGCTGAGGTTGACGCCGACGCTGAAATTGGCGGCAAAGACGATCGGAATCTCCTTGCCAGCCTCGGCCAACTGCGCTTTCTCTTCCGGGGTGAAGCCCGTGGTACCGATTACCATGGCCTTGCCCATCTTGCGGCAGAAGGCCAGGTTCTTCAGGGTCACCGACGGATGGGTGAAGTCGATCAGCACGTCGAACTCGTCGACGACCTTGGCCAGGTCGTCGCAAATCGTCACGCCAATGCGCCCCAGGCCCGCCAGTTCACCGGCATCGGCACCGACCAGGGAGCTGTCCGGACGATGGATCGCCGCGGTCAAGCCAGCCTTGGGCGCCTGCTGCTGTACCGCCTCGATCAGCACCTTGCCCATGCGCCCGGCGGCGCCCATCACTGCAATACGTCGCATAGCCTGTTCCTTCTCAGAGATCGCCGAAGAAGCGCTTCACGCCTTCGAACCAACCACTGGCCTTGGGCGAGTGAGAGCTGTCGCCCTCGAGGGAATCGCGCAGCTCTTCGAGCAGCTCACGCTGGCGACGGCTGAGGTTGACCGGGGTTTCCACCGCCACGCGGCACAGCAAGTCGCCCGCCGCACCACCGCGCACCGGCGCCACGCCCTTGCCGCGCAGGCGGAACTGCTTGCCGGTCTGGGTGCCTTCGGGGATTTTCAGCTTCACCCGACCATCGAGGGTCGGCACTTCCAGTTCGCCGCCCAGGGCCGCGTCGGTGTAGCTGATCGGCACTTCGCAGTACAGGTGCTTGCCGTCCCGCTGGAAGATCGGGTGCTCGCGCACGTTGACCACCACGTACAGGTCGCCGGTCGGACCACCGTGGGTACCCGCCTCGCCTTCGCCGGACAGACGGATGCGATCGCCAGTGTCGACGCCGGCCGGAACCTTGACCGACAGGGTCTTGTACTCTTCGACACGACCCTCGCCGTGGCACGAGGTGCACGGATCGGTGATGATCTTGCCCTGGCCATGGCAGCGCGGGCAGGTCTGCTGCACGGCGAAGAAGCCCTGCTGCATGCGCACCTGGCCGATGCCGCCACAGGTCGGGCAGGTCGAGGGGGTCGAGCCCTTCTTGGCGCCGGAGCCATCGCACGGCTTGCAGTTGACCAGCGTGGGCACCCGGATGTTGACCGTGGTGCCGCGTACCGCCTCTTCGAGGTTGAGCTCGAGGGTGTAGCGCAGGTCGCTGCCGCGCTGGGCGCCGCCACGACCACCACCACGGCCGCCGCCGAAGAAGTCACTGAAGACATCGCCGAAGATGTCGGAGAAGTTGGCGCCGCCGAAGCCGGCACCGCCGCCACCCATGCTCGGGTCGACGCCGGCGTGGCCGTACTGGTCGTAGGCCGCGCGCTTGCTGGCATCCGACAGCACTTCGTAGGCCTCGTTGGCCTCCTTGAACAGGTCCTCGGACTCTTTGTCGCCCGGATTGCGGTCCGGGTGGTACTTCATCGCCAGACGGCGGTAGGCCTTCTTGAGATCGCCTTCGCTGGCGCCACGCTCGACACCCAGGACCTCATAAAAATCACGCTTTGCCATAGGTCATTTGCACTCTTTGGGGGCGTTCGGCATACCTTCGCGCATCAGTGCGCCATGCCGTCAGCACCTGCCGCCATACGCGAATGCGCCCAGACAGATGCTGTAAATAATTCTCGTGTTCCAGACACGCCAACGCGGGAGCAAGCCCCCGCGCGGCGACATCCTACCAGTTCACCGGCAAACGGCGATGAACTGGCCGACAACATGCAGGGATTACTGCTTGTTGCTGTCTTTCACTTCCTCGAACTCGGCATCAACCACGTCATCGTGCTTGGCTTCCGGCTCGGCCTGCTGCTGGGCGCCGCCCTGTGGCTGCTCGGCCTGCTGCTCGGCGTACATCTTCTGGGCAACAGGGGCCGATACCTTGGACAGCTCTTCGACCTTGGCGTCGATGGCAGCCTTGTCGTCGCCTTTGACGGCGGCCTCCAGGGCAACCACGGCAGCCTCGATCGCGGTCTTCTCTTCAGCGGTGACCTTGTCACCGGCTTCAGTGACCATCTTGCGGGTCGAGTGGACCAGCGCGTCACCCTGGTTGCGGGCAGCGGCCAGCTCTTCGAACTTGCGGTCTTCCTCGGCGTTGGCCTCGGCGTCGCGGACCATTTTCTCGATTTCGTCGTCGGACAGGCCGGAGTTGGCCTTGATCACGATCGACTGCGCCTTGCCGGTGGCCTTGTCTTTCGCGCCGACGTGCAGGATGCCGTTGGCGTCGATGTCGAAGGTCACTTCGATCTGCGGCACGCCGCGTGGTGCTGGCGGAATATCGGCCAGGTCGAACTTGCCCAGCGACTTGTTCTGCGAAGCTTGCTTGCGCTCGCCCTGCAGCACATGGATGGTCACGGCGCCCTGGTTGTCGTCGGCGGTCGAGAACACCTGCGACTTCTTGGTCGGGATGGTGGTGTTCTTCTCGATCAGCGCGGTCATCACGCCGCCCATGGTTTCGATACCCAGGGTCAGCGGACTGACGTCCAGCAGCAGGACGTCCTTGACGTCACCGGCCAGAACGGCACCCTGGATGGCAGCACCCATGGCGACGGCTTCGTCCGGGTTGACGTCCTTGCGCGCTTCCTTGCCGAAGAAGTCGGCAACGGCCTTCTGCACCATCGGCATACGGGTCTGGCCACCGACCAGGATCACGTCGTCGATCTTGCTGGCATCGATGCCGGCGTCCTTCAGGGCGATGCGGCAAGGCTCGATGGTACGGTTGACCAGGTCTTCGACCAGCGACTCCAGCTTGGCGCGGGAGATTTTCACGTTCAGGTGCTTGGGACCTGTGGCATCTGCAGTGATGTACGGCAGGTTGACGTCGGTCGACTGGGCCGAGGACAGCTCGATCTTGGCCTTTTCAGCAGCTTCCTTCAGGCGCTGCAGGGCCAGCGGATCGTTCTTCAGGTCCATGCCGGACTCTTTCTTGAACTCGTCGACGAGGTAGTCGATCAGGCGCATGTCGAAGTCTTCGCCACCCAGGAAGGTGTCGCCGTTGGTCGCCAGTACTTCGAACTGGTGCTCACCGTCGACTTCGGCGATTTCGATGACCGAAACGTCGAAGGTACCACCACCGAGGTCATAAACGATCACGGTGTGGTCGCCCTTGGCCTTGTCCATGCCATACGCCAGCGCGGCGGCGGTCGGTTCGTTGATGATGCGTTTTACGTCCAGGCCGGCGATGCGGCCGGCGTCCTTGGTCGCCTGGCGCTGGCTGTCGTTGAAGTAGGCCGGCACGGTGATGACCGCTTCGGTGACTGGCTCGCCGAGGTAGTCTTCGGCGGTCTTCTTCATTTTCTTCAGGACTTCGGCGCTGATCTGCGGCGGGGCCATTTCCTTGCCGGAAGCCTCGACCCAGGCGTCACCGTTGCTGGCCTTGACGATCTTGTAAGGCACCAGCTTGATGTCTTTCTGCACGACGTCTTCTTCGAAGCGGCGACCGATCAGGCGCTTTACCGCGAACAGGGTGTTGTGCGGGTTGGTGACCGCCTGGCGCTTGGCCGACTGGCCGACCAGGATTTCGCCGTCGTTGGCGTAGGCAATGATCGAAGGCGTGGTACGCGCGCCTTCGGCGTTCTCGATGACCTTGGCGGTGCCGTTTTCCAGCACGCTGACGCAGGAGTTGGTGGTCCCCAGGTCGATACCGATGATTTTACCCATGTTGATTCTCCCGAAACTTGAATTTGGTGGCAGCGACTACATTGGCCAACTGCGGTAATACTTGAAGGCTTGACACCTAGATGGGGGTGCCCCGACGGATTTCAAGCCTGTTCGTTGATCGACGGCTGCGGCGCGCTCGGGGCCTTGCTGACCACCACCATGGCGGGGCGCAGCAGGCGGCCATTGAGCAGGTAGCCTTTCTGGAACACGTTGAGCACGCTGTTCGGCTCGGCGGTGTCGCTTTCCTGCATGGCCATTGCCTGGTGGTGCTCGGCGTTGAACGGCTGGCCGAGGGGATCGACGGCTTCGAGGTTGTAGCGCTTGAGGGTGTCCTGGAACATTTTCAGGGTCAGCTCGACGCCCTCGCGGATCTTCTTGACGTTCTCGTCTTCGGCGCTGGAGTGCGCCAGGGCCAGTTCCAGGCTGTCGATCACCGGCAGCAGGTCGGTGGAGAACTTCTCCAGGGCGAACTTGTGCGCCTTCTCGACATCCTGTTCGGCACGGCGGCGGATGTTCTGCAGGTCGGCGGCGGCGCGCAGGGATTGGTCCTTGGCGGCGGCCAGCTGCTCCTCGAGCTCCAGAACGCGCGCGTCAGTGGTTGCTGCACCGGCTTCTTCGGAATTCAGGTTCTTCTCATCCAGCTGTTCGTCAGCCATCGGGTTTCTCCTTCGCAATTTCTGTTGTGCGAGCCAGGCTCGCCTTGTCTTGCCAGCTATATGGGGTCGGAAAAACCGGCTTCAAGGGGCAATGTGCTTTTCCACATTCGTCAGGCTGCTATTGGCAGACCAGCAATAAGCACTGTATAAATATCCAGACACGACCCTTCGGGAGCCGCCCCATGCTGGTGCACCTGTCCATTCACAACTACGCCATTGTCGAACACCTCGACCTCGAAATCGCCCGCGGCATGTCCGTCATCACCGGTGAGACCGGGGCTGGCAAGTCGATCATGCTCGACGCCCTGGGCCTGGCCCTGGGCGATCGCGCCGACAGCGGCGTGGTGCGCCCAGGCACCGACAAGGCCGATATCCTCGCCACCTTCGACCTGGTCGACATCCCCGAGGCCCATGCCTGGCTCGCCGAGCGCGACCTGGAAAGCGACGGCCCGTGCATCCTGCGCCGGGTGATCACCGCCGAAGGCCGCAGCCGCGGCTACATCAACGGCACGCCCTGCCCACTTGGCGATCTCAAGGCGCTGGGCGAGCTGCTGATCGACATTCACAGCCAGCATGAACACCAGTCGCTGCTGAAAACCGACACCCACCGCCGCCTGGTGGACGAATACGCCGGCGCCATCGACCTGGCCCGCCAGGTGCAACTGGCCGCCAAGCGCTGGAACCAGACACGCCAGGAGCTGGAGCACCTGCGCAACTCCGGAGACGAGCAGCGCGCACGCCATCAGTTGCTCAGCTACCAGCTGGAAGAGCTGGACAACCTCGGCCTGGGCGAGCATGAACTGGAGCAACTGGAGCAAGAGCACAAGAACCTGACCAATGCCGAAGCCCTTTTCGGCATCTGCCGCCAGGTGATCGACCAATGCAGCGAAAGCGACTCGGGCAATGTACTCAGCGCCCTGACCGTCAGCCTCAACCGCCTGACCGCCGTAACCAATGCACCCAAGGCCCTCGGCGAAGCGGTCAACCTGATCGCCAGCGCGCAGATCCAGGTCGAAGAGGCCGTGGGCGAGCTCAACCGCTTCCTTGACCACTTCGATGCCGACCCCATGCGCCTGCAGGCTCTCGAGGAGCGCCTCGACACCCTCTACACCCTCGCCCGCAAGCACCGCGTGCACCCCACCGAACTGCCGCATCTGCAGCAACGCCTGATGGAGGAGCTGGAAAGCCTGAACGCCAGCGACGAGTCGCTCGAGCGACTGGGCGAAGAGCTGGCGGCCTTCGCCCAGCACTATAAAGAGAAGGCCAGCGAACTCAGCGCCCTGCGCCAGCAGGCAGCCAAGCAGCTAGCCACCGCAGTGGAACAGGAGATCCAGCGCCTGGGCATGCCCGGCGGGCGCTTCTGCATCGAACTGACGCCCTTCGACACTGGCGATCTTTCCCCCCACGGCCTGGAGCAGGTCGAACTGCTGGTCAGCGCCAACCCCGGCCAGCCGCTCAAGGGTTTGGCCAAGGTCGCATCTGGGGGCGAGTTGTCACGTATCAGCCTGGCGATCCAGGTGATCACCGCCCAGACCTCGCGTATTCCGACACTGGTATTCGATGAAGTGGACGTCGGTATCGGCGGCCCCACGGCTGAGATCGTCGGGCAACTGCTGCGCCGCCTTGGCGAGCGCGGCCAGGTACTGACCGTGACCCACCTGCCGCAAGTGGCGGCGCAGGGGCATCATCACCTGTTCGTGCACAAGGTGCGCAACAGCGATACCACCCACACCGCTGTCGCCACCCTGGGCAAGCGCGAGCGCGTGGAGGAAGTCGCGCGGATGCTCGGCGGAATCGACCTGACCAAGGAGTCCCTGGCCCATGCGCGCAAGATGGTGGTCAGCAGCAAGGCGTGAAGCTTGTGCAGGCCGGTGGATTACCAGTAGTTCTCCACCGCCACTTGCCCCGGCCGCTTGCTCAGGCTCAACTGCAGGTCGCGTGCCTTGAGCACCTTGCGTGTCTGGTCGATCATCTCGGGGTTACCACAGAGCATGATTCGCGAATGCTCCGGCGACAGCGCCAACCCCGCCGCCTGTTCCAGTTCGCCGTTCTCGATCAGCGTGGTGATGCGCGCATTCAACGCCCCCGGATGCCCCTCGCGAGTGACCACTGGAATGAACTGCAGCTTGCCCGCGAATTCGGCCAGGTAGTCGCGCTGCTCCAACCCGGCGATTTCGTCGATATACGCCAGCTCCTGGGCCTCGCGCACCGAATACACCAGCTTGATATTGTCGAACCGTTCCCAGGCTTCGAAATCCTGGAGGATCGACATGAAGGGCGCGATGCCGGTGCCGGTGGCCAATAACCATAGGTCGCGGCCGCCGACGAAGCGGTCCAAGGTCAGGTAACCGAAGGCCTGTCGGTCGATCAGTAGGGTGTCACCCGCGCCTAGCCGGCTCAACTCACTGGTGAACTCGCCGCCCGGCACGACGATAGAGAAGAAGTCGAGGAACTCGTCATGGGGGGCGCTAACCATGGAGTACGCCCGCCACACCACGCTGCCATCGGCCTTGGTCACGCCCAACCGGGCGAACTGCCCTGCACGAAAGCGAAAGCCCGGGTCGCGCGTTACGCGCAGGGAAAACAGGTTGGGGGTCAACGGCTGCACGTCGAGCAGGGTCTGGCGGGTAAACTTGTCGGCGCTGGCGGTCATGACGGGCTCCAGAAATCAGATGCGCCCAGTGTCGCGCAAAGCGTCCAGGATAAACACCGTCGGATTGTAGGGCATCGGTAAAAGCCGACATGAAAACACGATGAAAACGCGACACCTATAACAAAAAAAACCAACACAGGGCGGGAAGTTTTCCTACACTCGTCCGGTGTTGCGGAACAATGGATCCAATTGGAGCGTTACCCATGTCGATGCCAGAATGGACACCTGAGCAGTTCGATCTAGCGCTGAAGCAGGGCGGCCCTCGCGCGCTGATCAAACACGCCCAATCACTGATAGCACCGGCAGGTCTGGATTGCCTGAGTGTCACGCTGCGCGTGCGCGCGGCGGGCCACAAAGTATACTTTTATCACCACAGCAGTTTTGCACCTGCCTGGGACCAACGTTACATCGCTGACAAGCTCTTTGATATCGACCCCCTAGTATCAAAAAGCCATCATCATGATAGTCATTGTCATGGAGAGCTTCCACTTGTATGGCACAGCCGTCTGTTCGATGAGGCCATGCCGCTGTGTGAAACAGCGGCCGAGTTTGGTATCTCTTTCTCACATGGTTGGAGCCAATCGATATTTGATGCTCGACAGAACTCGACCGTTGTGAACGTATTCCGCAGCCATGGCCCTATCAGCGCCGAAGAGCTCTATGAGCACGAGGCTCGGGTGCTATTGCTTGGCAACAGGCTCCATGCCGCGCTTTACAACCACCACCTGCCCGATATCTGCTCTCCCGCGCCAGCACCGAGCCTGAGCCCACGTGAGCTTGAGGTGATCAGGACCTATGACGAGCTTTCCAGCGCCAAGCGAGTGGCCAAGGCGCTGTCGATGTCGGTCAGCACGGTGAACTTCCACATGGGCAATGTGCGCAAGAAGACCGGCGCCAAGACCAGCATGGCCGCGGCCAATCGCCTGCGCGACCACGATCTGCTGGAGCATTCCCCTCCCCCCGACAAAGGCCTGTAGAATCCTCCCCCTCGAACCCGTCGCGCACCGTGCCGGGGAGATTCGCAACAGAGCCCCACGTCATGCCCTTGTTCAACAGCCCCTTCGCCGACCTCGACCTGATCCGCCAACCGGAGCAGGCCCACGACCCCCTGCTGGCGTTCGATGCCGCCGACCAGTACCTGCTGGAACACCTCGCGGCCCAGCAGCCTGACGCCAACTGCCGGGTGCTGGTGCTCAACGACAGTTTCGGCGCCCTGGCCGCCAGCCTGGCCGGGCGGATGAAGGTGACCAGCAGCGGTGATTCGCACTTGGCGCGCATGGCCCTGGAAAAGAACCTGGCAGGCAACGGCCAAGCCTACGATGCAGTGCCGTTCGTGCCGGCCAGCGATGCCTGGCACGGCCCGTTCGACCGCGTGCTGGTGCGCGTGCCCAAGACCCTGGCCTTGCTCGAGGAGCAACTGATCCGCCTGCAAGGCCACCTGGCGCCCGGCGCCCAGGTGATCGCCGGGGCCATGATCAAGCATCTGCCCCGCGCCGCGGGCGACCTGATGGAAAAGTACATCGGCCCGGTGCAGGCCTCGCTGGCCCAGAAGAAAGCCCGGCTGCTCACCGCCACTCTCGACGCTCGACCACTCGCCCGCTCCCCGTACCCAACGCGCTACCGCCTGGACACCCCGGCCCTGGAGCTGGTCAACCACGCCAACGTGTTCTGCCGCGAAGGCCTGGACATCGGCACCCGCGCCTTCCTCCCGCACCTGCCGCGCGACCTCGGTCAGGCCCGGGTGGCTGACCTGGGTTGCGGCAACGGCGTGCTGGCGATCGCCAGCGCCCTGGCCAACCCGGATGCCCACTACACCCTGGTGGACGAGTCGTACATGGCGGCGCAATCGGCGCGGGAGAACTGGCAGGCGGCGCTGGACGGGCGGGCAGTCGAGATCCACGCGGCAGACGGCCTGGCCGGGCAAGCCAGGCAATCGCTGGACGTGGTGCTGTGCAATCCGCCGTTCCACCAGCAGCAAGTGGTCGGCGACTTCCTTGCCTGGCGCATGTTCCAGCAAGCCAGGGAGGCGCTGGAAGTGGGTGGCGCGCTGTATATCGTCGGCAACCGGCACCTGGGCTACCACAGCAAGCTGGCGCGGCTGTTCCGGGGCGTCGAGCAGGTAGCGGCGACGCCGAAGTTCGTGGTGTTGAAAGCGCGCAAATGAATGGGGCCGCTTTGCGGCCCCTGACAACTTAGTGGGTGCTCAACCCGGCAGCATTCATGAACATGCGCATGCCGTAGGCGACGATGCCCAGCGCCACCACACTCAACCCCCAGATCAGCACCAACCAGCCCAGGCGTTGCCACAACGGTTTCTTCTGTTCCACAGTCATCGCTCGGCGCTCCTAGTGATAGCCGTCTTCGTGGGTCACCTTGCCGCGGAACACGTAGTAGCTCCAGAAGGTGTAGCCGAGGATGAACGGCAGGATGAACAGCGTGCCCACCAGCATGAAGCCTTGGCTCTGCGCTGGGGCCGCAGCATCCCAGATGCTGATCGACGGCGGGATGATGTTCGGCCACAGGCTAATGCCCAGCCCGCTGTAGCCAAGGAAGATCAGCACCAGGGTCAGCAGGAACGGCGTGTAGTGGGCATTGCGCTGTACCGCCCGGAGCAGGCCGTAGAAGGTCACCAGCACCAGGATCGGCACTGGCATGAACCACACCAGGTTGGGCATGCTGAACCAGCGCTCGGCGATCTGCGGGTAGGCGATAGGCGTCCACAGGCTGACGATGCCAATCACCGCCAGCAACACCAGCGCCAAGGGTCGTGCCACGTCATGCATCTTCTGCTGCAGCGGCCCCTCGGTCTTCATGATCAGCCAGGTACAGCCCAGCAAGGTGTAGGCGACGATCAGCCCCAGGCCGGAGAACAGGGTAAATGGCGTTAGCCAGTCCAGGGTGCCGCCGGCGTACTTGCGGTCGACCACCTTGAAGCCCTCGATGAACGCCCCCAGCGCCACACCCTGGAAGAAGGTCGCCACCAGCGAGCCCCAGATGAATGCCTTGTCCCAGATATGGCGTTTATGCGGCCGCGCCTTGAAGCGGAACTCGAAGGCCACGCCACGGAAGATCAGCCCCACCAGCATCAGGATCAACGGCAGGTACAGCGCTTCGAGCACCACCGAGTAGGCCAGCGGGAAGGCGCCGAACAATGCCGCGCCACCCAGTACCAGCCAGGTTTCGTTGCCGTCCCAAACCGGGGCGACGGTGTTCATCATCACATCGCGGTCACGCTCGTCCTTGACGAAGGGGAAGAGCATGCCGATACCCAGGTCGAAGCCGTCCATCACCACGTACATCATCACGCCGAAGATGATGATCACGGCCCAGATCAGCGGAAGATCGATACCCATCTCAGTTCCCCTTGTTCAGGCTGGCGGAGTCGGCCTCGTGGCCGTCATCGGCGGCGGACAATGGCCGCGCCGGCGTGCGTTGCTGGCCTGGCCCCCCTGGCGGCTGAGCATCGCCCTCGCCGCTATGCGGCCCCTTGCGCACCAGGCGCATCATGTAGCCCAGGCCAGTGCCGAACAGGGCGAAATAAACCACCACGAACATCACCAGGGTGAAGCCGAGCTGGGTGTAGCTATGGTTGGATACGCCATCGGCTGTGCGCATCAAGCCATAGACCACCCATGGCTGACGTCCGATTTCGGTGGTGAACCAGCCGGCAAGGATGGCGATCAGCCCCGAGGGACCCATCCACAAGGTCAGGTAGAGGAACGGTCGCGAGCTGTACAAGGTGCCGCGCTTGCGCAGCCACAGGCTCCACAGGCCGACGAAGATCATCAGCATGCCCAGCCCGACCATGACCCGGAACGACCAGAACACGATGGTCGAGTTAGGCCTATCTTCAGGCGGGAACTCTTTCATCGCCGGAACCTGCTTATCCAGGCTGTGGGTGAGGATAAGGCTACCCAAGGCCGGGATCTCGACCTTGAAACGGGTGGTCTCGGCCTGCATGTCAGGGATACCGAACAGGATCAGCGGGGTCGGCTCGCCGGGTTTGTTCTCCCAGTGGCCTTCGATGGCGGCGATCTTCACCGGCTGGTGCTTCAGGGTGTTGAGGCCATGGAAGTCCCCGATCACGGCCTGGATCGGCGTCACTACCAGCGCCATCCACATGGCCATCGACAGCATCTTGCGCACCGCCGGGTTGTCCCGTCCACGCAGCAGGTGCCAGGCCGCCGAGGCGCCGACGAAGAACGCGGTGGCGACAAAGGCCGCAGTGGCCATGTGCATCAGGCGGTAGGGGAACGACGGGTTGAAAATCACCGCCAGCCAGTCCACCGGCACCACCCGGCCATCGATGATTTCATGGCCTTGCGGTGTCTGCATCCAGCTGTTCGAGGCCAGAATCCAGAAGGTCGATACCAGGGTGCCAAGGGCGACCATGCAGGTAGCGAAGAAGTGCAGGCCACGACCGACCCGATTCCAGCCAAACAGCATCACGCCGAGGAAGCCGGCTTCGAGGAAGAATGCCGTGAGCACCTCATAGGTCAACAGGGGGCCGGTAATCGAACCGGCAAAATCGGAGAACTGGCTCCAGTTGGTACCGAATTGGTAAGCCATCACCAAGCCCGAGACTACACCCATGCCAAAATTCACGGCGAAGATCTTCGACCAGAACTGGTAGAGGTCACGGTAGGTGTTGTTGCCGGTCCTCAGCCAAAGGCCTTCGAGGACAGCCAGGTAGCTCGCCAGGCCAATGGTGATGGCCGGGAACAGGATATGAAAGGACACGGTAAAGGCAAACTGGATTCGGGCGAGCTCTAGGGCTTCCAATCCGAACATGATGCTTCCTCTTCAGGTAATCCGACGACCGGGCTCATGGCCTTGTCGCCCACTGCCCCCACGGGTATCGAGTGTGCTGCGTTGGAATTGTTCTGTTCGATCGCAGGGATTCCGGCCCGAAGGCCAATCGTTGCATCTGGAAGGATTGACCCAGGTCAACGACTGTTTGGAAGCATAGTCCCGAATGCCCCATTCGGATGTGTGGTTGATTGCCGCGTGACCTGTTGCCTCACCCTCTTTACCCAGGAGCGGAACGTTGTCCCACCGCGCTTTCAGCAACCAAATGTTACAAACAGATGTTAAGCTGCTGCCCCCTCTATTTCCGAGGTTGCAGGCCACCGATGTCCGATTCAGCCCCGCAATTACTGCGTCATCACCGCCCGTTCGTCGCGTTCTGGATGGCCCGGGTGTTCACCGCCAGCGGCTTCCAGATGCTCACCGTGGCCATTGGCTGGCACCTCTACCAGTTGACCGGCAACGTGCTCGACCTGGGCCTGGTGGGCCTGGTCGAGTTTACCCCCCGGGTGCTGTTCATGCTGCACACCGGGCATGTCGCCGACCGCTACGACCGGCGCAAGGTCGCCGCCCTGTGCCAGACCCTGCAGGCGTTGATTGCCCTGGCGTTGGCCCTGGGCAGCGGCAGCGGCCATATCACCCGCGAACTGATCTTCGTGCTGGCCTTCCTGCTCGGCAGCGCCCGTTCGTTCGAGATGCCGGCGACCCAGGCACTGTTGCCCAACGTGGTACCCGCAGGCCTGTTCCCACGGGCAGTGGCGGCATCCGCCTCGGCGTCGCAGGCGGCGACCATCGTCGCCCCGGCCATCGGCGGCTTTCTATACGCCTTCGGCAGCACCTGGGTGTACGGACCGACCGTGGCGCTGTACGGCATCGCCTGCCTGCTGACCCTGAGCCTCGACGCCCGCCAGCAACTGGCGCAACGCGGCCGCGCCAATCTCGAGTCGCTGCTGGCCGGCATCCGCTTCATCCGCAGCCGCCCGGACATCTTCGGCGCCATCTCCCTGGACCTGTTCGCCGTGCTGCTGGGCGGCGCCACCGCGCTGCTGCCAGTGTTCGCCAAGGACATCCTGCTCACCGGCGCCTGGGGCCTGGGCCTGCTGCGCTCGGCACCGGCCGTCGGCGCCTTGCTGATGTCGCTGTGGCTGGCGCGCTTCCCGGTGGAGCGCAAGGTCGGGCTGATCATGTTCACCTCGGTGGGGGTGTTCGGCGTGGCGACCATCGCCTTCGGCCTGTCGACCTCGTTCTGGTTTTCCCTGGCGGTGCTGGTGGTGCTGGGCGCGGCCGACATGATCAGCATGGTCATCCGGGGTGCCTTCGTGCAGTTGGAGACCCCCGACGAAATGCGCGGCCGGGTCAGCGCGGTGAACGGGCTGTTCATCGGCGCCTCGAACCAGCTCGGCGAATTCGAGTCGGGGGTCACCGCGCACTGGTTTGGCACCGTGCCGGCGGTGGTGCTCGGCGGGGTCGGCACGCTGGTGGTCACCGGGGTGTGGATGAAACTGTTCCCGACCCTGACCCACCGGGACCGCATGCACAACGGCTGATGGCCCTTGCGCCGGCAAGTCGGCCCCTGCAAGCCCCGTAGGCGCCGGCCTGCCGGCGAACCCGGCCATCCCGGCTGACTCGACCGACTGCCCCAATGGCCATAGGCCCCTGCCATGCATGCTGGTATGATGCGCGGCTTTTTTCCGCCCCACACAAAACCACGGCCCCCGGTACGGTCTGTGCTTTGCTGATGGGGTCGATACATTCACGGCGCGAGGGCGCCCTGGGAGCAGGCATGCTGGAAAGGCTGTTTCAACTAAAGGCACACAACACCAACGTGCGCACCGAGATTCTCGCGGGCGTCACCACCTTCCTGGCCATGGCCTACATCCTGTTCGTCAACCCGAGCATCCTCGGCGAGACCGGCATGGACAAGGGCGCGATCTTCGTCGCCACCTGCCTGGCCGCGGCCATCGGCTCGGTGACCATGGGCATCATCGCCAACTACCCGATCGCCCTGGCACCGGGCATGGGCCTGAACGCATTCTTCACCTACACCGTGGTCCTGCACATGGGCCACACCTGGCAAGTGGCGCTGGGCGCGGTGTTCCTCTCCGCGGTGCTGTTCTTCCTGCTGTCGATCTTCCGTATCCGCGAATGGATCGTGAACAGCATCCCGTTGCCGCTGCGTTCGGCCATCGCTGCCGGCATCGGCCTGTTCCTGGCACTGATCGCCCTGCACAACGCGGGCATCGTCGTCGATAACCCAGCCACCCTGGTGGGCCTGGGCGACCTCAGCCAGCCTGCGCCGATCCTCGCCACCCTGGGCTTCTTCCTGATCGTCGCCCTCGAGTCGCTGAAGGTCCGCGGCGCCGTGCTGATCGGCATCCTGGCGGTCACCGTGGCCTCGATCGCGATGGGCGTCACCCCGTTCGGCGGCGTGGTCTCGATGCCGCCTTCGCTGGCCCCGACCTTCCTCCAGCTGGACATCGCCGGCGCCCTGGACGTGGGCCTGATCAGCGTGATCTTCGCCTTCCTGTTCGTCGACCTGTTCGACAACTCCGGCACCCTGATCGGCGTGGCCAAGCGCGCCGGCCTGATGGGCAAGGACGGCCACATGCCGAAGATGGGCCGCGCCCTGATCGCCGACAGCACCGCCGCCATGGCCGGCTCCCTGCTGGGCACCTCGACCACCACCAGCTACATCGAATCGGCAGCCGGCGTCAGCGCCGGTGGCCGCACCGGCCTGACCGCCATCGTGGTCGCCGCGCTGTTCCTGCTGGCGCTGTTCTTCGCTCCGCTGGCCGGTAGTGTGCCGGCCTTCGCCACCGCCCCGGCGCTGCTGTTCGTCGCCGTGCTGATGGCCTCGGGCCTGGCCGAAATCAACTGGGACGACGTCACCGAAGCCGCGCCTGTGGTGGTGACCGCCCTGGCCATGCCGCTGACCTACTCGATCGCCAACGGCATCGCCTTCGGCTTCATCGCCTGGACCGCCATCAAGCTGATTTCCGGCCGTCGCCACGACCTGAACCCGGCGCTGGTGATCCTGTCCATCCTGTTCGTCGTCAAGTTGGGCTGGTTCCCCGCATGAGTGCCGTCTTCGACCCCACGCAATATGACGCCCAGCTGGCGGCCAAGGTCGCCCGCTTGCGCGAGCTGCTGGCGCCGTTCGGCGCCCCGGAGCCGGCGGTGTTCGACTCGCCGCGCGCGCATTACCGCCTGCGCGCCGAATTCCGCCTGTGGCGCGAGGACGGCCAGCGCCACTACGCGATGTTCGCCCCGGGCGAAAAGCACAAGGCGATCCTGATCGATGATTTCCCCATCGCCAGCGAGCGCATCAACGAGCTGATGCCGCGCCTGAAGGCCGCCTGGCAGGGTAGCGAGGACCTGAACAACCGCCTGTTCCAGGTGGAGTTCCTCACCACCCTGGCGGGCGACGCGATGATCACCCTGTGCTACCACCGCCCACTGGACGACGCCTGGGAAGCCGCCGCGCGGCAGCTGGCCGCCGACCTGAACGTCAGCGTGATCGGCCGTTCCAAGGGCAAGCGCGTGGTGATCGGGCGTGACTACGCGGTGGAAAAACTGACTATCGCCGGGCGCACCTTCAGTTACCGCCAACCCGAGGGCGCCTTCACCCAGCCCAACGGCGCGGTGAACCAGAAGATGCTCGGCTGGGCCGTCGAAGCCATGGGCGAGCGGGCCGACGACCTGCTGGAGCTGTACTGCGGCAACGGCAACTTCACCTTGCCACTGGCCACCCGGGCACGCCAGGTACTGGCGACCGAGATCAGCAAGACCTCGGTCAATGCCGCGTTGCACAACCTGGACGAAAACACTATCGACAACGTGCGCCTGGTGCGCCTGTCGGCCGAGGAGCTGACCCAGGCACTGAACGAGGTACGCCCGTTCCGCCGCCTGGAAGGCATCGACCTCAAGGCCTATGACTTTGGCACCGTGTTCGTCGACCCGCCGCGCGCCGGCATGGACCCGGACACCTGCGAGCTGACCCGGCGCTTCGAGCGCATCCTGTACATCTCGTGCAACCCCGAGACCCTGGCGCAGAATATCGCCCAGTTGCAGGACAGCCACCGTGTCGAGCGCTGCGCACTGTTCGACCAGTTCCCCTATACCCATCACATGGAAAGCGGGGTGTTGCTGGTTCGGCGCTGAAACGCCCGTACGGCTGGCTCCTACCCCTGGGTGCAGGAGCGCACCTTGTGTCGCGAAAGGGGCGCGTAGCGGCCCTGGCGAATGATGCGTAACGCTGAAAACTAGGGGCCGCTTTGCGGCCCTTTCGCGACGCAAGGCCGCTCCTACAGAGATCGCGTAAACGCCCTCAGAAGTCGAAGAACACCGTCTCCCCTTGCCCCTGAATACGGATATCGAACCGATACGCCGTCTTCCCTTCCACCTCGCAGCGCCTGGCGATCAAGGTCTCACGCCGCTGCGGCTGCTCGATCAGGTTGAGCACCGGGCACTTGGCATTGGCCTCGGGCTCGTCATCGAAATACAAGCGCGTGTGCAGGTGGATGTTGATACCCCGGGCGAACAGGCTGAGGTTGATGTGCGGCGCCATCGGCACACCCGCAGCATTGTTCACTACACCCGGCTTGACCGTGTGCACGGTCCACTCACCGGCATCGAAGGTGGTGGCGGTGCGGCCGAAGCTGTTGAAGGCGTTTTCCAGGTTGTAGGCATCCTGGTAATCACCGTTAGCGTCGGCCTGCCACAGTTCCAGGAACGAATCACGCACCAGGTGACCGTTACCGTCATACACCTGGCCGATAAGCAGGATATGCTCGCCCGGCGCCTCGGGCGTGGCCAGGCGATTCCAGATCTCCTGGTCACGGGTCGGGTTGCCGGCAGCCTCCAGGGCCAGGCCGATGTGCACGTAGGGGCCGGCGGTCTGCGAAGGGGTTTCCGGCAGCAGTTCGATAGGCATGGCGGTACTCCTCAGCGGTTTTCGAAGTGGGTCTGGCGCTGGCCGCGCAGCACGATGTCGAAGCGATAGGCCAGGCAATCCATCGGGTTGGCGTGGCCCATGTCGAGCTTGGCGATCAACTGCTGTACGGCTTCGGGATTGGCGATCGACTTGACGATCGGGCACATCGGGATCAGCGGATCACCTTCGAAATACAGCTGGGTGATCAGCTTGGTGGCGATCGACGGGCCGCTGATGGAGACATGGATATGCGCCGGGCGCCAGTCGTTGGGGCCGTTGCGCCAGGGGTATGGACCGGGCTTGATGGTGCGGAAGCTGTAGAAGCCGTCGCGGTCGCTCAGGCAGCGGCCGACCCCGCCGAAGTTCGGGTCCAGCGGCGCCAGGTAGCGGTCGTTCTTGTGTCGGTAGCGGCCACCGGCGTTGGCCTGCCAGATTTCCACCAGGGTGTGCGGCACTGGGTTGCCGTACTGGTCGAGCACCCGCCCGGCGACGATGATGCGCTCGCCGATCGGCAAGCCACCGCGGGCGAAGTTCAGCAGCAGGTCATGGTCGTGCTCACCGAAGCGCAGGTGAGAAAAGTCGGGGCCGGTGGTTTCGCTGATCGACTGCGGGATGCTGACCAGCGCCTGGCGCGGCGAGCGCGCCACCGAGGTCTTGTAGTCGGGGGTCAGGGCCTTGGGGTGCCAGTTGCGATCACGGATCACGAAGCGGCGGGTGTCCTGGACGGGCATGCCGGTTTCCTCTTTTTGGAATTATGAAAGCGCCTGGGCGTGGCAGGCGGACATGCAGTTTCTGGCAGCCGCAGCGGGATGAATATTGAATTCAACGGTCACAGGTATAACCATTTGGTTATGTAATCACGCTGGGCTGACACTGACGTCGGCCCTGAACTAATCTTTGACCTCATGTTTCACACAGTGGAGAACACCCGATGGAATGGCGAAAAGGCCGACGCAGCGACAATGTGGTCGATGCCCGCGGCGAGGGCGGCGGTGGCGGCGGCATGCGCTTCGGTGGCGGCAAGGGCCTGGGCCTGGGTGCCATCCTGTTGATCGTCGGCATTGGCTGGCTGACCGGGCAGGATCCTTTGCAGATTCTCGGCCAGCTCGCCGGGCAGATGGAGCAGCAGCAACAGACGGCGCCGGCCCAGGTGGGCGGCAAGACGCCGCCGGCCAACGACGAGCAGGCCGCGTTCGTCGCCTCGATCCTCGGCGATACCGAAGACACCTGGAAGGCCCTGTTCGCCCAGGCCGGCAAGCAGTACCGCGATCCCAAGCTGGTGCTGTTCAGCGGCCAGGTCAACTCCGCCTGCGGCTTCGCCTCCTCGGCGGTCGGGCCGTTCTATTGCCCGGGCGACCAGCGCGTGTACCTGGACATGACCTTCTTCCGCGAAATGGAAACCCGCTTCAAGGCGGCTGGCGATTTCGCCCAGGCCTACGTGATCGCCCACGAGATCGGCCACCACGTGCAGACCTTGCTGGGTGTCTCGGCCAAGGTCGATGCCGCGCGGCGCGGCGGCCAGCGCATGGAGGGCGACAATGGCTTGCTGGTGCGCCAGGAATTGCAGGCCGACTGCCTGGCCGGGGTCTGGGCCTACCAGGCGCAAAAGCGTTTGAACTGGCTGGAGCCAGGCGATGTGGAAGAGGCGCTGAACGCCGCCAACGCCATTGGCGATGATCGCCTGCAGCAGCAGGGCCAGGGCCGGGTAGTGCCCGACTCGTTCACCCATGGCACCTCGCAGCAGCGGGTACGCTGGTTCAAGGCAGGCTTGAGCAGCGGTGATGTGAACAGCTGCGACACCTTCGCCGCGCGCAACCTCTAACGGCCTGCAACCCGCAGGAGCCAGCCTTGCTGGCGAACCCAGGCCATGCGGTAGCCCTTGCCGGTGTTCGCCGGCAAGCCGGCTCCTACAGCTAAAATTCCAGGCATTTCAGCCAGTTACAAATTTGCTGAAAAAGCGTTTCAGCTTCGCCCTGGCCTGCCGATAAGTCCTACACAAATCTGTGGGCTATCTGACAACAACAACGCCCAGCTATTGAGATCAAGTGAGCGAAATCATTTTCTGGGAGAGCGTGCATGAACAGCTGGTTCGCCAATATCAGCGTCAACCTTAAACTCGGCCTGGGCTTCGGCCTGGTCCTGGTCCTGACCGGCCTGCTGGCCCTGACCGGCTGGAACAGCCTGGGCAGTCTGATCGACCGCAGCAACTGGATGAGCGACATCACCCAGCTCAACAGTGACCTGACCAACCTGCGCGTGGCGCGGCTGCAATGGATGCTGACCAACGGCGACGACGCCTCGGCGGCCAATGTCCAGGCCAAGCTCGACGCCTTCGGCAGCCAGCAACAGCACCTGGTCAACAGCTTCACCAGCCCCGAGAACCTCAAGCTGCTGCGCGAGCAGGGCCAGAGCATCAGCGAATACCGGGTCTCGCTGGAAAAGATGCGCCAGGGCTACAAGACCACCCTCGTCGCCCGTGATGCGATGAACCAGGCCGCCGCCCGCGCCAACGACGCCATCGAGGCGATCAGCAACGCCGTGCTGTCCAGTCCGGAAAGCGACGCCGCCCACCTGGCCCAGTACCTGCTGATCAGCAAGGCCAAGCAACAACTGGTGCAAGTGCGCCTGGACGTGCGCAGCTACATCGCCGACCTCACCCCAGAAGCCGAGCAGGCCGCCCTGCGCCAGCTGGAAAGCGCCCTGAGCGAAATCGACAGCCTCAAGCGCCAACTGCCGGCCGAAGCCTCGCGCATCCAGCAGTTCGAAAGCGCCGTGCTGGCCTACCGCGATGCGGTGCGCCAGTTCCGTGAAGCCACCGCCGCCATCGGTGTGGCCCGTGCCGAGATGACCGTGCAAGGCGCCGATATCGTCAAACGCAGCGACGCGCTGTACCAGATCCAGATCGAACGTCGCGATGCCGAAAGCATCCAGGCCCGCAGCCTGCAAACCACCGCCACCCTGCTGGCGCTGCTGGTCGGCGTGCTCGCCGCGTTCATCATCACCCGCCAGATCACCCGCCCGCTGCGCGAAACCATGGACGCGGTGGAGAAGATCGCCAGCGGCGACCTGACCCAGACCCTGCGCGTCACCCGCCGCGACGAGCTGGGCGCGCTGCAACAGGGCATCGCACGCATGGGCAACACCCTGCGCGACCTGATCACCGGTATTCGCGACGGTGTCACCCAGATCGCCAGCGCGGCCGAGGAGCTGTCGGCGGTGACCGAGCAGACCAGCGCCGGCGCCAACAGCCAGAAGGTCGAGACCGACCAGGTTGCCACTGCCATGCACGAGATGGCCGCCACCGTGCAGGAAGTCGCGCGCAACGCCGAACAGGCCTCCCACGCCGCGACCAATGCCGACGACGAAGCCCGCAGCGGCGACAAGGTGGTCACCGAGGCGATCAGCCAGATCGAGCGCCTGGCCCACGAAGTGCACCGTTCCACCGAAGCCATGACCCTGCTGCAGCAGGAAAGCCAGAAGATCGGCAGCGTCATGGACGTGATCAAGTCGGTGGCCGAGCAGACCAACCTGCTGGCGCTCAACGCCGCCATCGAGGCGGCCCGTGCCGGCGAGGCCGGTCGTGGCTTCGCCGTGGTCGCCGACGAGGTGCGTGGCCTGGCCCAGCGTACCCAGCAGTCCACCGAAGAGATCGAAGGGCTGATCGCCAGCCTGCAGAACGGCACCCAGCAGGTGGCCGAAGTAATGAACGGCAGCCGCAGCCTGACCGACAGCAGTGTCGAACTGGCGCGCAAGGCCGGCGATTCGCTGGATAGCATCACCCGCACGGTGTCGAACATCCAGTCGATGAACCAGCAGATCGCCGCCGCCGCCGAGCAGCAGAGCGCGGTCGCCGAGGAAATCAGCCGCAGCATCCTCAACGTGCGCGACGTGTCGGAACAGACCGCCGCGGCCAGCGACGAGACCGCCGCCTCCAGCGTCGAGCTGGCGCGCCTGGGCGGCCACCTGCAGACGCTGGTCAGCCAGTTCCGCGTCTGACCTGCAAGAAAGGTTCGCCGGCAAGCCGGCTCCTACGGGCAACCCTGTAGGAGCCGGCTTACCGGCGAACGCCTCCTATCACTTGACGATCATCCCCACCCCACGCCCACGCGGGTCCGACGCTGTCTCCAGCGTCTCCCCGGTCACCCGGATCGCCTGGATGTCGCCCATCTCCCAGCCCTGGTCCTCCAGCACGTAGCCCATCTGCTTCAGGTCGTCAGCCACCTGCCCCTTGAGCGGCGCATAGCTGTCGAAGTAGATCGTGTCCTTGGGCAGCAACTGGTGATGCACGCGCTGCGCCGCCACGGCCTTTTCCAGCGGCATGCCGAAGTCGTACAGGTTGTTCATCACCTGGAAGATCGAGGTGAAGATCCGCGAGCCGCCCGGGGTGCCCAGCACCAGCACCACCTTGCCGTCACGCGCCACCAGGCTCGGGCTCATCGACGACAGCATGCGCTTGCCCGGCGCGATGGCATTGGCGTCGCCGCCGACCACGCCAAACACGTTGGCCGCGCCCGGCTTGGCGCTGAAGTCGTCCATCTCGTCGTTGAGCAGGAAGCCCGCGCCCTTGACCACCACGCCGCTGCCGTAGTCGAGGTTGAGGGTGTAGGTGTTGCTCACCGCGTTACCCTGCTTGTCGACGATGGAAAAGTGCGTGGTCTGGTGCGGCTCCAGGCCCGGCTTGACCTGGTCGGTGGCGGAGATCGCGTTCGGGTTGACCTGGCCGGCACGCTTGGCCAGGTAATCCTTGGCCACCAGCTGCTCGACCGGGACCTGGGTGAAAGCCGGATCGCCGAGATAGTCGGCGCGGTCGGCGAACACGCGCTTCTCGATCTCGGCCAGCAGGTGGATGTATTTCGCCGAGTTGTGTTCGACGCCCTTGAAGTCCGCCGCGCGGTCTTCCTTGATGCCCAGCAGCTGGGCCAGGGCGACGCCGCCGGAGCTTGGCGGTGGCGCGGTGTAGACCACGTTGCCGCGCCAGTCGATGGCGATCGGGTCGCGCCACACGGCCTTGTAGTCCTTGAGGTCGTCCTTGCTGATCAGGCCCTTGTCGGCTTGCATCTGCGCCACCAGCAGGTCGGCGGTCTTGCCCTGGTAGAACTCGCTGACGCCCTTGTCGGCGATGCGCTCCAGGGTCTGCGCCAGCTCCGGCTGCTTGAACAGCTCGCCGACTTTCATGTTGCCAAAGTAGTCGTTGAAGTTGGTGGCGGTCTTGAACAGGCCCTGGGCATCGTCGCGGTACTGGTATTGCTTCTGGGCGATCTTGAAGCCGTTGCGGGCATAGCCGATGGCCGGGGTCAGCAGTTCGCTCCACTTGAGCTTGCCGAACTTCTGGTGCGCCTCCCACAGCCCCATCACCGTGCCCGGCACCCCGGCGGCGCGCGCGCCGACCAGGCTGAGGTTCTCGATCACCTCGCCCTTGTCGTTCAGGTACATGGTCTTGGTCGCGGCCTTGGGCGCCACTTCGCGGTAGTCGAGGAAGTACGGCTTGCCATCGACGAACAGGGTCATGAAGCCACCACCACCGATGTTGCCCGCTTCGGGGTAGGTCACCGCCAAGGTGAAGGCCGTGGCGACTGCGGCGTCCACCGCGTTGCCGCCTTGCTTGAGAATATCGGCGGCTACCTGTGCGCCATATTGATCGGGCGCGGCCACCGCGCCGCCTTCGAGGGTCACGGCAAAGGCGGAGGAACAGCTCAGGATCGCGGCGCCGAGGGCCAGCGACGGGAACATGACGATACGCATGCGCACTTCCTTGGTGTTGTTTTTGTTGATCAGTCATTAAGGCCGAAGCCATTGGACTAAGCAAACACCGCAGCCAGGGCGCGCCGCCAACAGGCAGCCGCTGTCGCGTTCAGGCAACTCAGCTGGCGTAGATCGCCAGTTTTTTCTGGATGAAGTCCAGGAAGCACTGGATGCGCAGGGCCAGCTGGGTGTTGCGGTAGTACACCGCGTGGATCGGCTGGCGGTAGCCGTTGCTGTGCTCGCCGAGCACCACCTGCAGGCGGCCGGCGCGGATGTCCTCGTGGGTCATGAAGTGCGACAGGCTGACGATGCCCTCGCCGGCGATGGCCAGCTGGCGCAGGGTTTCGCCGCTGGAGGCGATCAATTGCGGGCGGATCGGCCAGCGGTCGCCCTGGGCATGGCGCAACGGCCACTGGTTGAGCGACTCGGGCGAGCTGAAGCCCAGCAGGCTGTGGCCATTGAGGTCCTCGACCTTTTCCGGCGTGCCATGGCGGGCGAGGTACTCGGGGCTGGCCAGGACCTGCACCGGGCTGCAGCCCAGCGAGCGGGCGTGCAGGCTGGAGTCGGCCAGTTCGCCGATGCGGATGGCCACGTCGGTGCTCTGCTCCAGCAGGTCGATGATCAAATCGTCGGTGTTCAGCTCCAGCTCGATGCCAGGGTATTGCTGGCGAAACTCGCCGATCCACGGCAGGATCGCATGCAGCATGAACGGCGCGGCAGCGTTGATGCGCAGACGCCCGGACGGGGTCTGGCGGTTCATCGACAGGCGCTCTTCCATGTCGTTCATCTGCTCGAGAATCAGCCGGGCGCGCTCGAGGAAGAAGCGCCCCTCCTCGGTCAGGTCCATGCGCCGGGTGGTGCGGTTGACCAGGGTAGTGCCGAGCTTGCCTTCCAGGCGCGACAAGGTACGGCTGACCGCCGACGGGGTCTGGCCCATTTGCTCGGCAGCGGCGGAGATCGAGCCGCAGTCGATGACGGCGACGAATACCTGGAGCTCTTCGGATCGGGTTTTCACACGGTTGGCCTTGGCAAGAGAATGCCGTGATTGATAGCGGTTGATCGGAATCCGTGCAAGGGTAGCGTTCGCCGCAGGAGGGCGCGGTCGCGGTAGGAGCCGGCGCAGCCGGTGCGCTCCAAATCACCTCCCGCAGCGCACAGCCTAGCGGCCCTTGCCGAACACCTCGGTCAAATGTTGCTCATACGCCGCCAACGCCGCCGGCACATCCGGACACTTCATCACATCCACCGCCAGGTAGGTCGGCAAGGCGCTCATGCCGAGGAATTGGTTGGCCTTGTGGAACGGGAAGTACACTGCATCCACGCCCTTGCCCTCGAAGAAGTCGTCAGGGGCATCGAACGCCGCATGTGGCGCGTTCCAGGTCAGCGACAGCATGTACTGCTTGCCATGCACCAGGCCACCGCTGCCGTATTTCTGCGAGTTGTCCGAGCGGGTGCGGCCATCGTTGGCGTAGAGGCTGCCGTGACCGGCGGTAAACACCTCGTCGATGTACCGCTTCACGGTCCACGGCGCGCCCATCCACCAGCCGGGCATCTGGTAGATCACCACATCGGCCCACAGGTACTTCTGCACCTCGGCCTCGGCGTCGTAGCCTGCGTCGATGAAGGTTTCCTGCACGTCGAAGCCGGCACGGTCCAGATGGGCCAGTGCGGCATCATGCAGGGTCTGGTTGAGGCGACCCTCGGAATAACCGAAACGCTTGCCGCCGTTGAGCAGGAGGATTTTTTTCATGGCCATGCGCAGGCTCTGGTAAAGGATTTGCTGGCAGGCTAGGCACTCGCGGGCGAAGAAAACAGCCGCTGCCAGGCAAAATACAATTGCTCCTTGCTCACGAATTTCAAATGCATTGTTGCTTTAGAATTGGCATACCCCACCCGCCAGCGAGCACAGTTCCATGACCCAGCAGCACGCCTTCATCCTCAAAGCCAAGACCCGTCCGGAACAGGCCGAAGCCTTCGAGCAATTGTTCCGCCCCTATGTCGAGCCGAGCCGCCAGGAGCCGGGCTGCCTCGAGTACCACATGCTGCGCGATCAGCAAGACCCGAGCCTGTTCGTGTTCTTCGAGGTATGGGCAAGCAAGGCCGACCTGGACGTGCACTCGGCCCTGCCGCACATGCGGGCGTTCTTCGAAAAACGCATGGACTACCTGGAGCGTGATTTCGAGATCCAGAGCCTCGACATGCTCAGCGCCTCGTCGGCTAACCGTTGATCAGCAAATGACCACCCAACAGCGCCAGGCCGATGAAAAAGCAGCGCTTGAACAGCACGGCGCTGATCCGGCCGCGCAGCCACTGCCCGGCGAACATGCCGAGCAAGGCCGGGGCCAGCATTAGCAGTGAGGCCCCCAGCGCCTGGCCGTCCAGCACATCCTGACCGGCCAGGCCGATGGCCAGCGCCAGGGTCGAAACGCTGAACGACAGGCCCAGGGCCTGGACCAACCCCTCGCGGCCCAGCCCCAGGCCGTGCAAGTAAGGCACCGCCGGCATCACGAACACGCCAGTGGCTGCCGTCACCCCCCCTGTCAGCAGCCCACACAACGGCCCCAGCCAGTGCTCATGCGCAGCAGCGACCCGCCAGCCGCGGCCACTCAGCCCATACAGGGCATAGAGCAGCAGCGCGCCCCCCAAGGCATGGGCAGCCCACGGGCCGCTGTCGATACCCAGCCAGGCGCTGCCCAGCAAAGTGCCAACGAAGATCGCCAGCAGCATCCCGCCCAACCGCCGCAGCAAGGCCGACAGCTGGCCTCCGCTCGCCAGTTGCCACAGGTTGGTCAAGGTCGAGGGCACGATCAACAACGCCGCAGCCTGCGCCGGGGGCATAGCCAGGCCAAGCAGCCCCATGGCAATGGTCGGCAGGCCCAGGCCGATCACGCCCTTGACCGCACCGGCCAGCAGGAATGTGAAAATCACCAGCGCCGTCAGGGCTGGACCAAGGTGCTGGTAAAACGCCAAGGAGATATTCATGGCGCCATCGTCGCCTGGCGACGGCCGCCTGAAAATCTGTCATACCTGTACCCAGACTCTTGCCAGGACAGAGGCAGATGCATTTCGACCTGATCGACCTCAAGCTGTTCCAGCACACCCTGGAGTGCGGCAACATCACCGCCGGCGCCCGCCGCAGCCACTTGTCCCTGCCGGCGGCCAGCGCGCGCATCCGCGCCCTGGAAGCGTCGCTCGGCATCCCCTTGCTCGAGCGCAACCGCCGTGGCGTGCAGGCCACCGCCGCAGGACAGGCCCTGCTGCAACATGCGCGGTTGATCGCCCAGCAGGTCGAACGCCTGCAATACGACCTCGGGCAATACGCCCAGGGCCAGCAGGGCCAGATACGCCTGCTGTGCAACACTGCCGCCTTGACCGAATACCTGCCGGAACTGCTGGCCAGCCACCTGGCCCGTTACCCGGGGGTGAGCATCGATGTCCAGGAGCTGCCCAGCCTGCGCATCGTCCAGTCGATCACCCAGGGCCTGGCCGACCTGGGCATCGTGTCCGACGCCGCGCCCTGCGAACACCTGGAGACCCTGGCCTTTCGCGACGACCCGCTGGTGCTGCTGACGCCGCCCGGGCATCCCCTGGCCGGGCAACCGGCGCCAAGGTTCGCCGATTGCCTCGAGCACGGGCACGTCTGCCTTGGCGCCCACAGCGCCTTGGCCCTGCACCTGGAAGAACAAGCCCTGCACCTGGGCCGGCGGTTGCAACTCCGGGTTCGCGCCGATGGCTTCGACGGGGTGATCCGCATGGTTGCCGGCGGTGCCGGGGTGGGCATCGTGCCACGGGCGGCGGTGTTGCGCTGGCACGGCCGGGCCGCACTGCACTGGGTCGCCCTGCAGGATCGCTGGGCCAACCGCCGCCTGCAATTGTGCGCGCGCAACTTCGCTGCCCTGCCCGGTTTCACCCGCGAACTGGTGGCGCATTTGCACGGCACCTGAACGAACCGGCGCCCTGCCCCACGGCCAATGCACGCACCGGCAATACCCCCATTTATGGCTGGTGGCTTTGCATTTTTGGCGATAACCAATCCACCACCGCGGACTTAGACTGGCGCGCAACGTCCTGATTATCTTGCGATAAGGTAAAGTCCCTGTGTCTTTAGAAATCAACTGGGCGCTATGGCTGACCACCATGGTGCCGCTGGCCCTGAGCGCCGGTCCCGGCAACCTCATGGTCGCCACCTCCGGCGCGCAAAGCGGCGTGCGCCGCTCGGTCAAGTTCATCGTCGGCCTCGATGCCACCTACTTCCTGATCGCCGTGCTGGTGGGCCTGGGGCTGTACCACACGATCATGGCCAGCCCCAACCTGATGTGGGTGCTGCGCGTGGCCGGCAGCCTGTACATCCTCTGGCTGGGGATCAAGCTGATCATCCGGCCGATGCGCAAGGCCGGCGACCGCCAGCTGGACCTGCAGTTTCGCGACGGCATCATCGTCCAGCTGGGCAATGTCCAGGGGCTGGTGATGCTGCTGGTGATGTTCTCAACCTTCATCCCCGCCGGCACCAGCAACAGCAGCGCGGTACTGGCCCTGAGCCTGGCGCTGATCCTGGTGAACTTCACCGCGCATATCATCTGGGTGTCCATGGGTGCCACCATCCAGCGCCTGCTGGCGGTCCGCCCCGGCCTGCTCAAGGCGCAGAACGTGGTGTTCGGCCTGATGCTGATCGCCGTGGCGGCGTGGATCTTCGTACGCACCAGCAACCTCTGAGGACAGACAGATGACCCGCGCCAAAGCAGTAGTCTTCAATGAGCCCGGCAGCCCGGATGTCCTGTACCTGCGCCAACATGAACTGCCCCTGCTGAGCAGCGGGCAGGTCCTTGTCGCCATCGAGGCCGCCGGGGTCAACTTCATCGACACCTACCGCCGCTCGGGGGCGCTGGACGATGGCTCGGCGTACCCACGCGGCCTCGGCACCGAGGGCGCCGGGCGGGTCATCGAATGTGCCGCGGATGTCAGCGAAGTGCAAGTCGGTGACCGCGTCGCCTTCATCGACGGCTCGTCCGGCAGCTACGCCAGCCATGCCATCGTGGCGGCCGCACGGGTGATCCGCCTGGACCCGCAGATCAGTTTCGAAACCGCGGCAGCCGTGATGTTCAAAGGCATCACCGCCGAATACCTGGCCCACCGTTGCGTGCCGCTGATGACCGGCGACTGGGTGCTGTGGCACGCCGCCGCCGGTGGCGTCGGCAGCCTGGCCACCAGTTGGCTGGCCGCGCGCGGCATGAAGGTCATCGGCCTGGCCTCGACCGCGCAAAAGCGCCAGGCAGCGCTCAACGCCGGCTGCATCGCCGCCCTGGACAGTAGCGACGCCGCCACGCCCCAGGCCATCCGCGAGCTGACCGAGGAGCGCGGGGTCGACGTGGTCTTCGACTCCATCGGCAAGGACACGGTCGAGTTCTCCCTGGCCAGCCTGCGCCGACGCGGCCAGCTGGTGCTGTTCGGCAATGCGTCGGGGGACGTGACCGGCTTCAACCTGTCGCGCCTGGGCGCGCTGGGTTCGCTGCATGTGACCCGGCCCACGCTCAAGCACTATGTGGCAGAGCGCGATGAGCTGCGCATGGCCGCTCGCCGGGTGATGGACGCGTTGAAGGCCGAGCAGATCAAGCTGCCGCGGATCACCGCCCACGACCTGGCGGATGCCGGCCAGGTGCACCAACTGCTCCAGGACCGCCAGACCTTGGGCACGTTGATCCTGCGGCCCTGATCCGCGTCCCTTTCAAGGCAGGTCGGTGCGGGTCCGGGCGAAATAGCCGATCAGGTGCTCGGTGACCACGCTGACCCGCTTGAGGTCCTGGCTGGCCAGGTTGCGCAGCAGCCAGATGTCCGCGCCGTGGGCGGGCCCTGCGGGGAGCACGCGGGTGAAGCCGTTGCGCATGCCCACATAGATCGGCAACGCGGCAATGCCCAGGCCGGTGGCCACGGCGTTGATCTGGGCGTTGAGGTTCTGCAGGCGCAACCAGGGTTTATGGCCATTACCCAGTTCGTGCAACCAGCGGGCGAGCGGCATGTGCGCCATCTCTTCGGTCCAGCCGATCAACTGGTGGCGCTGCAGGTCCGCCGGCTGCCGTGGCAAGCCGTGCCGCGCGGCGTAGGTGTCGGAGCAGAACAGCCCCTGGGTCAGCCGCCCCAGGCAGCGCATGGTGAAATTGCCATTCTCCGGGCGATGCAGGCGAATGATGATATCGCTGTGGCTGTGGGTCAGCTTCGAGGACAACGCCGAATTGACCAGGTCGAACTGAATGTCAGGGTACTGCTCATGCAGTTGCTCGAGCGCCGGGATGATCAGGTGCGTGCCCATGACTTCGGGGCAATCGATGCGCACGCAGCCACCGGCGTGCTCACGGGGGTGGGCAATCTGCCGCTCGATCAGCTTGAAGCGTTCTTCGGCTTCCAGCGCCAGCGGCAGCAATGCCTTGCCGGCCTCGGTGAGGAAGTAGCCATTGGTTCGTTTCAGAAAGAGCGCCGAACCCAGCGCCTCTTCGAGCGCGGTAATCTTGCGCGACACGGTAGAGGCCGAAACCCGCAGGGCGGCACCCGCATCGGTGACGTTGCAGGTCTTGGCGACCGATATGAAAGTCTTCAGGTCATCCCAGTTCATCGGCTTGTTTGGTT
Organism: Pseudomonas sp. VA159-2; assembly: GCF_024126635.1. Lineage (NCBI taxonomy): Bacteria > Pseudomonadati > Pseudomonadota > Gammaproteobacteria > Pseudomonadales > Pseudomonadaceae > Pseudomonas > Pseudomonas sp. VA159-2. The sequence goes on along the minus strand of NZ_JAMYBV010000019.1, from coordinate 26,688 downwards.
CCATCGGCTGACACGCGCGGGGCAGCGTAACACAGCGGCCTGGCGTGACCATGGATGACGCGCCGCAGGCAGCTTGCGGCGCGCCCGAGTCCGCCCGATGCAATACCTAAAAATGCAATATCGATCTCCATAATTTGGAATTCAAATAGCCATTACAGGCGGTTAAGGTCCACCCCCAATACAAGTTTGCGGAGTGGAAAGTGTGCACAAGCAAAATGAAATAACACCCCGGGAAACAATGAGGCCGCTACCCGGTTTTCTCCAACCCTTCCTGAGTTGGTTGAGCGCCAAGCCACTGCCCGAGGAACTTGAAACACCCGGCAAAAGAACCCCGCTGTTCCATGTCGGCGTCGCGGCAAGTTTTATAACCCTTGGCGTGTTATTGACCAGCCTCGGTTATTACCAGCATAGCCTGCTGTGGTGGTTGCCGGGTTTTGTCCTGGCCGCCGGCGGTATCAAACAAATGCAAGTCATGATCTGCCACAACTGCGCCCATGACATGGCGTTTGCCAGCCGCCGCACCAATACCGTTGTCGGCCATGTCATTTCCGCCCTGTTCATGCTCAAGCCTTATAGCCTCTACAAGCACGAGCACATGCTGCACCACAGCTCCAGGACCCTGTTGACCGACCAGGACGACACCCTCACCTACCTGCAGGGCGTGGTCGGCCTCAAGCCCACCGACAGCATCGCCATGATGTGGGCCAAGCTGCTGTTCGCCGCCTTCTCGCCACTGGCCATCCTGCGCACCTCGTTCAACCGAATCAAGGCCAACGCCACCGCCACCGACCGTGGCGTGGCCGCGCTGACCATGGCGCTGTGGGCCGGCCTCACCCTGGGTGCCTGGGCGCTTGGCCAACTGCAGGGGTTCATCGCGGCCTGGGTACTGCCGGTGTTCATGGGCTATCACATCAGCACCACGTTCCGCCTGGCCGCCGAACACACCTGGCCCAGCGTCGAAGTGCTGGAGAAACGCGGTGTCGACTTCATCTGCGACAGCACCACCTCGGTGTTCATCGGCGAGCCGCTGAACCTAACCGACAACGCCCACCCGTTGGCGCGCGTTGTCTGTATATCCAGCTGGTTGTTGAAGACCTTCACTTACCATCTATTTGTGCGCCTGTTCATCATGGTCGGCGATACCCCGTGTCATGACTTTCATCATCGCCGTCCGCGCTCCAGCGACTGGCCAAATTATGTCACCGCCCGGGAACGTGACAAGTTGCAGGGCGCCAAGCCTTTCCCCAGGAACTATATCGACAAATGGGGCTATGTCTCGACAGTCACGGACAACTTCCGAAACTTCCAGAAGGCCCTTCCTTACTACCAAGGTGCAACATTCAACGAATTAACGGGTGACCGATGAAAGCACAACAGCCTGCACTGCTGGTAACTATCCCTTCCGATTCCCATAGCTGGAACATGGTATTCATGGAGTTCCTGTTGAGCGAAGGTAACTACCAGGTCAACAACCTGGGGCCGAACACGCCGATGAGCGATGTCGTCGACTGGCTCAAGCAGCACCCCTGCGATCTGGTCGTGGTCAGCACCGTCAACGGCCACGGCTACCTGGAAGGCGTCGAGCTGGCCCAGCGCATCCGCGACGAAAGCCGCTACGCCGGCGCCTTGTGCATTGGCGGCAAGATCTGCACCGAGAACGACGCGGCCACCCTCGAACGCTACAGCCACACCCTGGTGCAGGCGGGCTTCGACGCGGTCTTCGACGACAGCGACAAGAACAACTTCGATCGTTTCCAGGCGTTGCTCGACAGCACCGCGCCCAGCCAGGACCTGGCTCGCAGCGGCTCGTGACCCTCGCCAGGCCGGCGTCCGACACGCCGGCCTTCCTCGCACCCAGAGAACCCATTCATGCAGGATTTCAATGCCTATGTGCTCGGGCACTTCGACGCCCGCGGCCCAGTGCTGCAACCACGCCTGGGCTTCAGCTCGCTGGAGCGCATGCAACGCGGCCTGGAGGCCACCGCCGCGAGCCGTGCCCACACTGTCTGCACCATCACCCTCGACGCCTTCACCCGGGTCAACGACCTCAAGTCGGCGCAAAAAGCCATCGACAGCGGCGCGATGCTCAACGGCTATCCCATCGTCAATCACCCGGTCGCCGCTACCAGGACGATGCTGGAAACGATCGAGACCCGCTATGCGACCCCGGTGCAGGTGCGCCATGGTTCGCCCGACCCTGTGCATATCTTCCAGCGCATGACCGAAGTCGGCCTGTCGGCCACCGAAGGCGGGCCGGTGTCCTATTGCCTGCCCTACAGCCGCACCCCTTTGCGTGCGGCCTTCGGCCATTGGCAGAAGGCCTGCCGGATACTCGCCGCGGGCGTGCCCAATAGCCATATCGAAAGCTTCGCCGGCTGCATGATGGGCCAGATGTGCGACCCGGCGATCCTGGTGGCGCTGAATGTGCTCGAGGGCTTGTTCCTGCGCCAGCACGGCATCGCCACCCTGGCGTTCTCCTACGCCCAAGGCACTTCGCCGCTGCAGGACCTGGCTGCCTTGAGCGCCTTGAAGACCCTGGTGGGCGAGCGTTTTGTCCCTGGCAGCTACCACTTCGTCGCCTACGTCTTCATGGGCTTCTTCCCACGCACCCTCGGCGGTTTCTGCCGCATCACCCAGGACGCGCTGTCGGTGGTGCGCGCCGCCGGCGTGCAGCGGGTGATCGTCAAGACCCCGGTGGAGTCCCGGCGCATCCCGCGGGTGGAGGAGAACATCGCGGCGCTGGAGTATGCCGACTACTGCCTGCGCGCCGAGCATACCCTCAAGCCGATTCCCTTCGACCAGCAGGAGTACCGGCGCATCCTCGACAAGGCGGGTGCGCTGATCAACGGGACCCTGGCCCTGGACAGCGACATCTGCGAAGCCATCCTCGCCGCGTTCGACAGCGGGCTGTTGTCGATCCCCTACTGCCTGCACCCGGACAACAAGCGTGGCGCGGGAACCGTGCTGGATGCCAACAACTACTACAGGGGCTTCGAAGGGGCGCGGGTGGAAAACGCCTTTTCGTTTCTCTCGGCATTGCGCCAGAACATCATGACCTACGACGCCTTTCACTGAACACAGCGTCAGCCGCGCTGGCCGTTGTTCACTGGACGACGGCCAGTTCGCGCAACGCCGCCGAGGCCAGAAAACCGGAGCGCGAGGCATAACGGTGATCGCGCTTCACTTTCTCGTCGATACGCTGCAGCAGGTTCTCGGGCAATGTCGCGTTGAAGCGTACAGCCTTGCCCAGGTAGGGCGTCACATCGAACGCCACCACCGCCCAGATACCACCGGCGTAATCCGGGTTGTCGATGTGCACGTCCACCTCAAGGGCTTGCGGCAGTGGCTCGCCGTCCGCCACCAGCCCTTCGAAATGCAGCGCCAATGCCTCCAGTACATTGTCGAGCGCATGCGACACACTACGCCCTGCAGAAAAGCAACCCGGCACATCGGGCACCGTCACGCCGTAGTCCGAATCGTCGTCCTTGTGCAGCACAACTGCAAATTTCATCGATTGTCTCCATTGGATTGCAATCCCGGCAAATGCCCCTTGCCCGGCAGCCACCCGATTCCCCACAATCCGGCCCATGCCGCGCCAAGACAGGGAATTCGCCGTGCCATCGATCTACCAGCTCAAACCCCGCTTCCAGGCGCTGCTGCGCCCCACCGTGCAACGCTTGTATGAACGCGGCATCAGCGCCAACCAGGTCACCGTGGCCGCTGCCGTGGTCTCCCTGCTGCTGGGCCTGCTACTGGCCTGGCTGCCCCAGGTCACCTGGCTGTTCATCCTGATCCCGGTGTGGATGCTGCTGCGCATGGCCCTCAACGCCGTGGACGGCATGCTCGCCCGCGAGTTCGGCCAGCAATCGAAGCTCGGCGCCTACCTCAACGAACTGTGCGACCTGGTCGCCGACGCGGCGCTGTACCTGCCCTTCGCCCTGCTGCCCGGTGTTTCGCCGACGCTGGTGGTGCTGGTGGTGCTGGCCGCGGTGATCAGTGAATACGCCGGCGTCATGGGGCCGCTGGCCGGTGCCTCGCGCCGCTATGACGGGCCCATGGGCAAAAGCGACCGGGCCTTCGCCTTCGGCGTGTTGGGCACCGGGGTGGCGCTGGGCCTGCTGGCCGCGAGCTGGATCAACGGCCTGCTGCTGGTCATCCTGCTGCTCTCGCTCTATACCCTGTACAACCGGGTTCGCCACGGCCTGGCCGAAACCCGCTGAGCCTCTCGCTGCCGGACAAGGATATTCGCCATGCGCCAAGCGCAATCGCTGCATTTCCCAACCCATGACGGGGTCGAGCTGCACTACCGTCACTGGCCCGCCACGCGCAACGAGCACCCGCCGCGCCGCGCGCTGGTGATGTTCCACCGCGGCCACGAGCACGGCGGGCGCCTGGCGCACCTGGCCGACGAGCTGGACATGCCCGGCTACGACCTGTTCGCCTGGGACGCCCGTGGCCATGGCCAGTCACCCGGGGCCCGCGGCGACAGCCCGAGCTTCGCCACCAGCGTGCGCGATGTGCAGACCTTCATCGAGCATATCCAGGCCCGGCACGGTATCGCCGAGGCCGACATGGTGGTGCTGGCGCAAAGCGTCGGCGCGGTGCTGGTGGCCACCTGGGCCCACGACTACGCGCCCAAGGTGCGCTGCCTGGTGCTTGCCTCGCCGGCGTTCAAGGTCAAGCTCTACGTGCCGTTCGCCCGTCCCGGGCTGAAGCTGCTCAAGGCCCTGCGCGGCAACTTCTTCGTCAACAGCTACGTCAAACCAGGCCTGCTCACCCACGACCCGGAACGGGTCATGTCCTATGTCGCCGACCCGCTGATCAGCCGGCCGATCTCGGTGACCATGCTGCTGGGCTTGTACGAGGCCGCCGAACGCGTGGTCGCCGATGCCCAGGCGATCCAGGTGCCGACCCAACTGCTGGTCTCCGGCGCCGACTTCGTCGTCGAGCGCGGCCCGCAGCTGCGCTTCTTCGAACGCCTGGGCAGCGCCCGCAAGGAAATGCATCTGCTGCCCGGCTTCTTCCACGACACCTTGGGCGAACGTGACCGGGCCCATGCCCTGGCGCGGATCGAGCGCTTCGTCGCTCATTGCTTCGACGCACCCGCACCGCTGCCCTCGCTGCTCGCTGCCGACAAGGCCGGCGCCAGCTGCGCCGAGGCCGAAAGCCTGGCCGCACCGTTGCCGCGCAACTCGCCGCGCGACCTCTACTGGCGCGCCATCCGCGCCAGCCTGCGCCTGGGCAAGGGGCTGTCCACGGGGATCAAGCTGGGCTTCGACACCGGCTTCGACTCCGGCTCGACCCTCGACTATGTCTACCGCAATACGGCCACGGGCAAGGGCCGCCTGGGCGCGCTGATCGACCAGAACTACCTCAACGCCATCGGCTGGCGCGGCATTCGCCAGCGCAAGCTGCATGTCGAGGAACTGCTGCGCCTGGCCATCACCCAACTGCGCGCGCAACAACGCCCGGTGCATATCGTCGATATCGCCGCCGGTCACGGCCGCTACATCCTCGAGGCCCTGCAAGGGCTGGAGCAGTTGCCAGACTCGATCCTGCTGCGCGACTACAGCGAGCTGAACGTCCAGCAAGGTAGCGCGCTGATCGAAGCCAAGGGGCTGGGCCAGGTCGCCCGTTTCGTCCAGGGCGACGCCTTCGACCGCCACAGCCTGGCCAGCCTCGCACCGCACCCCAGCCTGGCCGTGGTCTCCGGCTTGTACGAACTGTTCGCCAGTAATGAGCAGGTGGGCAACTCCCTGGCCGGGCTGGCCGACGCGATCGAGGACGGTGGCTACCTGGTCTACACCGGCCAGCCCTGGCACCCGCAGCTGGAGATGATCGCCCGCGCCCTGACCAGCCACCGTGGCGGGCAGGCCTGGGTCATGCGGCGACGCAGCCAGGTGGAGATGGACCAACTGGTGGCGGCTGCAGGTTTTCGCAAGCTGACCCAGCGCATCGACGAATGGGGCATCTTCAGCGTCAGCCTGGCGCAGCGGGTGCGTTGATGGCCCGTGAAACCGGGCTGATTCGCCGCGGCGTACTGTGGCTGTTGCTGCTGGGGCCGTTGTTTTTCCTCAGCTACGGGCTGGCCAACACCTATACCGCCGGGCGCGCGGATATCGCCAGCCTGGTGTTCGATTGGGAGCGACAGATACCGCTGTGGCCCTGGACGATCATCCCGTACTGGTCGATCGACCTGCTGTATGGCTTGTCGTTCCTGCTGCCGCGCTCGCGTGCGGAGATGGACCGCCATGCCCTGGCACTGCTGAGCGCGCAACTGATCTGCGTGGCCTGCTTCCTGCTCTGGCCGCTGCGCTTCACCTTTGAGCGCCCCGAACTGGCGGGCCTGTTCGGCTGGCTGTTCGATGTGCTGATGGGCTTCGACAAACCCTACAACCAGGCGCCGTCGTTGCACATTGCCTTGCTGGTGATCATCTGGACGATGTTTGCCCGGCATACGCGCCGTCCGGCCTGGCGTTGGATGGTGCATGGCTGGATGGGGCTGATCGGTGTGTCGGTGCTGACTACCTGGCAGCACCACTTCGTCGATGTGCCGACCGGGGCGCTGGCGGGTTTCGTCTGCCTGTGGCTGTGGCCGCGCAGCAGCCCGTTGCCCTGGCAGCAGGCAGGTTGGGCGCAGGATCGGCAACGTTGGCGCCTGGCGCTGCGCTATGGCCTGGGCGCGGCCGTGCTGGCGCTGCTGGCGATGGCGCTCGGCGGTGGCGGATTATGGTTGCTGTGGCCGGCGCTGTCGTTACTGCTGGTGGCGCTGAACTATGCCCTGTTCGGCGCCGCAGGGTTCCAGAAAGGCGCCGACGGGCGGCTGTCGGTGGCCGCCAGCTGGCTGCTGGCGCCTTACCTGCTGGGCGCCTGGATCAATTCGCGGCTATGGACCCGGCGCCACCCGCAGGCGGACGAGGTGGCTGACGGCGTGTATCTGGGCAGGGTACCTGGGTGCAGGCAAGCATCGCCGTTCGCCGCGATTGTCGACCTGAGCGCGGAGCTGCCCTGTCTTGCCGTCAGTCGCTCCGCGCGGAAAACACCACAGCACTACCAGAGCCTGCCAACCCTGGACCTGATCGCCCCAGACCGGGAAACCCTGCAACAGGCCGCCAAGGCCATCGAACACTGCCAGCGACAAGGCCCGGTGCTGGTCTGCTGCGCCCTGGGTTACTCGCGCAGCGCCAGTGCCGTCGCCGCCTGGCTGCTGCTCAGCGGCCGCTGTGCCACTGCCGAACAGGCCCAAGCGCTGATTCGCCAGGCGCGCCCAGGCGTGGTCCTGCACACGGCCCACCAGCTCGCCCTGCAACAACTGGAAGCCTATTCATGAACCTGCCTGTGGTCGCCAGCCTGCTCGCTCGCGGGCGCCAGCTGGAGCGCCTGTCAGATGGCATCACCCTGCTGGCCCTGGCTTATAGCCTCGCACCGCTGCTGGGCATTGCCCTGCCTGCGCTCACCCGCTTGCTCTGCGCAGCGGTGCTGGTGATCGGCCTGGCGCACAAATACTGGGCCATCCGCGTCGCCCTGGATGCCGAGCTGTTCGCCCAGCTCGGCACCAGCACTGACCTGCCCGCCGACACCGAGGCACTGGACCGCGCACTGTTCGAACTGCGCCTGAAACCGAACCGCCACGATCCACGCGACTGGCCGAGCCGCAGCCAGGCCGCGCTGGCCCTGCTACGCCGCCAGGCCTTGTGCCTGGCCGTGCAGGTGCTGCTGATCGCCACCCTTCCCTTCACCGGATAAACCCGATGCTCGCCAGCCTGACCGCCTTCGTCATCACCTCCGCCGCCCGCCTGATCACCGGCGCCCGTGCCTTGTGGCTGGGCTGCACGCCGCAACCGGTGCAACGCCTGTACTTCGCCAACCACAGCAGCCATGGCGACTTCGTGCTGCTGTGGGCCGCGCTGCCCGAACCGTTGCGGCGGCGCACACGTCCCGTGGCGGGTGCCGACTACTGGTGCCAGCCAGGCATGCGCCATTTCCTGATCCGCCAGGTGTTCAACGCCGTGCTGATCGACCGCCAGCACGGCGCAAGCGAGGGCAACCCGCTGCAACCGGTGCTCGATGCCTTGGCCCAGGGCGATTCGCTGATCTTCTTCCCCGAGGGCACGCGCAACCTGACCGACGACCCGCTGCTGCCATTCAAGAGCGGCCTGTTCCACCTGGCCACGGCCAACCCGCAGGTCGAACTGATACCGGTATGGATCGCCAACCTCAACCGGGTCATGCCCAAGGGCCGCGCCCTGCCGCTGCCGCTGCTGTGCACCCTGAGCTTCGGCGAGCCGCTGCACCTGGAGCCGGACGAAAGCAAGCATGCCTTTCTCGAGCGGGCCCGCCAGGCCCTGCTGAACCTGGCCCCGAAGGAAGCCTGAGATGGATCACAACACCCTGTCCCTGTTCGCCGGCATCGGCGCCCTGCTGCTGCTCGCCAGCCTGGTCGGCCGCCTGCTCAAGTGGCGCGCCGGCCCGGCGCCGCACGCGGTAATCGACAACCTCAACGCGCGCATCAATGCCTGGTGGGTGATGGTGCTGGTGATCGGCATCGCCTTCCTGTTCGGCAAGTACGGCGTGATCGTGCTGTTCTACGGCGTGTCGTTCTACGCCCTGCGCGAATTCATGACCCTCACCCCGACCCGGCGCAGCGACTACCCGGCGCTGGCGGCGGCGTTCTATGTCGCGCTGCCGGTGCAGTACCTGCTGATCGCCATGGACTGGTACGGGCTGTTCAGCATCTTCATCCCGGTCTACCTGTTCCTGCTGCTGCCGATCCTGGCCAGCTTCGGCGGCGATACCACACGCTTTCTCGAGCGCGCCTCGAAGGTGCAGTGGGGCTTGATGATCGCGGTGTACTGCGTGTCCTCGGTGCCGGCGCTGATGACCCTGGACATCCCCGGCTACGAAGGCCGCAACCTGCTGCTGATCGCCTGGCTGATCCTCGTGGTGCAGATCAGCGACGTGTTGCAGTACGTGTGCGGCAAGCTGTTCGGCAAGCGCAAGGTGGCGCCCAACCTGTCGCCGTCCAAGACCCTCGAAGGCCTGCTGGGCGGCGTGGCCCTGGCCACCCTGATCGGCGCGCTGCTGTGCTGGATCACCCCGTTCACCTTCTGGCAGGCGGCGCTGATGGCGTTGACGGTCAACGCCATGGGCTTCTTTGGCGGGCTGGTGATGTCGGCGATCAAGCGCGACCGCGGGGTGAAGGACTGGGGCCACATGATCGAAGGCCACGGCGGCATGCTCGACCGCATGGACTCGGTGTGCTTCGCCGCGCCGGTGTTCTTCCACTTCGTGCGCTACTGGTGGGTGTGAGGGAATGCACATGCGTGCCGACTACATCGTCCACGAAAGTGAACACTGGATCATCAACCATCACCTGGCCTCGCGCCTGCCAGGCTACCTGGTGTTCGGTTCACGAGCGCAAGTCGATAGCCTGGCGGACCTCCCCGCCGAGGCTTTGGCGGAAATGGGGCTACTGATGAGCAAGGTGCAGCAGGCGATGGACCAGGAACTGGCACCCAAGTGGCTATACATTGGGCGATTCGGTCATGCACCGGGACTGCCCCTGCATTTTCACTTCATCCCGGTGTACGACTGGGTCGAGGCGCTGTTCTGGCGCGATGAACGGTACCGGGCGCTGCAACAGTTCGGCTCGATGGAGCAGGCGTTGTCGCAGACCGACGGTGCAGAGCTGACGCTGTTCGTCTGGCGCGAGTTCGGTGAAAGCCAGACCCCGCCGCAGATATCGGGCAGAAGTGTTGCCGAGGTCATTGCGGCGCTGCGTGCCAGTATCAAGCAAGCCATTGTGGGGGAGGCCTGCGTCGACTGCCTCGTGTGAGCGGGCAGGATGGGAGCGGCCTTGCTATGGTGTGTCCCCAGGAGGCTTTCACCAATGATCGAGCGACAACTGCATGCAGCCAAGCAATTGCTCCATCGGCACCTCGGCGATCAGTTGCTGGCCATCCATCTATACGGCTCGGCGGTAACCGGCGGCCTGAAGCCAGAGAGCGACCTCGACTTGCTGGTGACCGTGACCCAGCCGCTGAACGATGTCACTCGACGGTCGCTGCTGCTCGATCTTCTGGATGTCTCCGCCCCTCCCGGGTGCCACGCCAACTGGCGCGCGCTCGAAGTGACGTTGCTGGTTCACGCCGATATCCAGCCCTGGCGCTATCCCGCACGTCGAGAACTGCAATTTGGCGAATGGCTGCGCGAGGCTTTGCTCGCCGGCGAAATCGAAGCTGCGGTGCTCGACCCGGACTTGGCCATCCTGCTGACCAAGGCACGTCAGCATAGTGTGTGCCTCTTAGGCCAACCTGCCGCGGATTGGTTCGCCCCGGTGCCAACGGCTGATCTGGCGCAGGCCTTCTGTGACACCCTCGCCCAATGGAACACGGCAGATGATTGGCGTGGTGACGAACGCACCGTGATCCTGGCCCTGGCGCGCATCTGGTACAGCCGCACAACCGGCGCGATCGTGGCCAAGGATGTGGCCGCCGAATGGCTGCTGCCACGCCTGCCCGAGCCCCATCGCCAGGTACTGGCCAACGCTCGCGCCGCCTACCTGGGCGAAGCCGAAGAGCGTCTGGGCGAATGGCCGGCACAAGTGTCCGCCTTCATCCACTTCTGCAAGGCGCAGATGCCAGCATAGCGCAGGCAGGCAGCTGGACGTCGAGCCCAGGCAACTGCCCGTACGTCGATGGCCCTATGGTGATGCGTCTTTTCACCTGTTACCTGGAGCCACGCCATGTCCGATTTCATCACCGTCCTGCGCGAAACCTGCCCGACCCCGGTGGTCGACGCCACCAAGTGGAAGCGCATCGGCGGCGACCCGCACACCGTCAACCTCAATGCCTACCTGTCCGCCGACGGCAGCAAGATCATGGGCACCTGGATCTGCACGCCGGGCAAGTTCGAGGTCAACTATGAGAAGTGGGAGTACTGCCATTTCCTCGAGGGCTATTGCATCGTCACCCCTGAGGGTGAAGAGCCGAAGCATCTGAAGGCTGGGGATGTGTTCGTGATCGAACCGGGGATGAAGGGAACCTGGGAAGTGGTCGAGACCGTGCGCAAGTACTTCGTCTTCGCCTGATACCGTAGGGGCCGCCCTGCGCCCCCTGTGGGAGCGGCCTTGTGTCGCGATCGAGGACGCAGCCGCAGCCCAAGGCAGATCAAAAAAGACAGATCAAAAAAAATCGCGGATCGGGCACCCTCCCCTCTGGTGCGCAGTTACAGAGGCAAGGGCCACCCGGCCCGCGATCAAGTCCACTCGCTCGTCAATCCTTCTTGCGGTACCCCTCGACAATCGCCGAGAAATCCTTGCCGCCTTCGCCGCGCAGGCTCATGGCCTGGTACAGCTGCTGGGCCACGGCGCCGAGGATCACCGGCTGGTGCGCCTGGCGCGCGGCCTCGGTGGCCAGCCCCAGGTCCTTGAGCATCAGCTCGGCGCCGAAGCCGCCGGTATAGCCACGGGACGCCGGGGCAGTGTCGATGATGCCCGGCCACGGGTTGTAGGTGTCGGAGCTCCAGCAACGCCCGGTCGAACTGTTGATGATGCCGGCCAGCACCTTGGTATCGATGCCCAGCGCATTGCCCAGGGCCATGGCCTCGGACACGCCGATCATCGAGATCCCCAGCAGCAGGTTGTTGCAGATCTTGGCGATCTGCCCGGTGCCCACTTCACCGCAGTGCACGATATTGCGGCCCATCTGCTCGAGCACCGGCTTGAGGCTGGCGAACAGCTCGGCGCTGGCGCCGACCATGAAGGTCAGGGTGCCGGCCGCCGCGCCACCGGTACCGCCGGAAACCGGCGCATCGCCCATGTCGATGCCCTTGGCGGCCGCGGCCTTGGAGACGTCGCGGGCGGTCTGCGGGTCAATGGTGCTGCAGTCCACGGTCGGGGTGCCGGGGCGGATGCCGGCCAGCACGCCGTCCTCGTTCAAGTACACGCCGCGCACATGGGCCGCGGCCGGCAGCATGGTGATCACCAGCTCGCTGTTGGCGGCGGCGTCCTTCGGCGAGCTGCTGACCTGCCCGCCCAGCTCGGCGAGTTCGGCCAGCACGGTCTTGTTGAGGTCGAACAGGTTCAGCTGGTGCCCGGCCTTGATCAGGTTGCGGGCCATGGGCGCGCCCATGTTGCCCAGGCCGATGAATGCGATACGCATGACGAGCTCCTTAGCGCAGGCTGATGGTGGTGTTCACACCGTCATTGACGCTGTCGTCATCGAACCAACGGGCAGTGACGGTCTTGGTCTGAGTGTAGAACTGCACCACCTGCTTGCCGTACGGGCCAAGGTCGCCAAGCTTGGAGCCGCGCGAACCTGTGAAGCTGAAGAACGGCACCGGCACCGGGATCGGGATGTTGATGCCCACCTGGCCGATGTCGATCTCGCTCTGGAACTTGCGCGCCGCCGCGCCGCTCTGGGTGAACAGGCCAGTGCCGTTGCCGAACGGGTTGGCGTTGACCAGGGCGATGGCCTCGTCGAGGGTGTCGACCTCCAGGGTCACCAGCACCGGGCCGAAGATTTCCTGGGTGTAGACCTGCATGTCGGTGGTCACCCCGGAGAACAGGGTCGGGCCGACGAAGTTGCCTTGCTCGTAGCCCGGCACCTTGACGCCGCGGCCATCGAGCTCGAGCTTGGCGCCCTCCTTGATACCGCTTTCGATCAGGCCCAGCACACGCTCCTTGGCGCGCTTGGAGACCACCGGGCCGACATCGGTGCCCGGTTCGCTGCCGGCGTTGACCTTGAGCTTGCTGGCGGCCTCCTTGATGTCCGGCAGCCACTCGCGGGCCTTGCCCACCAGCACCGCCACCGAGGTGGCCATGCAGCGCTGGCCGGCCGCGCCAAAGGCGGCGCCGACCAGGGCGTTGATGGTCTGGGTGCGGTTGGCGTCGGGCAGGATCACCGCATGGTTCTTGGCGCCCATCATCGATTGCACGCGCTTGCCGTGCTGGCTGCCGAGGTTGTAGACGTGGGTGCCGACTTCGGTCGAGCCGACGAAGGAGATCGCCTTGATGTCCGGGTGGGTGCAAATGCCATCGACCACCTGCTTGCCGCCGTGCACCACGTTGAGCACGCCGGCCGGAATGCCCGCCTGCAGCGCCAGCTCGACCAGCATCATGGTCGACAGCGGGTCCTGCTCGGACGGCTTGAGCACGAAAGTGTTACCGCAGACGATGGCCATCGGGAACATCCACAGCGGGATCATCGCCGGGAAGTTGAACGGGGTGATGCCGGCGCACACGCCGATCGGCTGGCGCAGGGTGTAGGTGTCGACACCGCCGGCGACGTTCTCGGCGAACTCGCCCATCTGCAGGGTGCCGATGGACGCTGCGTGCTCGACCACTTCCAGGCCGCGGAAGATATCGCCTTCGGCATCGGCAATGGTCTTGCCCTGCTCGGCGCTGAGGGTCAAGGCGATGCGTTTGCTGTGCTCACGGATCAACGCCTGCAACTTGAGCATGATGCGCATGCGCGCGCCGATCGGGGTGTCACGCCAGGTCTTGAAAGCACGCTCGGCGGCGGCCACGGCGGCGTTCACCTCCTCCTCGGTGGCGAACGGCACTCGCGCCAGCACTTGCTGGGTGGCCGGGTTGACGATATCGCGCCACTCGGTGGTCTTCGACTCGACCCACTGGCCGTCGATCAGCAGCTTGACCTGCTCGACCTTGGTCTGGTCGGGGGTTTGCGGTGCGTTCATCTGCGCTCTCCTTGGAATTATTGTCGGAACGAGATCGCCTACGCCGGGGTGAACACGGGGTGGCGTCTAGGGGCTGAGATCGAGTATAGATGTGCAAACATCCAACAAGAATGCACAAAAAAACCGGATCATCATGCAAAAAGACCTCACCTCCCTCAGCGCGCTCAACTGGGACGACCTCAAGTTCTTTCTTGAGGTAGCGCGCACCCGCAAGGCCAGCAGTGCGGCCAAGCGCCTGAGCGTGGACTACACCACGGTCTCGCGGCGCATCGGCTCACTGGAAGGGGCGCTGGGCACATTGCTGTTCGAGAAGTCGCGCACCAACGGCTTCGTCCTCACCGCCGAGGGCCAACGCCTGCTGGGCTATGCCGAATCGATCGAAAGCACCCTGCACATGGCCTGCGAGCAAGTCTCAGGCTCGGGCGTGGCGTTGTCGGGGCATGTGCGCATGGGCTGCACAGAAGGCTTCGGCAGCTTTTTCGTCACCCCGCAGCTGAGCCATTTCGTCGACGCCTGGCCGGCGATATCGGTGGATATCCTGCCGCTGCCGCACTTCATCAGCCTGTCCAAGCGCGAGGCCGACATCGTCATCGCCCTGGAGCGGCCGGAACATGGGCCTTACGTGTGCTGCAAGCTGTGCGACTACCGCCTGCGCCTGTACGCCACCCAGGACTACCTGGCGCGCCACCCGCCGATCCAGCAGCTTGCCGACCTGGCGCAGCATCCGTTCATCAGCTACGTCGACGACCTGGCATTCAGTTCGGAGTTGCTGTACCTGGCCAACCTGATCCCCAACGCCCAGGCGCACCTGCGCAGCACCAGCGTGATCGCCCAGTACACGGCGGCGTTGCAGGGGCGCGGGCTGGCGATCCTGCCGTGTTTCCTGGCGGCGCAGGACCCACGGCTGGTGACGGTGCTGCCGGAGCAGGTCGAGGTGACGCGGCAGTTCTGGATGTACTGCCGGGAGGATCTGCGCAAGTTGAAGCGGATCACCCTGCTGTGGGACTACATCCGCGAGGTGACCGAGGCCAATGCGCCGTTGCTGATGGGGCAGACGCGGGACATGAAGTTCGCCCGACACTGACGAGGACCGCCATGTGGCCCGTTGGCCGGCAAGCCGGCTCCTACCAAACAATACGTGATTGCTTGCCGGCGAAGGGAACGCGCAGCGGCTCCAATAGCCTCAGTCGGAGCCCACCACGATCGACACCCGGCGGTTCTCCATGCGCCCTACCGCGGTGCGGTTGTCGGCCACCGGCTGGCTGCTGCCCATGCCGCGGGTCTGGATGTTCTGCGGCTGCATGCCGATGCCGATCAGCGCCTTGGCCACGCTCTGCGCGCGACGCTCGGACAACTGCTGGTTGTAGGCGGCCTTGCCCGAGGCATCGGCATGGCCGTCGATGCGCACCCGCTGGATGTTCACCGACAGCAAGGCCTTGCCGATGCGCTCGACGATCGACTCACTCTGGCTGTTGAGGCTGTCCAGGTCGCTGCCGAACAGCACCTTGCCCGACAGGTCGAACGCCCAGCCTTCGTCGGTCGGGGCGAAGCCCTCGCGCTTGAGCACCGCCACCTGCTCGGGGGTCAGGCCCTTGGGCGGCACGCTCTGGCAGCCGGCAAGCGCCAGCAGAGCCAGCAGCAGGGCAAAAATCGGGAAACGCAGCATGGGAAAACGGTTGGTCACGGTTCAGCTCCTGTTCTTTACGTCAGTGACACGGCGCTCCGGCTGGGCCACTTGCCAATGGCCACGGCGCTTGCGCTTGGCCTGGTACATCGCCGCATCGGCGGCATTGAGCAGACTGGCCGGGTCGCGGCCGTCGTCGGGGTAATAGGCGATGCCGACACTCAGCGAGGTAGTGATGCTGTTGCCATCCTCCAGCGGCACCGGCACCTTCATGCTGGCGATGATCTTCTCGGCGATGCGCTGGGCGTCCTCGCGCGAGTGCAGCGGCGTCAGCAGAATGGCGAACTCGTCGCCGCCCAGCCGCGCCACCAGGTCATGCTCGCGCAGTTGCGCGCGCACCCGGCTGGCGACGCTCACCAGCACCTCGTCGCCCACCGCGTGGCCGAGGCTGTCGTTGATCTGCTTGAAATGGTCACTGTCGAGGAACAGCAGCGCCAGGTGCTCCTCGTTGCGCGCAGCGCTGCGCAGGCTGCGGCTCAGGCGGCCCTCGAAGAACGCGCGGTTGGGCAGGCCGGTGAGGCTGTCGTGGCTGGCCTGGTGGGCAAGGCTCTCGTTCTCGCTCTGCAAGTGGCTGTGCCAGGCTTCCAGTTCATCGAGCAGGGCATTGAAGTCGTTGCCCAGCTCATTGAGCTCGGCGATCTGCGTCTCGGGCACGCGTCGGTCGAAACTGCGCTCGCGGCGCGCGGCGTGGGCGACGCTGGCCAGGTGGCGCAGCGGCCGGATGATATCGCCGAACACCCGGCGCGACAGGTACAGCGCCAGCACCGCGCTGAGCACGGTACACACCAGGATGCCAACCAGGCCGCTGAGCAGGAAGCGCACCAGGCTGCCGCCCTGACCGGTCAGCTCGATATGGCCGACCCGCTGGCCCATGTGCTGCACCGGCATGCTGATCGGCTCTTCCAGCAGGCTGCGCGCCACTTGGGTCTGCAACTGCGCCATCACCCCCTGCTCATCGCGTTGCCAATGGGCCAGCAGGTCGCCGTCGTTGTCGTACACCTTGGCATCGGCCACCTCCTCGGTGGCGGCGATCAGCGCCAGCGCCTCGTTGGCCGCGGCGCTGTCGTCGAATACCACGGCGGCCTCGACGGTGTAGTTGATGGAGCGGGCGATCAGGTGCAGGTTGTGGTTGGCGTACACCCGCAGCGCCGCGACCCCGAGCAGGGTCACCAGCACCCCGGCAAGGCCGGCGGCGAGCAAGGCCACGCCCAGGTGGCCGCGGCCCAGTACCGCACGCAAGGTTGGCCGGCTGACGCGCTTGGCTGGACGTTTCATGGCTGCCCTGCCCGGCGTCGCGACAATTGCAGCACGCTGGGGTGGATGCGCACGCCACTGCGCGCCACCGAGTCGAGGTTGACGTCGAAGGCCACCTGCGGGTCGCCAATGCGCAGGCAGAACAGGCTGCCGACCGTGCATGGGTCGCCGGCCTCGCTGATGCTCAGTATTGGGTGGCCGTTGAGCGCCTGGAACAGCCGCTCGCGGTGGGCCTGGTCGAGCTTGCCGATGTACACCGCATCGCAGGCGCTGGCCAGGCTCGGGTCGTTGGCCAGCAGGCGCCGCACCTGCAGCGGCTGCCCGGAGCTCTGCACGTTGCCCTTGATCAGGTCATCGGCGTACTCGGTGGGGCCGACCAGGCACAGGCGCAAGGGGTTGGGCTCGGCCGGCCAGCGTGCGTAGCTGAGGATGCCCAGCACCACCTGGGTCACGGCCCGGGCGCGCTGCTGCACTTGCGCGTCCGGCACGCTACCGGCCGCCCAGGCGGACGCGCCGTTCGACAACAGCAGGGCCATCAGCAGCGAGAACGCACAGCCCGTCACTCGTCTCAAGGCCGAGACAGCCACTGTCATGGAGGGAAATCTCACAAAAGTATTTGCAGATAATGCCGCAACGATAGCATATCGGCGGCGAACTCCAGCGTCAGACTTGCTCCAGCATCAGCCCCGACACCCGCCTGACCTTGCGTTCCACGGCCTCCTCGAACACCCCGGCGCGCGGCTCGATCAGGCTGAAGCAGTGCTTGGCGCGGGTGATGCCGGTGTACACCAGCTCCTTGGTCAGCACCGGGTTCAGTGCGTCGGGCAGCACCAGCGCGGTATGGCTGAACTCCGAGCCCTGGGACTTGTGCACGGTCATGGCGAACACGGTTTCCACTTCGCTGAGCCGGCTGGGCAGGACGAAACGCACGCCACCACTGCCGTCGTTGCGCGGGAAGGCCACCCGCAGCAGCGCCTGGCCCTGCTCGTCCGGCAGGCGCAGGGCAATGCCGATATCGCCGTTCATCAGGCCAAGGCCGTAGTCGTTGCGGGTCACCAACACCGGGCGGCCTTCGTACCAGGCTTGCTGGTTGTCGATCAGCCCAGCGTTGTGCAGCACCCGGGCCACCCGTTCGTTCAGCCCCTCCACGCCCCAGGCGCCCTTGCGCACCGCGCACAGCAACTGGAAGCCCTCGAAACTGCGCAGCACCTCGCCGGCCCAGTGCTCCCAGCGCGGATCGTCGGCGGCGGTACCCGGCGCCGGGCGCAGGCGGCCGATGGTTCGCAGGTAGCTGCGGTAACCTTGCGGGCCCTGCGCGCCCTGGTTGAGGCCATCGAGCAGCAGGCGGTCGAAGCGCTTGTCGTGCTCGCCACCGAGCGTCAGGCAGAACACATCGTCGAGCCGGGTGGCCAACAGCGCCCGCGCCTCCTGCGCCTGCTGGCGGTTGACCAGCCGCGCCAGCTGGCCGATGCCGCTGCCCTCACCAAAGCGTCGGGAATGGCGCAGCATGACAATCTGCTGGGCCAGTGGCTTGCGCGGCTCATCGCCCGCCTGCAAGCCGATGCCGGCCAGTGACTGCCCTCCCATCTGCTCCAGCCAGGCCAGGGTCTGCGGCCAATAGCAGCCATCCTCGGCATCCCGGCACAGGTCACCCAGCACCGCGCCGGCTTCCACCGAGGCCAACTGGTCCTTGTCGCCCAGCAGCACCAGGCGCGCGCTGGCCGGCAGGGCATCGAGCAGGTTGGCCATCATTTCCAGGTCGATCATCGACGCCTCGTCGACCACCAGCACGTCCAGCGGCAAGGGATTGCCCGCGTGATGGCGGAAGTGCCGCGACCCAGGGCGGCTGCCCAGCAGGCGGTGCACGGTGCTGACCTCGGTGGGGATCTGCTCGCGCACCTCGGCCGCCACTTGCAGGCGCGCCACCTGTTGGCCAATGGATTCGGTCAGGCGTGCCGCGGCCTTGCCGGTCGGCGCCGCCAGGCGGATACGCAGCGGCCGCCCCTGCTCGACCGCCGGCGCCTGCAACAGCGCCAGCAGGCGCACCACCGTGGTGGTCTTGCCGGTACCCGGGCCACCGGTGATCACGCTGAAACCGGCGCGGGTCGCCAGGGCACAGGCAAGCTTTTGCCAGTCCACCTCGCCTGCGGGGGCGCCGCCGTCGAACAGCTGCGCCAGGCGCTGCGGCAAGTCGGCCTGCACCGGCAGCTGCCGGGCCAGGCGCTGGTGCAGCGTGGCGTCGATGCGCCGCTCGTAGGCCCAGTAGCGCCGCAGGTACAGGCGTTCGCCACTGCGCACCAAGGGCCGCGGGCGTTGCGCAGGGGCATCGCCATCGGCCACCAGGGTGCTCTGGCCGATGCGCTGCAACCACAGCCCCAGGTCGAGGCCGCCCAGCAACTGCGAGGGCAGCAGCAGGGGGCCGGTCAGGGCATCCCCTTCCGGCGGCAACGACAGGGCGAAATCCGGCTCGGCAAGGGTCTGGCGCAGGTCGAGGCAGACATGGCCATGGCCCAGCTGGTGGCTGGCCAACGCCGCCGCCAGCAGCACCAGCGGATCGCTGCCGGGCGCGCGCTCCTCGAGGAAGCTGACGAACGCCCGGTCGAGGGCGCGCAACCAGCCGCGCTCGACCCAGCGATCGAGCAGGGCCAGCAGGTCATGGCTGTCGCCCAGTGGCGCCAGGGCGCTGAGGTGTTCGGCCTGCAACGGG
Organism: Pseudomonas sp. VA159-2; assembly: GCF_024126635.1. Taxonomy (NCBI): domain Bacteria; kingdom Pseudomonadati; phylum Pseudomonadota; class Gammaproteobacteria; order Pseudomonadales; family Pseudomonadaceae; genus Pseudomonas; species Pseudomonas sp. VA159-2. Next base: position 7,345 of record NZ_JAMYBV010000019.1, on the reverse strand, counting down.
GTGGGCAGCAGGTCGTCGAGGCGTCGGCTCATGGCGCGGCTCCGGCAAACAGGTCCTGTTGTTCGGGGGCGTGCTCGCCGCGAAACAGCGCGTCGAGCTGCTCGATCAGCGCCCGTGGCGGCCGGGCGTGGTACAGCCCATGGCCCGCCGTGGTGACGCCACGCAGGAAGATGAACAAGGCACCGCCGACATGGCGGTCGTAGTCGTAGTCGGGCAGGCGCGCGCGCAGCTGGCGATGCAGGGCCAGCAGGTAGAGCACGTACTGCAGGTCGTAGCGGTGCTCGAGGATCGCCTGCTCCATGGCCTGGGCCTCGTAGGCGCCGGCATCGGGGCCGAGCCAGTTGGACTTGTAGTCGGCCACGTAGTAGCGCCCATCGAGTTCGAAGGCCAGGTCGATGAAGCCCTTGAACATGCCGTTGAGCACGGTCGGCAAGGCCGCCGGGCGCGCGGCGCCGGCATGGGTATGGCGCACCACCAGATGATCGAGCTGCTGCGCATCGACCCGGTGGCTGGCGAACCAGAACTCCATTTCGATCTGGTACTGGCGCAACCCCGCCAGGCTCACGCTAATGCCCTGCAGCGGCAAGGGCTGTACCAGCAGCTGTTGCAGCCATTGCGTGAGCGTCGGGATCCAGCCCTTCCAGTCACGCCGGTTGCAACGCCGGCCAACGGTGCGCTCGATCTCGTCGGGCAGGGCACTGACCTCGGCGAACCCTTCGCGCCCGGCCCACTCGAGCAGGCCGTGGAGGAAGGTGCCGGGGTTCGGGCCGCGGGGGAAACGATGAATATCGCCGGCCTCGGCCGGCACCTCGCGCAGCAACTGGCTGTCCAGGGTTTCGTCGTCCAGCAGTTGCTGGGCCTGGGAACTGTCGGCGACCAGGGTCTGGTCACCCAGGCGCAGGGCGCTGTACGAGGCGATCCACCAATGCTCGGCGGCGGCGCGCCGTGGCTTGCGCGGGGGCAGCAGCTCGCGCTGGTTGTCCGGTATGCGGTAGCGCTGTTCGTCGGCCGGCGGCAACGGCAGCCTGGCGATGCTCGGGCTACTGGCCGCCAGGGTGTCGAGCCACCCGGCCAATTGGTTGCTCGCCGCCAGCGGCACGCCGCCGCCGAGCAGGTAGCCCAGGGCCGAACGGTGCAACTGCGAACTGCGCTGGGTACCGCGCTTGAGGTCGGCCACCCCCAGCCAGCAGGCGTGCTGGGCCCGGGTCAGGGCCACGTAGAGCAGGCGCAGGTCCTCGGCCAGGCGTTCATCGTCGGCGCGCTCGATCTGCCGTGCATCGGGGGTCAGCGTAAGGTGCGCGACCCCCTCGTCGTCATGCCAGCCCAGCGGCAGGCGCTGGCCGTCCACCGGCTTGCTGGTGCAGATGAACGGCAGGTAGACCAAGGGGTACTCCAGGCCCTTGGACTTGTGGATGGTCACCACCTTGACCAGCTGTTCGTCGCTCTCCAGACGCAGGATCTGCTCTTCGCCGGCCTGCCCGGCGCTGGCCAGGTGCTCGGAGAGGTGGCGAATCAGTGCCTGCTCGCCATCCAGTTCGCCCGCTGCCTGTTGCAGCAGCTCGGCCAGGTGCAGCAGGTTGGTCAGCACCCGTTCGCCGTCGCTGCGGCCCATGAGCGTGCGCGGCAGCTGGAAGTCATGCAGCAGGCGGCGCAGCATCGGCAGCACGCCCTGGCGTTGCCAGGTGTCGCGGTAGCGCCGAAAACGCATCACCCAGTCTTCCCAGACGCGCTCGTCCTGGTTCAGCCGCTCCAGCTCGATCAACGGCAGGTCGAGGGTCAGGCTGGCCAGCGCGGCCTTGAGCAGGCGCTCGGCATCCGGCTCGGCGCAGGCCTTGAGCCAGGCCAGCAGGTCGTGGGCCTCCTGGGCGGCGAACACCGAGTCCTTGTCCGACAGATACACGCTGCGCACGTCGCGGGCAGCCAGCTCGGCGCGGACCATCTGCGCCTCGCGGCCATCGCGCACCAGGATGGCGATATCCGCAGGCAGGCAGGGCCGCAACTTACCGGCCGCATCGGCAAAACCGGTGACACCCTGCTGGCCGCCATCGAGCAAGGCGACGATATGGCTGGCGCAACTGGCCGCCAGGCGTTGGCGATACAGCGTGCCGGATACCGGCTCGTCACTCTCCAGCTGCCAGCATTGCAACGCGGCAGTGGCCTGGCCGTCGATCAGTAACTGCTCGCTGCGGCCCTTGGCATGGACTTCGACGAAGGGCAGCGGGTTGTCGCCCTGGGTGCGGAACAAGAACGCGCCGCGCCCTTCGCGCCGCGCCTCGGCCTCGAGGAACACCCGGTTGACCGCCGCGACCATGGCCTGGCTGGAGCGGTAGTTGGTGTCCAGGCTGTGCAAGCGCCCGGCAGTGGCACGCCGGGCGGCCAGGTAGGTAAAGATGTCGGCGCCGCGGAAGGCGTAGATCGCCTGCTTGGGGTCGCCGATCATGAACAGGCCGGTGTCCGGGTTGTTTTCGCCGATCCGGTAGATGCACTCGAAGATGCCGTACTGCACCGGGTCGGTGTCCTGGAATTCGTCGATCAAGGCCACCGGGAACTGCTCGCGGATCAACCCGGCCAGGCGCTCGCCAGCGTCGCTGCCCAGGGCATGCTGCAACCGCAGGAGCATGTCGTCGAAGCCCATTTCGGCCCGCCGGCGCTTTTCCACCTCGAAGCGCGCCGAGACCCAGGCCGCGGCATGCTCCAGCAGGCGTGCATCGGGGCTGGCGAGCCCCTGCAATTGCTCGCGCAGGGTTTCCATGGCACGCAGCGCCGGATGCTCGGGGGGCTCGCCGGCCTTCCAGGCTTCAGCCATGCCGGCCGGGGTCAGGCGGGTGAAACCGGTGCCCAGGTCCAGCTCCATGGCCTGCTCGTCACCAGCCCAGGCGCGCAGTTTGTCGAACCAGGGCTCGAAGTAGCGCGCTTGCAACTTGCGTCCGTCCGCCTGCTTGGCGGCCACGGCATCGCGGCAGATCTGCTGCAGCTCGTCGGCCCAGGCGCCCCATGGCGCCTTGAGTTGGCCCAGTTGCTCGGTGCGCTGGCGCAGGGTCGCTTCGATCAGCGCCTGCGGGTCGCCTTCGTCGGCCTGGCCACGCACCCGCCCGAACAACGGCCTGATGCGTGGCAGCAAGGCATCCGGGCTGCCCCAGTTGCCACGCACCCAGGCCAGCGACTCGCCGCGCATGCCGTAGCAGAAGCGCCGCCAGTAATCGCGCATGACCTGCCCAAGCAGTTCGCTGTGGTCGGTTTCCAGGCTCTGGGTGAACAGGCTGCCGCTGTCGAAGGCGTGTTCGCGCAACATGCGCTGGCACCAGCCGTGGATGGTCGACACCGCCGCTTCGTCCATCCACTGCACGGCGATCTCCAGGCGGCTGGCGCAACGTGCCCAGTGCGCCTGTGGATAATCGTCGCGCAGTTGATGCAACAGCGGGTCGGCGTCTTGCAGCTCGCCACGGAAGAACCGCGCCGCCTCGGCCAGGCGCGCGCGGATACGCTCGCGCAGCTCCTTGGTGGCGGCATCGGTGAAGGTCACCACGAGGATCTGCGGCGGCAGCAGTTCGCGGCTGAACGCCTGGGCGCCACCATGCCCGAGGATCAGGCGCAGGTACAGCGCGGAAATGGTGAAGGTCTTGCCGGTACCGGCGCTGGCCTCGATCAGTTGGCTGCCGTGCAGGGGAAAACTCAACGCCAGGGGGCGGGCTTGGCTCATTGGTCGCTCTCCGGGTTACCCAGGGTCTGCCAGGGCGCGGCGAACAGCGGGCGATACAGGGTTTCGCACCAACCTTCGAACGTCTCGTCCAGGGCCAGCGCGGCAAAGTCACGGAATTGCCGGGCCAGGGCCAGGCTCTCGCTGCGCTCGCCAAAGCTGTTCTGGCCATCGCCTTCGTAGGCGCGGGTCGCGGCAGCCAGGGCCTTGTCCGGGTCTTCCTGGGCGAGCCAGGCGAAGGCGGTCTTGGTCGCCACCGGCAACGGCGTGTTCATGCCGGCCTGGCGCGCCACCAGCAAGTCGCCCAGGCGCTCGGCGGCCTCATGTTGAGGCAGCGGGCCCAGCAACAGGGTGATGTCGCTGGCCACCAGGGCGCTGTGCTGTGGATAACCGCAGGCGCAGGCGGCCAGGTGCATGACCCAGGTCGGTACCAGGCGGTGCCACTTCAGGCTGTTGCGCCCGGCGCTGATGGCGTTGGGCACCGTGGCAATGCTCAGCAGGCTCTGGTCCTCGGCCTGGTAGACCCGGCCGAGCCAGCCTTCCAGGCGGTGCGGCCCGTGTTCGAAGTGAATCGGCAAAGCGCCTTCGACCACGCTCGGCCAACGCTGCAACAACTGCCGGTGGCGTTGCAGCAGGTCCGGCAGCGGCTGGATCAGCTCAACCTGCAGGGCCTCGCCGAAACCGGCCAGGGGCAGCAGGCCGCAGGCCTGGAGGCGGCGCGCCTGGGTGTGCAGCGCTTGCTCGGCGTTGTCCGGGTCGGCCAACGCCGCGCCCAACAGGCTTTCACTCAGGCCATAGCGTTGCAGCGCATCGAGGCTGAAGGGCTCTTCGTCCGGGGTCGGTGCTTCCAGGGCTTCGAAGAACACTTTCAGGCGCTGGCTGAAGAAGTGGCGTACCGGGTGGCGCAAAAAGTCCTGCAACTGCGTCAGGCTCAGCGGTTCATCGCTGCTGTACGGCGGCAGCTCGACATGCTCGGCCTGCCCCTCGGCCTCGGCCTGATGCAGCACCAGCCACTCATTGGCAAAGCTGAACAGCGGGCTGCCTTTCTGGAAGTAGCGCTGGCTGAAAGGCTGCAACGGGTGCTCCTGGGTCAGCGCGTGGAGCAACTGTTGCCCCGGGTCGTCCCGTTGCCCGGCCTTGGCGCCGGCCAACTGCCAACCGGCGGCCAGATGGTCGCGCAACTGGCCCACCAGCACCGATGCCGGGCGCTCGCTGTTGTCGCGAATGCTGCGGCCCACCCAGCTGACATACAACTGGTCGCGCGCCGAAAGCAGGGCCTCGAGCAACAGGTAGCGGTCATCTTCGCGGCGCGAACGATCGCCGGGGCGGTAGTCGCTGGCCATCAGGTCGAAATCCAGTGGCGGCTGCGCCCGCGGGTAGTCGCCGTCGTTCATGCCCAGCAGGCAAACCACGCGGAACGGGATGGCCCGCATCGGCATCAACGTGCAGAAATTCACCGAACCGGCGAGGAAACGCTGGGACAGCTTGCCCTGATCCAGGCCCGACAACCAGGCCTCGCGTACCACCGTGAGCGGCAGCAGGTCCTGCAGGCCGACCGCTTCGCAGGTTTCCAGCCAGGTGTCGCGCAGGTCCTGGAGCTGCACCAGCAGCAGTTCGTCATGTTCGTCCTCGGCCAGGAAGAACACCTGCAACAGGGCATGCAGCCGCTCGCCCCACTCAGTGGCGGTGGCAGGCTGCGACAGGGCCTGGCAGGCCACGTCCAGGGCATCGAGCAGCGCCACCAACGGGCCGATCAACGCCGCGTCAAGGCCACCGATCTCGTCGTAGGGCTCGATACCGTCGCAGCCCTCGCCCACCCCCACCGCATAGCCGAGCAGCATGCGCCGCAGGCCGAATCGCCAGCTGTTCTGCTCCAACCCTTCGGGCAGGCCCAAGGTGGCTCGCTGCTGGGCGCTGAGCCCCCAGCGAATGCCGGCGCCTTCGATCCAGCGGTGCAAGGTGGCCAGGTCGCTCTGCTGGATGGCAAAGCGGGCGCGCACGGCCGGGACATCCAGCAGGTCGAGCACTTCGCTCACGGCGAAGCGGCTGTCGGGCAACTTGAGCAGGTGCTCCAGCGCGATCAGCAACGGGTCGCGGCCGCGCTGGCCCTGGTCGGTGAGGGTGAAGGGGATGTAGCGCGGGTCGTTGCGCTCCAGCTGGCCGAATACCGCGCGGATGTGCGGCGCGTAGGTATCGATCGCCGGGAGCATGACGATGATGTCCCGCGGGCGCAGGCTCGGGTCGGCGCTGAACCGGGCGAGCAACTGGTCGTGGAGGATCTCCACCTCACGTTGCGGGCTGTGGGCGACATGAAAGCGTACCGAGCGGTCCTTCGCAGGCTCCACCGCAGGCCATTGCTCGCGGGTTTCCGCCAACGGGCGCAGCTCGAGGATATCGTCCTGCAACTGGTTGAGCAGGGTCTTCGGCTCGCCGTCGCTGAACAGGTCGATGCGTCCGTCGCTGAACACGCTCTGGTAGCTGCCGGGGTCGTCGTAACTGTCGAGCAGGTTGATGTAGTCGCGACCCTGCTTGCCCCAGGCGGCCAGCAGCGGGTGGGCGTGCTGGTGCAGCAGTTCGTCGTCCAGTTGCAGCGGCATGCCCTGCTTGCGCTGCTGGCGTTTGTACTGGTGACGCAGCAGGTCCTTGTCGGCGACGATGTCGCCCCAGTGGTGGCGGCAGGGGTTGTGCACGCACAGCAGTACCTGGCTGAAACGGGCAAGCCCGGCCAGCGCCTCGAGAATCTGCGCCGGCAACGACGAGATACCGAAGACGATCAGCCGCGCAGGCAGGCCGGCGGGGGCTTGCTCCAGGCTGTTGATCCTCTCGATGAAGCGTTGATGCACACCCGCCCGGCTTTGTGCCATGCCGGCTTCCCCCACGTCCTCGAGCAGGATCCGCCACAACTCGGCCTGCCAACGATTAGCTGGGGCCAGGGGCTTGCGCTCACCGCGCGCGGTGTGGAGTACATGGGCGCCGTTGGCCCAGTCCTTGAGCCAGTCGGCCCGGTAGACCTGGTACTGGTCGAACAGATCGGCCAGGCGCTCGGCCAACTGGTAGCGCTTGCGCAAGTCGCTGTCATCGGTCAGGAAGCGGCGCAGCGGCTCGAAGTGCGGTAGCTCGATCACCTCCGGCAGCAGGCGCATCAGGCGCCAGGTCAGCGGGGCCTTGTCGAGCAGCGATACCTCGGGGATTTCGTCGCGGCCCAGGACCCGGCGATACAGCTGCCACATGAAACTGCCCGGCAATTGCACCTCGATGGCCGCGGCAATGCCACACCCCCCCTGGTCGTCCTCCTGGGGATCCTCGGCCAGGGCCAGCTTCAGCCACTGGGCGATACCGTTGCTCTGCACCAGGGCGATTTCGTTTTCCAGCGGCGCCAAGGGATAGCGACGCATCACGCTCACCACCAGGTTGCGCAAGTCATCCAGGCGGTTGCCCTGGACGATCATGAAGCCTGGGTGCAGTGAGGTGGTCTGGGGCATTGGTTGTTCTCGGGTGGCAGTCGGTTCCAAGGGGGAACCTTAACATGGCGCAGATGGCGGGAGCGTCGCTTGCCTGCGACGCCTGGCCCCGGCCCTGCAACGGCCCCTGTAGGAGCGGCCTTGTGTCGCGAAAGGGCTGCGCAGCAGACCCAGGATCGCAGCCTTC